>CAYLZI010000192.1:0-5705 GCA_964388215.1 uncultured Anaerolinea sp.
CCGCCTCAACCTGTCTGAAATTCTTGCCTTCAGCAATCATCTGGCTGAAAGTGGCGCCATCGTGACAGCCCGCGCAGTCTTTGCGCTCGCCGGCATAGCCCAGACCGGGGCCTGAACCATGCGCAGAGGTTGTCCAGTTGGATTTATGGCGGGTGATGATGGCGGTGTCATTGTGGCATTCGGTGCAGCTCATCTCAGCCATGGTGCCAGCAGCGCCAGCGGAACCGGCAGGGCCAGCAGGGCCGGCAGGGCCGGCAGGACCAGCAGGGCCTTGTGGGCCAGCGGGGCCAGCGCAGGCAGACAAGGCGATAACGAGAACGAGCGTGCCAAGTAAAACGAGCAGTTTCTTTGTGGACATTGTTTGCATTCTCCTTAAGTTTGGGTTTCTTACTCTGATTACATGTAAAACAGGTGACTTTCTCTTCTGGTACTCCTTTGCGATGCGACCACCTCCTTGTATGTAATTAGATAAAGATGTCACAATTTGACTTGATTAATATATCCTTAATTTTCAATTCCGTGTTGTACCGAATCTCACGAAGCGGGTATGACAAATGTAATGCTATGGATAATAAGGCTTTCTTTATTGATAAGTAATGATTATGAAATTCGTCGGGCTGAGAAAATTCAGGCTGAATAATGGCAGCAAAAAACGGCCAAAGTCTATAGGCTTTGGCCGTTTTTTATCAGCGTTTTGGTTTTCACCCCAGCCAGCGCTCAGCCAGTTTGGGCAGGTCGGTGGAATTTCCCTGGCGCAGGGTGCATTGCGGCAGGCTCTCGATGAACAGCCGTCCGTATTGCTTGGTCAGTACGCGCCGGTCAAGGATAACGACTACGCCCCGGTCGCTGGCGGTGCGAATCAGGCGCCCGAATCCCTGCCGGAATTTGAGAATCGCTTCGGGAACCTGGTACTCGCTGAAGGGCTCGTCGAAAGTCTCAGAGCGGGCGGCGATGATGGGGTCGGAGGGGACTTCAAAGGGCAGTTTGGTGATGACAACGACCGAGAGCGATTCACCTGGCACATCCACGCCTTCCCAAAACGAGCGAGTTCCGAGCAACACTGCCTGCGGGCTGGATTTGAAGGCCTCCAGCAGCGCGGCAGGCCCGGCCCCCTCGCCCTGTTCGTAGACTTGGATTTCATGTTGGATGAGGGGCCGCGCGATGGCCTGCGAAGCCCGTTTGAGTTGCGCGTAACTGGTAAACAAGACCAGCATCCGCCCGCTGGTGGCAATCGCCGTTTGGATGATGGCCCGGTTGACGGCCTGTTCGTAACCCGGCTGGTTCGGCTCCGGGATGTCTTTACCGATGAAGAGCAGGGTCGAGTTTTCGTAATCGTAAGGCGAGCCGAGGGTCAGTTCATCGGCTTCGTCAGCATTCAGCACGCCGCGCAGGTAGGTGTAATCCCCTGCGGCGGTTAGCGTGGCTGAGGTCAGGATGACCGATTCTTTCTCGTGCCAGAGATATTGTTCGATGAGCGGCCCGACTCGCAGCGGGGCGGTGTTCAAGGTCAGGCGGTTGCTCTGCGGCTGGACTTCAATCCAGTAAATCGTTTCGGGGTTGGGCTTGTGAATCATGCCGCTGATGGCGAGGTTGGCTTCGCTGATGCGCCGGTACAGGCTGCTGAGCGCGCCTGCCGAGTCTTCGAGTTCCTCGATGCCATCGGCATACAATTCCCCGGCGGCTTTGTAGAGTTCGCCAATGAGATTGACCAGCAAGGTCATGGTTTCGGCGGCACTGCCCCAAGTGATTTCGATGTTGTCCCAGCCGGGCTGGGTGCGGCTGGCGGGCAGGATGCGCGTGGAGAAGGCGTACATGCTCTTCTGGCGGCCTTCTTGCTGGCGGGCCATGAATTCATTCAGCGCGTAGAAAAAGTCTTTGCTGTAACTGTCGAGCCGAAAGGCGGTGTCGCTGGCGCGCCCGGCCAGTTGCATCAGCTTGGCGTAATCTGCCGGGCGGGCTTTGCCGTTGGCGGCGGTGAGCAGGTGGCCCAGCACGCCGCTCGATGCGCCGCCGACCTCCTTCAGCATCCGCTCGAAATCTTGCTGCGAGAGCCGGAATGACATGGCCCCGGTGGTGGCGTTTTCGAGGTGATGGGCTTCGTCAACAATGAGATACTGGTATTCGGGCAGCACTTTTGAGCCAGATGCCACATCTGAAAGTAACAGGGCATGGTTGACGACCAGGATGTGCGCGGCCAGCGCGGCCTGTTTGGCGCGGTAAAAGGGACAGATTCCGCCCATGCGCCCGGCGCAGGTTTCGGAGGAGCAGCCTTCGTCTTCGGCAGACAGCCGGTTCCAGACTTCTTTTTCAGAGGGCCGGTTCAGGTTCAGGTCGTTGCGGTCGCCGCTGGCCCCGTCCCAACTCCAGGTCAGGATTTTCGACAGGACGCGCGCTTCGTCAACGGTATTCGGCCCGTTTTTGCGCATCAACTGCAAGCGGCGCGGGCAAAGATAATTCGAGCGGCCTTTTAGCACGGCAGCTCGCAGGTCGATGCCGAGCGCGTTGCGCACACTGGGGAGGTCTTTTTGAATTAACTGGTCTTGCAGGTTGATGGTGTTGGTGCTGACCACCACGCGAGTTTTGTTCTGAATGGCAAACAGCGCCGCCGGGACGAGATACGCAAATGACTTGCCGACGCCCGTCCCCGCTTCAACCATCAGGTGGCCGCTCCACGAGAGCGCGTTGGCAACTGCCCGCAGCATATCGACCTGCTCGGGGCGGTATTCGTAGTTCTGGAAGTATTGGGAGAATGGCCCGCCATATTCGAGGACGGAGGCGGCCTCATCAGGGTCCAGTTTAAGCGATTCTTTGACTGGCCCCAGGGGTGGAATTTTCGCCCCTGTTGCCTGCTGGCTGAACATTGGGCTGTCATCTCGCTGTGGCTTGGCCTTTTTCTCTTTGACCTGTTCGCGTGCCCGTTGGCGCATGGCCTGTTGGAAGGCGTAATTTGCATCCCAGTCGAGCGGCTCTCCGGCGCGCACGATTTCTGCCAGCAGGTCGAGCGGCAGTTCGGCGGCGATGTCCATCAGGCGCAGGTACACGGCGTGGGTGACGCGGGCGTCGTCCAGAGCGCGGTGCGTGGCGGGGAGGGGAATCCCCAGTTGCTGGCCCAATGCCCCTAAATTGTAGCGGCTGGCAGTGGGGAGCAGGACTGAGGCCAATTCGTAAGTGTCGATAACCTGGTTAAACAGTAAAATGCGCTGGCGTTGTAAAAATCCCAAATCGAAACGCACATTTTGTCCCAAAACCGGACGTTCACCGACGAAGGATTCCAACTCTTCGATGACATCTCCCAGGCGCGGGGCGTTACGCACCATGCTGTCGTCGATGCCGGTCAGGTTTGTGATGGCTTCGGGGATGTGGCGGTTGGGGTTGATGAAGGTCGTCCACTCGTCTTCGATGCGGCGGCCATTGAATTTAATCGCCCCGATTTCGATGATGGCGTCTTTGTTGGCGTCGAGGCCGGTGGTTTCGATATCAATTGAGACAATGGAGGTCATGCGGGCAAGTTTACCATGAAACAGGTGTTCGAGATTGGGGTGGGGTTTTGTTTTTTTGATTGGAGATGGCGTTCTCAAGAATGCTTGACGTTTTCGCTTTCGCATGGCATTCGTCCTCATACCCCTTCGGGGCACTTTCCCTGGCCCTTCCCCGCCAGGGGAAGGGAATTTCCCCTCTCCCGCCGGGAGAGGGGCAGGGGTGAGGGAGAAACTTGCTGTCTTGAGAACGCCATATTTGATTGGACGGGCTGCCTTGACCATTCCGGGATACAAGGGTAGAATTATTCACGATAGTTGAGTGTTTGTTCAACTATGTGAAGCGCAAACGGTATGATGTCTCACCTGACGCTCGACGACCCCACCGCCAGCCGCCTGGCCGACCTGTTCTCGGCCCTGAGCGACCCAACCCGCGTGCACATCCTGGCTGCGCTGATGGATGGCGAGGTTAGCGTGGGTGACCTGGTTCGGCAGATTGGCCCCACTAAATCGGCCATTTCGCATCAGTTGCGATGGCTGAAAGACAAGCGGCTCATCCGTTCCCGCAAACAGGGGCGGCAGGTCTTTGTCGCCCTCGATGATGAACACGTCACCGAATTATTCCAAAAAGGACTGGAACACGCCCGGCACGGCTAACTTCATGACCACGCACACCCACTCTCACCTCGAAAACCTTTCCCAAAAAACCTCCTGGCGGCTGGGACTCTCGCTCAGCCTGACGCTGGCCTTCGTCGTCGTCGAAGTCATCGCCGGGCTATTTGGCAACAGCCTGGCCCTGCTGACCGATGCAGCCCACAACTTCACCGATGTTCTGGCGTTGGGCCTGAGCTGGTATGCCTTGAACAAAGCCTTGCAGCCTGCCAACGCCCGCAAAACCTTTGGCTACCACCGCGCCGGAATTCTGGCCGCCATGGTCAACTCGGCCACCCTGGCGCTCATTTCGCTGGGGATTTTCTACGAAGCCTGGCAGCGTTTTATCAATCCGCCCGAAGTTAATTCCGGCATTCTGGTCGGGGTGGGATTGGTGGCCTTCGTCATCAACGCCGTGACAGCCTGGCTCATTAAGGAAGGCAGCGAACACGACCTGAACATGCGCTCGGCCTTCATCCACTTGATTGGCGACGTGTTTTCCACCCTCGGGGCGGTGCTCGCCGGGGTCGTCATCTTCTTTACCCGCTGGAACTGGCTCGACCCGCTCGTTAGCGTGCTGATTGGTCTGCTGATTCTGTGGAACGCCTGGGGCATCTTGCGCGAGACCATCCACATCCTGCTTGAAAGCGCCCCCGCTGACATAGACATCAAAAAAATGGTCGGAGAGATGAACGCTGTGCCTGGCGTCAAAGGCGTCCACGACCTGCATGTCTGGAGCATCGACCAGCAAAAACGCCTCCTGTCGGCGCACGTCGTCACCGATGACGTTTCCATCAGCTGCGGGGCGGCTATCCAGGGCGAACTGACCGAGCTGCTCGCCCAGCGCTACGGCATCGCCCACGCCACCCTGCAACTGGAATGCGCCTGTTGCAACGGAGGCGAACTATTCTGCAAAATGACGGAAGGACAACACGAATATGCCTGAAAAATCACCTCGCAAGGCCCGCAAAACTGCGCGCTCGCAGAAAAACTCCCTGCCTTTGGTATTGTTGGGGCTAGGCGGGTTACTGCTCATCGCCCTGGCGGTCATTTTCTTGAACCAAGCACCGGCAGCCGCGCCACCCACCGTGTCAGCCCCTGCTTCAGACACCCGCTCCGCCCCGCGCGTGGGACTGGAAGAAGCCTTACAAGCCCTCGAGAACGGCGATGCGGTACTCCTGGATGTGCGCAGCGCCGAATCGTTCCAACTCAAGCACGTTACCGGCGCGGTCAATATTCCAGAAAACGAACTGCCCACCCGCCTGGCCGAACTGAATAAGAACGACTGGATTATCCCCTACTGCACCTGACCGGCGGAGGAATCCAGCGCCCGTGCGGCGCTCACCCTGCTGGAGAACGGATTCATCCGCGTCACCCCCCTGCTGGGCGGTTTCGCCGCCTGGCAGCAGGCCGGGTACCCAACAGAGCCGTAATTTCCTCCCCAACGCAAATTTGCGATTTACACAGACCGGATTAAATATCCGGTCTGTATTTTTTTTGCTCTTAAAAGCATGACAAAAATAATCCAAATTCATGACTAAAAGCCTATGCTAAACTATTGAATTAGCATATACTAAT
>CAYLZI010000193.1:0-5617 GCA_964388215.1 uncultured Anaerolinea sp.
CGCTGACCTGCATGGCTTGCAGCAGTTCGCCGCGCTGCGCCATGCGGATGACTTCATCGAGCGGGGTGGGGTGGACTTCGACGCGGTCGATGTCCTCCTCGGATAGCCCGCCGCGTTTTTCCACATCCAGGGCCAGGAAGGGGTGGTAGCGGTTGGTGTGGTTGTCGGAATTGGGCGAGATGACCGGCATTTCGAGGAACCTCCCGCCGCCGTAGCCGGTTTCTTCGAGCAACTCGCGTTGGGCCGCTTCGAGCGGGGTTTCGCCCGGGTCAATCATCCCGCCGGGGATTTCCCAAACGATTTCATCCACGCCGCGCCGGTAGAGCCGGATGAGCAGGACTTCTTGTGCTTTGGTCAGGGCGATGATACCGGCCCAATCGCTGAACTCGAGGAGTACCGGCTCGATGGTTTCGCCGTTTGGCAATTGGGCTGTGTCAATGCGCACTTTTGGGTGGATGTGGCGCGAGGTGAGGTAGTTTGGGCGTTTAATGGGCATGATAATCTTTGGACGCGGATTACGCAGATGAACGCGGATGGGCCGTTTTACGAACTCAAATCGCCGAGCGCGCCGAGCAGGTCGCCGATGGATTCGAGCAGGGGCTGAATTGCCTCCCCGGCCTCGATATTCGGGATGGTCTGTTGAATGTTTTCGAGCAGGGGTAGGATGGTATTGCCCGCATCTTCCATGTTGGGCAGGGCGTTCTGGACGGTTTCAACCAGAGCGGTGAGTTGTGTCCCCATCTTGTTCAGGTCGGGCGCGGGCGTTTCAAAAACTTGCAAGATTCCATCGACCAGGTGGCCGAGGTTTTCCGCGCCATCGAGCCAGGGCGTGGAGGTTCCTTGCGCTTGTTCGCGTAGTTTTTGGGCCTTTTGTTGGATTTCAGGGTCAGGGTACATGGTTCAGGCATCTCCACTTTCGATGACGGACTGGGTGACGCGGTTGATTTCATCCAGGCTGGCTCCGCGCGCTTTTTCGAGCCGCTCGGCGCGTTTGCTGAACTGGGTCATGGCGTATTGGATGAAGTCATCCTCCACCAGCCCAAACGGGACAACCTCGTAAGCGGCGAAGGCGTCGCCAATCACGCCGATAGCGGACGGCAGCAGGGCGTTCATCTGTGTTTGCAGTTCGTCCCACAGGTCGGGATGTTCGGCCACCAGGCGCGAGAGCAGGTAAATGCCGTAGGCGATGTGGCGCGATTCATCCTGTTTCAAGAGCGAGATTCCCCTGCGCAAGCCGGGCATCCGGTTGCTGCGTTGCAGGGCGCTGAAAAAGGCGTGGTAGCCGGTTTCGGCCAGGACGCCCTCGACGACCATATTATATGTGACCGAGGCGCGCACCTGCGCGGCGGGCGAGGGGTCATCTTTCAGGGAGAGCAATGCTTCGGGCAGGGCTTCGTAGAAGATGTGGCGGTAGTTTTCGGCGTGGTAGCGGTCAAGTCCCTCATCCCCGGCCCCTCTCCCGTCGGGAGAGGGGAGTAAGGCCACTTCATCCAAAAATCGGCGGAAAAAGTCGGTGTGCTTGGCTTCCTCGAACAGGAAAGTGGTCAGGTACATTTCCTCCTCGATGCGCCCCTCGGCGGCGATGACGCTGATGAGCGGCAGCAGGTCGAGGGTTACGGCCTCCTCGCCAGAGACGAACATTCCCAGCAGCCGCCAGATGAGGTCTTTTTCCGCGTCGGTCAGGGCCGCCCAATCGGCCTTATCTTTCGACAGGTCGATGTCGGATGGATTCCACACGCCGAGTTTCTTGGCGCGTTCGAATAGCCGCATGGGCGGCAGGTCGCGGTTCAATCCGCGCGTGGCGGTGGCGAACGATGTGTGTTTCATGGTCTCTCCTCCGGCTTTTTGCCAACGTACAAAATATGCGCCGACGCGCCAATCGCCGCCGGGTTCTTGCCGATGCGGTAGTTCAGGTCGGCCCAGGTCTCGAAGTAGAACTCTTGGATTTTGGACATATCTGCTCTTTGCGATTTCAATATTGTCCCAATTAAACCACGAAGGCGCGAAGCCTGATAGACAGGCTTCGCGCCTTACATAATTCCTGGGCTTATAAATCTTCAGGCTTCAGGCCGGTGACTTTTGCCAGCCTTGCCAACATGCGTGGGCCAATTTCTTCGTTGTCATGGAATGCAAAGACTGTATCCGGCCAGCCAGGTCGCGCAAGAACTTTATGTGAACCGGTTTGGCGTTTGACGCTCCACCCAATTCGCAGAAGCGCTGCCAGTAAACGTCTGGCTTTGATTGCCCTCCACTCGCTCACGCAGATTCAAAGGAGAACATCAGCATGGGAGAGTTTTCCCCATGCTCCAGCCGGTCAGCCACCACACGCAATGCCAATGCCTGGGCATGAGCCACAGCCTGTTCTGGGGTTTCTCCGTATGCCAGCGCGCCCGGCAACTCTTTTACTTCCGCCAGCCAGCGACCATCGGTTTCTTGTTCGTATTCAACGGTAAACTTCATCCGGTATTCCTTTCTCAAAAATTATAGCACGGTGGGCAGCGCTTCACAAAGCCTTATTGATGGTGAGTTTGAACTGTTCGATGACCGGCGCAATCGGTGGGCTGATTTGTTCTGGCGCGGGAATTTCATCCGCTGCAAACCAGCGATATTCGGTGTGCTCGCCGTTGAGTTTTACGCTGCCGCGCCAGTCACGCGAGAGATAGACGATGGTCACATTGTAGACTTCGTCGCCGTTGGGGTATTTGTAATACAGCTCCGGGCCGGAGAAAACGCCAAACAAAGACATCTCGCCAATTTCCAGGCCGGTTTCCTCTGTTGTTTCGCGTTTGGCAGCGGCCTCCACATATTCTCCCGGCTCGGTTGCGCCGCCCGGCGGGCCCCACAACCCGCTATCTGAGCGTTTCATCAGCAGCAGGCGGTTTTGCGAATCAATGACAAGGATGGCTGCCCCGACCATCAGGATGGGGCGGTGTCCGATATATTTGCGAAGTTGGAGGATATAGTCCATATAAGGCTCGATTAAACCACAACGGCGCGCAGTCTCATAGGAGCAATGCGCGCCGCTGGAGATTGGAATAGCCGGACGGTTAGTTCACTGCAATTGCAGCGGCTTCCAGTTTCGCATCCTCCGCTTCCGCCACGCGGATACCTTCTTTTTCGTCAATCCGCGCCAGCAAGAAGCCGCCAGCCGCGAAGAAGACAATCAGCGAAACGATGCTCAAGCGGCTGCCGCCCATCAGGGCGCTGACCGCGCCAAACAGCAGCGGGCCGGCCGTCCCGGCGATTTTCTCGCTGATGCTGAAGAAGCTGTAAAACTCGGCGGATTTGCTCTTCGGCATCATCCGTCCCATCAGCGAACGGCTGAGCGCCTGACTGCCACCCTGCACGGTTGCCACAGCGAACCCAAGCGCCCAGAATTGCCATTCCTGGTATAGGAAATATCCGGCAATGGCAATCAACGTGTAGATGGCCAGGCTGAGCAGGATGGCCGGCTTGGTGCCGATTTTCTTTGCCAGCCAGCTGAACAGGAAGGCAAAGGGCATAGCGACGAATTGCACCATCAACAGCGTGCCGATGGTCGTGGTCGAACTGAAGCCCAATTCGGTGCCGTAAATGGTCGCCATATAAATAATAGTGCCGATTCCATTGTTATACAGCCAGAAAGCAATGATGAAGTAGAGCAACTGTTGGTATTTTTTGATTTCGCTAAAGGTTTCTTTCAACCGTCCAAAGCTGGCTTGCAGCGGGTTGAAATCTTTCTCACTCGCTTTGATACGGCGTTTTGGCTCTGGCACGTGCCGCCAGAGCGGAATGGTGAAAAGCACCCACCAGACAGCCACCGTCAAGAAACAGATGCGCGTCATCAGCGTGGTCAGGTCACCCTCGCTCCATGAAGCCAGGGCCGGGAAAATCCCCGGCAATACGGAAGGCAATCCCATAATCATTCCCAGGTTGATTGCCAGCAACAGGCCACCGCCCAGGTAGCCCATCGCATAGCCGCGCGAGGAAACCTGGTCAATCTCATCCGAACCGGCGACATGCGGCAAGAGCGAATCGTAAAAAACGTTTGCTCCGGCAAAGCCCACGCTGCCGAGTATGAAAAATATAGAAGCGATGAACCAGTCCCCGGCCTGCACCAGGTAGAGCAGCGCAGTGCCAAACGCGCCAACCAACACAAAAATCGTCAGGTAGCGTTTTTTTGCGCCTAGAAAGTCGGCCATTGCCCCCAGCACGGGGCCCAAAAAAGCCACAATGAGCAGCCCAATCGAGGTCGTAATGGACCAATAAATGGTTGCCGTGTTTGCAGACGAACTTTGAACGGCTACATTGGCATAGTAGACTGGCAAGATGGCTGCCATGATGCTGGTGGCAAAGACTGAGTTGGCCCAGTCGTACATCGTCCAGCCAAATATTGCGCGCTTCTTAAGAATAGAAGAATTGGGAAAGGTCATTTGGCCTCCGCAGGAATGGCTTATTCTACTCTTTCTGTCTGGTTTTTGGAAACCTTTTACAGAACATTAACCGCCATCCTTGCGCTGTTGCAACACTCTTGAAACGCCCTTGCACGATTTGGAATATTCCAACCGTGTTAATATCAGCGCAGGTATCTTTCATGTCGTATCCTTTATTCCCCTCCGCTTCTCCTGAAATTAACATCATTCTCGCCGGGAACTTGCCGATGTTTATCGCTTCTTACAAAAACGATTTCCAAACCGGCGTAGTGGGCGTTGATTTCCATAACCATTCTTGCTATCACCTGCTTTTTGCGCGCGGTGAATTGGTTAATGTATATCGCCATGCGGAGAATATGGAGCAAAT
Source organism: uncultured Anaerolinea sp. (assembly GCA_964388215.1). Lineage (GTDB taxonomy): Bacteria > Chloroflexota > Anaerolineae > Anaerolineales > Villigracilaceae > UBA5195. The sequence goes on from CAYLZI010000193.1 coordinate 4,780, forward strand.
CGACCCGGCATCCTGGCTTCAGTCCATTAACGAATCCAGAGAAAAATCTCATTTGAGTGCCATTGCGCTCACCCCGCAGGCCATCCGACTCGTGAAAATCCTGCTTGAGCAAACCGAGGCATCTTCTGCCCCGCTGCCTGAAAAAAGAACCCTTGAAGAGCAATTCCATGACTGGAGAAAACACCCGGCCCCGGCGCTGGCGCATGTCCGCTGGCCCAGCGCTGAAGCCCTCTCCCTCTTGCCTGGTGATGGCAGCCCGCCGCATTACACCCTGTTTATTTCTGCCAATCAGATTTTGCATTCGGTCGGCGGCATGATGGCCCTTTATGGATGGAAAGAACCTTGTCAAACGGTCAACCTGCTCAGCAGCGAAGCGCGCACGCCTGCCTGGGATGAATACCTGCTGCATCACTCCTTCTCGTGGATGTTTAGTCACCTGCTCGAACATTTTGCCGGTGCATCTGGCCCGGCCCTGGTTGGTAACATCATCCGAGAAATTAACTTCGCCGCCGCTGCGCACGGCTGGAGCATCAATATTATCGGAACGAACGTCACCGACCAGATGATATTTTCATCTCCGTCAGATGCCGCCGCTGTATACTCCCGCTTGCTTAAAATTTTATTCCGCCATATCGAGACCATCCTGGGGGCTGACTCGCTGGCGGGTTGGATGCGCGAAAGCATCTCGCAACTTCCCAGAACAAGTCGTTCTGCCTTGCAGGGATATATTTTTGCAGCGGAGTTGGGGATGGTTAATTCTTGCGAAGGTGGAACTCTGCTCCCGGCAAAGCATCTAATTTTGCGCCAGGCTGAATAGATACATCACAAATTTTGCTAG
>CAYLZI010000194.1:0-5609 GCA_964388215.1 uncultured Anaerolinea sp.
GCGCTCGTTCAACCCTGAACTTGCGCGGTTCGATTTATGTCCGAGGCTCATTTAAGCAAACAACGGTTCGAATTGTTCTCCTTCGGCAATCATCTTTTCCCGTTCTGACTCATCCATCGGCCTGAAATTCTCGCAGGCTTGCAAAACCAGCGGCAAAATGCGCGCATCGCCGACCGTGCAAAGCCCGGTCACGTCATACGAAAGCGCAAAATCGACCGCGCGCTGGATGAGGCCCGGCTCGTCAAATGGCTCGTACCAGGTCGTGGCGGTGTGTTCGCGCTGACCCCAGGGCGATTTGGTGATAGCCTTGATGACCATCGTGCCGACGTTGCGCTCGCGGCAGACGCGAATCAGTTCTTCGGCGTTTTCGCGGTAAGTTGGATTGCCCATCTGGACGAAGTTGAGCGGGAACAGGACACTGTCGAAGTCGAAGCGGCGCAGGGCTTCGAGATAAATCGCCGGGGAATCGACCCCATGACCGGTGATGCCGATATATCTGAGCAAGCCCTGCTGGCGGGCTTCGAGGAAAGCCTCCATTGCGCCGCCCCTCGCAAAGATGGAGTCCAGCTCATCCATTGTGGTCACGGCATGGAACTGGTACAGGTCGAAGGTTTCGGTTTGCAGGCGTTTCAGCGAGGCGCGCAGTTCCTTCCATGCGCCTTCTTTCATCCGTTCCATCGTTTTACAGCCCAGGAAAATCTCATTGCGGACGCGCGGCATCCACGGGCCGACTCGAATTTCGGCCTGTCCATAGGAGGGTGCAATGTCGAAGTGGTTGACGCCCGACGCCAGGACTTGTTCGAGGGCTTTGTCGGCGTCCGCCTGTGAAATTTCCCAAAACGCGGCCCCGCCAAAGATGGCGAGCGTGCTGGGATGGCCTGTGCGGCCAAAAGTGCGGGTTTGCATAGGTTACTCCGGTTAAAGATGATAATTAATCACCCCTGCCATTCTACCTTGGTGGGCACGCGCCCCGGTGGGGAAGAGCAGAGGGTGAGGGCTGAACAGTTACAAAACCAATTTTTGAAGGTTCAATAAAATGTGGCTCTACCGTTTCTGGCGTGAAAACTAACCAAAACTAACAAGAACATGCAAGCGGAACGAGTCAAAGTTTCGGCAGCCATACCCACGCCGGTTGAGCATTTTGATTTTCAAATTGACACCTTCTGCAAAGCCATTGTTGTGGCGTCCGGTAAAGTAGTCGAGTATCTGCTTCCACCAATTTCGCAACGTTTTGGCAAAGGCTTGCTATGTAAACTTTTGCGCCAATCTACCTAAAAACATCCGCGTTCATCTGCGCTCGCCCGCGTCTGTTTTTAGATTTGGAATTGCTGAAAATTGCCTTCTTTCCCTTGCTGTTTCCATTCGCCAGATGTATAATAGAACGCAAGTTCTAAAAAGGAGTCCCAAATGAATGTGGGTATGTTATGGCTTGACGGTGAGAAAACATCGAACTTCCCGGTGATGGTTGCGAATGCGGCAATTTACTACAAAAAAAAATACGGTCAATCGCCTAACCTGTGCTTTGTCCACCCCAGCATGTTGGAGGCTGCTGGTCAGTTCAAGGATGCTGTGAATATTGCTGTGAAGTCCGATCGGTCCATCTTGCCCGGTTTGCTTTGGATTGGCGTGGATGACCAATTGTCCGCCGGGGCCGGATGATTTAGCGTCCAGCATAAACTGCCAGGTCGGGAAAAGGAAAAAGCCCGAACATAGACCCCTCGCGCCGGATGTTCCTGTTCCATACTCTCTCTCACTTAGCGGGACCCCGCAACGCTGAGGCCGGGCATTTTGACTGGCTCTCCCGATTCTACGCCCAACGGCATTGCGCTATGCAGGGGGTCTCGCGCAACGCCTGAGACTGGCAACCACGCAAGGGCAGCCGAAAAAGGTTGCCCTTGCTCGTGTGTTTACATAGCGCAGGCCCGCAGCCTGCCCCAAGATTTGAACCGTTATACTGCGCGCTTAACAGAAGCGCGAACTGCCATCATAGTTGCAAAAGCCAGCGTCATAAAGATGGCGCTAAACAGCCACAGCCAGCGATATTCTGAGCCCATAGCATCTACCATAATGCCTGCCAGGGTTGGGCCAAGCACTGCCGCCAGTTGCGAAGAGAAATAATACAGGCCGGTGTAGGTTCCAATCTGTTTTTCGTTGCCATGGTCATAGACCAGCGGCAGGCTGTTGACGTTAACCATAGCCCAACAAGCGCCCGCCCCAATTAAAACGATGAGGAATGTAAGCGGGGAGTTGATGAAGAAGAAGCCAACAAACGTTAGCAAAGCCAGGCCGATTAATCCATAGCGGATGATAGATTCGCGCCCAAAGCGCGTTCCGGCCAAGCCCGCCGGGACGGCAAAGATGATAAACGAGACTGTCACTGCTCCGGCGTAGATGGATGCGGTGCCAGCCTTCATTCCGAGGGTGAAAACGGCAAACGAGGAAAGACCGGCATCGAGCGCGCTGTAGGCCATGAACCAGAGCAAGATGCTCACCAGCACCATCACCCCACTCTTATCGGGGTTGGAGAATAGGATTTTCAGGCTGTCTGCGATATTTGGGGACGGGCCTTCCTCATCGCCATTGCCCATACGCTCTTTTGGCTCTTTGACAAAAAACAGCACGGCTGCCAGGGCCAATGCGGTTGCGATTGCGCCAGCAATGAACGGCGCGCTGCGCCCCAGCGTATTGAATAACATGCCGCCGCCAAAAAAGGCCAGCAAGCCGCCCACGCCGCCCATAAAGTTGATGACTCCGTTGGCTTTGGAGCGTTTATTGGCATCGAACAAATCTCCCAGCCAGGCAACGGTTGGCGAGCGGAAGATGGACATGCCCAGGTTGGTGATAAAGATGAACACCATCAGCGCAACCAGAGTCTGCGCAACGGGGATGAAGATAAAGGCCAGCAAAGCAATTGGCGCGCCAATGAGGATGTATGGCTTGCGGCGGCCAAAGCGATTCCAGGTGCGGTCGCTTTTTGCGCCTACCCAGGGGGCAATGAACATGTTGAGGATGTTGTCCCAGGTCATAATGAAGAGCGCAAGGCTGGGAGCCAGCCCAAACCCTACGATATCGGGGATGGCGCGCCCCTGTTCGAGCAGTTGTCGCTCAAATTCTGGGTTGCCTGCCTGTAAAAAAATTGGCAGGTACTGGTTGAAGATGGGCCAGATGATGCTGATGCCCAGGAAACCAAACCCAAGCAAGAAAGTGCGCCCCCAGGGAAACTTGTTTTCGCTCATGATTGAAACTCCTTATGGTCATCAATTCGATACAGAAAGTTTGCGGTAATTACGCAAATTTTGCATACTTTTGTTGTCAGGCAGTTTTCTTTATCGTTTCAAGCAGCCGTTTATCTTCTTTGGTTAATTCCAGTGTTTCCAGCATATCGGGCCGTTTGGCGAGCGTGCGCCGCAGGGATTGTTCGCGCCGCCAGCGGGCAATCTTGCCGTGGTCGCCGCTTAACAGTACTGGGGAAACTTGCCAGCCGCGAAATTCGGGCGGGCGGGTATAGTGTGGGTATTCGAGCAAGCCTGAGGCGTGGGAATCGTCTTCGGCCCCGGTTGGGTCGCCCAAAACGCCGGGCAACAGGCGCGTGATTGCATCTATCAGAATCAGCGCGGGCAGTTCCCCGCCGGTCAATACATAATCGCCAATCGAAATTTCATCGGTAACGAGGTGTTCGCGGATGCGTTCGTCTACCCCTTCATAACGGCCCGATATCAGGGCAACCTGGGGCAATTGCGCCAATTCGGCGGCGATTTTCTGGTTAAAGACCCGTCCCTGGGGTGTCATCAGGATGACGGGGCAGGCAGGGCGCGCGCCAAGCACGCTCTCTACTGCCTCGAATACTGGTTCTGGCTTCATGACCATCCCGCCCCCTCCGCCGTAGGGCATGTCGTCGGTGGTGTGATGCCGGTCGTGGGTGTAATCGCGGATGTTGTGGATGTGAAACGCTACCAGCCCGCGCCCGGCGGCTTTTTGCAAGATGCTGGCCTGTAGATACGGAGGAAAAATTTCTGGGAGCAGGGTGAATACGTCGAATCGCATGTATTGATTGTATATGACAATCTGTCTGAAATGCAAGCCCGCTACGACTTATCTCCCAATTCCCGGTAAATCAGCCATTCGCCTTTGCGATGGTCGAGGTCTTTCATGGCGCGGTCATAGTAGATGTCGAACATCTGTCCCGTATCGACCCGCACCCAAAAGCAGAAACGCCCGACGTTGAGCGAGCCATGGCTGGCTGCCGCTTCAGCCTGGGCTGGGCGCATATTGCGCGCCATCCTGCCGCGCCGGGTGAAGTCGCTCCACTCGGAAAGTTTTTCCGTTACGAGGTAATCCCGTCCCTGCCAGGTGAAGCCTTCGGGGGTAAGAACGGCAGCAGGATATATGTATAATAGAGGCACGAAGATTAGCATTGGTGAAGCGGCAAAAGAACTTGGTGTGTCCATTCACACCTTGCGACGCTGGGAAAAGGAGGGCAAGCTTAAGCCTGCCCTATATAAAACACATAACCATAGTAGTCTGAATATTGGCGATATAACTCGATTTCGGCGTATTCCGCATCTAGCACGGCTTGGGCTTCGGGGTTGTTCGGATATTTTCCGCGCAGCATTTCGATGCGGGCAGACATGGGGTGATAGTAATTGTCCCACCAGTCGTTTTCGGGCAGGGTGAAATGGCCCAGCGAGCGGTATCCCGCTCCGCTTCGCTTCGGGGACTTTCCCGCCCCCGAAAGGCGCGCCAGGTTTTCATCGACGGTTGCCATAGCGGGGTAGGCTTCGTTCCAAAAACGGCAGGCGGCCTCGGGCGGGTTTGGTTTGAGCCACGAGATTTCGGTCACTGCCACAAATCCGCCCGGTTTGAGCAGGCTGCGCCATTCGCGCAATCCGCGCTCGAAACCGATGATGTAAATCGCGCCTTCCGACCAGAGCAGGTCGAAGGGTTCGTCGAATTTCAACTCGAACATCGAAGCGTTGCGCGTCTGGATTTGTTCCGCAACCCCAGCCTGGTCGGCGCGGCGGGCGAGGTCATCCAGGAAGGGTTGGTGGGTATCGACAGCGGTGATTGCGCCATGCGTGGCGCGCGCCAGGGCAACAGCCTGCATTCCGGGGCCGCAGCCGATGTCGAGGATGCGCGGGGAGGCGGGTAAATGGGGGAGCATCCCCAACGCTCGCAGGGTGGATTCGTCGCTGCCGGGGGCTTCGCGCGGCAGGTCGCTATGAATTTGCCAGAAAATTTGTTGGTCGAGGGAGGGTGTCATCGGGGTTCTCCTGAATTCCTGAAAAATGCCACCAGGTGAGTGGATACTGATTCGGCCTCGTCATGCTGCACCCAATGGGTGGCGTTCTCGAAGTAAGCCGGTCGTCTATCCTTGCAAAACTTCAGGCTCTCAGCGGCCATTTCGGCGATGAGGGCCACATCGTTTTTGCCCCACAGAATCAGCACCGGCATAGACAAACTGGGATTCCCTGGCAGGGCTGGCCGCTTGCGCGCCAGGGCGCGGTACCAGTTAATCATGCCGGTCAGTCCGCCGGAGGCCTTCCACGCCTTTTTATACTAGACATTATCGGCAATAAATTTATGTCAGGAGTTGGCGTAGCGAGACGGTA
>CAYLZI010000195.1:0-5581 GCA_964388215.1 uncultured Anaerolinea sp.
CCACGCCGCCGTACAGGAAAAGCGGGTTGTAGGCGCGGGCGGGTTTTTCGGCCACGGCCAGGGCGGCGGCGTGCGCCAGACGCGTATTGGCGCCTGCAACAAAGTTTTCGAAGGTGTAGCGGGGATTTAGGGTAGCGCTGCGTTGTTTAACGATAGCAGGCTCAGGTAGGTTGGCCCGCTCTGCTTCGGCGGCGGATTCTACTTCGGCAAGGTCATATTCACTGGCAACCACGAAACGAACGTCCACATCCTGTTCCAGAATACCCGCCAGGAGACGGGTTATATTATCCAAAAGTCGGTTTTCCAGCCAGTCACGGGCGTAAGCGTTTCGCACGGCAACTGTTAAAATATTGTCGTCATAAGAAACAGGGCGGGTATCGCGCACCCAGGTGTCAAAGGATGCTCGCGGCATTTCCATTTGGAGTTGTCCTAGCACAGATTGCCAGGCTTGCACTGCATTCATAGTCTGCTCCACTAAGTGGGATAGGGGTGAATAAGCCCTCTGCAAATTTTTACAGAGGGGAAGAGAGCGTGCTAACTTATCTCAAGTTTTTCCAGGGGTATCTGATGCAAGTACTAACGCGCATCCATGTAAACGACTGCCCACATTCTAGCAAAAAGGCTTCAAACCCGCCACACGCAAAGCCTACGCTTTCTTAAAAACTTGCCTTTTTTTAAGAGAGCCGAACCTTAAAGGATTTACCGCAGCCCATATTGCGTCTTTCAAAATAACAGAACGCATGTTTCAGCCAAAAACATCTTGCTTTTGAGATTTACCCCCCATATATGGGGTTTTGCGCCCCATAAGCGCCTTCTATCGTATATCTATCTTAAAAAATTCGCGGGATGAATGAGCGGGCAGTGATGGGTTTGTAACGTTCCTTCTGGTCACTCATTTGGGAAAATAAGCCAAACTCTATAAGATTACCGAGAGGCAGGCAAATGTTAAAGAATCGTAATGTTTCCGTCGTCAGGCAGATGATTCGCGCGAATGCAAAAGACCCAGATTTAATTTTCATTCGTTAGCGGGGGGAGTTGCCGGGCGATTATCCGGTCCACTTTTCCCATTGGGTAAGATTCCAGTTCGGACAGGGGAATCCATTCGAGCGGGGGGGCGGGGATGTTTGTAGAGCAATTCCCTAACAAGGGTTCGGGGAGTTGACAGAGCCAGGGGGACTGTGTCAGCCGGAAGTGGGTGTAGGTGTGCTGAATTGCGGGGAGGCGCGTGAGCGGCATCACTTTTAGGGCGTAGGCTGTTTCGATGGCGGCGATAAGGGATTCAGCGGAGTCGGTTTCTACTTCTGCGGCGGGAAATTCCCACAGGCCGCCAAGCAATCCCCCAGCGGGGCGACGGATGAGGAGGGTTTTTGAATCTAAAACAATAACAGCGGCTGCTTTGAACTTGCGCGGCACAATTGGCTTGGGCTTCATCACGGGGCGCTGTTCCTGGATGCCTTGTTCGCGAGCCAGGCAGAGTTCTTGCGCGGGGCAAATCAAACAACGTGGGCTGCGGGGCAGGCAAATGGTTGCGCCTAAATCCATGAGGGCCTGGTTGTAGTCGCTGGCGCGGCCTGGGGGAAGGTGGGTTTCGGCCAGTTGCCAGAGAATGTTTTCGCCTTCGGTTGAGTCGGCGGGGGTAGATACGTCGAAGATGCGGGCGAGGACTCGTTTTAAGTTACCGTCCAGGGTAGCGGCGTCTTGCTGAAAGGCAATGGAGGCGATGGCGGCGGCAGTGTAGCGCCCAATGCCAGGTAGTTTGCGCAGTTCGAGAATCTTGTTGGGAAGTTGGCCGTCGTGTTGGTCTGCGACAATTTTGGCAGATTTATGCAGGTTGCGGGCGCGGCTGTAGTAGCCGAGGCCTTCCCAGGCGGAGAGGACATCCCGTTCAGGGGCAGAGGCCAGGGACTGGACGGTGGGAAAACGCCGCATCCAACGCGCAAAGTAGGGGATGACGGCTTCGACGCGGGTTTGCTGGAGCATGATTTCGCTGACCCAGACGGCGTAGGAATCGGGATGCCCGCGTGTCTCTCGCCAGGGGAGAACGCGGGCATGTTTTTCGTACCAGGCCAGGATGCGCCGGGCAAATTCGGTCATTGAATCTAAAACTGGAAGCCGCCTTTGCCGGGGACGACTTTGTAAGAGTAGTTTTTGACGAAGGCCAGCAATTTGTCTCGCAGGCCGCTCCATTCGACCGAGCTGAGCACGCGCTGCGCGCCGGGCAAATCGGGAGCGAGCAAGGCAACCATGATTTGGGGATATTCGCCATAGATGGTCGCCCAGGCTTCGGCGGGTTCGAGTCCCAGGCGCTGAATGCCAGGGATGAATTCGCCGATGACGAACTCGAAGTATTCTTGTTCGCGTTCGGGGGCGATGTCCCAGGTGAGAAGGAGTTTGACAGACATAGGGGCTCTTTTTTATTTGCTTGGGCCGAATAAATTCCGCATTACGTGCTGGATGCGAGGTTAAGCACGACGACTTTGGTTTCGTCGGGCAGGCCAGAGCGGGAGATTTTGAGGGAGGGGATGGAATCTGCGGCGGGAAGTCCCATTTCTTTCAGGAATTTAGAGAGCGGGTCGAGTTGAATTTTGCAGGCTTTCAGGCCATAGTGCATGGGGATGACGATGTTGGGCTCAAGCAGGGAGATGACTTCCGCTGCTTTGGCCGCGTTGAGGCCGTTGCCGCCGCCAACCGGTACGAGGGCGATGTTTACTGTGCCGAGGGCTTCGACTTCGGATTGGGAGGGTACCTGATGCAGGTCGCCGAGATGGGCAACGTTCAGGCCGTCGTAATCGAAGACATAGAGGGTGTTGGGCGATATTTCGACATATTTTTTGCCATCTGCCCCGCGTTCCCTGGCTGGGTTGGTGTCGGTTTGGACGCCGGTAATGAAGACGCCGCCGATTTCGAACTCGCCGGGGCCAGTGATGCGGTGCGAGGTGCCTTTGACGGCGCTAAGGAAGTTGTGCCCTGGCGCTTCATGGCTAACGGTGACAATATCAGCCTTCAAGCGAAGCGGCTCGTAGCCAATGGCTTCGCTATCGAAGGGGTCTGTCACCACGCTGGCCATGCCGCGCTCGGTGAGGCGAAAACAGGAGTGCCCGTACCATGTAATTTCCATTGAATGTTGTTACCTCCACGACAATTATACCCGCTGCAAGACGAGGAAAAGCTGTAATTCGGGTGGCTTTTTGGGAATCGGCAGGGGCCACAAACCTGCTTGATGAGAAAAACGCGCCAAAAATCGCCTTGTTTGCCAGGCGCGCTGCGATATTAACACCGCGCTACTGCCAGATTTGGAATTGCTGACGCAAATAAGTTGCGTTTGTTTTTTTGCAAAACTATGGTTAAATCAAACCGGGCAGCCGCGAGAGATACTCACGGCCTTACACTCCCAGAAAGGATATCGCATTGCCAAAACCCAATTACAAATACGAGAAACGCCAGAAAGAAATCGCAAAGAAGAAAAAGAAGGAACAAAAGATTCAGGAAAAGCTGGTCAAGAAAAGCGAGCAAACCAAAACCGATGAGAGTGTGGAGCAACCCGCGCGCGAACCGCAAGAGGAGCAATAACCAGCAAACCTTTGGGAGACTCGCCAAGAGGCCCGCGCAGTTTCTATGCTAAAATTTGAGCATGAAAGCAAATCTACATCCCTGGCAAAACCGTGAAAAATAAGCAATTTCTCTCCCAGTCGGCTCTGTCCAAACTTCAGACCGTCTACAATCAGTTAAACAATGCTCCCACTTCAGAAACATTTGCATCGCCGTTCGCTGTTGCCTTGAAGGAGTTTTTAGGTAGGTTTGGGCAAGATGTTGAACTCAACCCTGGTGAAGTCTTGTTCTTACAAGATGAAGCGGGCGAAAATTTGTACTGGATTAATTCAGGCACCCTCGCCATCGTTCAGGGCAAACTGCGCAGCCCGCAGTTGCTCACCTTTCGGCGCCCGGGGCATGTCGTTGGAGAAATTGCCCTGCTCGAAAACGTGCCGCGCACCGCAACGGTGGTCGCCATCAGCAGCGCCCGCCTGAAATGCCTGAATAAAGAAAAATTTCAGGAAATGCTGTCCAGCGTTCCTGAAATTGGCATCGAGCTGATGCGCCTGTTGTCAGAGCGTGTGCGCGAAGTAAAGCCACTGGAATACGGCCCTGGTATGTATGACCACCTGACTGGCGCTTTTTCACGTCAGGCGCTCGACCTGCGCTTGCAGGAGGAAATCGAGCGTGCCCAACGCTATGAATATAAATTTGCGCTGGTTTTCATAGACCTGGATAAATTTAAGGGAATCAACGACACCTATGGACACGCCTGCGGAGATGATGTGCTGGTTTCGTTCGTCCGCCGCATCGTGGCTGACTTACGCACGACTGACCTGCTATTCCGTTATGGAGGTGATGAGTTCGTCCTGTTATTACCAGGCATTGATATGTCGCGCGGGCCAGTACTGGCCCAACGGTTGTCTGACCTGATTAGTATGACGCCCATCTCCACCAACCCACTCCTGTTCCTTTCCTTCAGTTCTGGCATCGCTTGCTACCCCGATGACGGCGAAACGATTGAGGAACTGCTCTCTGCAGCCGACCGCCGCCTGTATCACAAAAAAGGCGTTACCGGCAGCCTGCGAATGAGCATCGAATAAGTTGCTACGCAGAAATCACCTGTTTAGGGCGGCAGTTGACTGCCGCCCTAACGTTTTGAAACCCTATTTCCAATGAATCAACCCCGTTCCTTCCGCGCTGAAGCAGTCGTCCTCCGTCATTCTGATTGGGGCGAGGCTGACCGCATCCTGACCTTATTCACCCGCGAATATGGCAAGTTACGCGCCATCGCCAAAGGCGCGCGCAAGGTGCTTTCACGCAAAGGCGGGCACCTCGAGCCATTTACACGCGTCACCATTCAACTGGCGCGGGGACGAGAACTGCCGATTGTGGCGCAGGTCGAAACCCTGGATGCCTACCTGCCCATCCGAGAAGATTTGATAAAGGTAGGATATGCAGCGTATGTGCTGGAACTGATTGACCGTTTCACTTATGCTGAAGAAGGCAACAACCCGGTTATTTTTCGCGTGTTAACCGAAACACTGGCGCGAATTGCCAATGAACCAGATGGCTGGCTGGCGACGCGCTACTATGAGATGCGCTTGCTCGATTTTTTAGGTTTTCGCCCCAAATTATTCGAGTGCGCCAACTGTGGCAGAGAAATTGAACCGCTAGACCAGTATTTCTCTCCTTCGGCAGGCGGGGCCATCTGCCCGCAATGCGGGATGGGGCTGCCCGGCTTATGGCCTATCGGCGTGGAATCGCTCAAACACCTGCGGCACTTCCAGCGCAGCAACTATACTGAGGCGGCCAGGGCGCGCCCCAATACCGGGGTTCAGAAGGATGTAGAGGGCGTCATGCAAGGCTATTTCACCTACCTGCTCGAACGGGAACTAAATACACCGGGTTTTTTGAAACGGGTCAAAGAATCAGCCAGGCTGCGATAACCTCAACGTTTGCGCAGCCTGGTCAAGATAAAAAACACCCAGGCATTTCATCCCAAATACATTAGACATTATCGGTAATAGTAAAATAGGGTCATGTTGAC
>CAYLZI010000196.1:0-5518 GCA_964388215.1 uncultured Anaerolinea sp.
GCGTGCCGAGTGTTTGAACGGGGGTGTTGTATTGGTGGCCATTGCTGACCATGCCATACAAAACGTGCGGGTACACCATGCGTCCATCATTGGCAAGGGCTGAAGCCGCCGCCATCATCTGGATAGGTGTCATCGCAACGCCCTGACCGAAAGAATTGGTGCCTAAGTCAACTGGATACCAGTCAGAATCTCCTGGCACTTTCAGGCGGCCTTTGGCTTCGTTGGCCAGGTCTATGCCGGTGGGATGCCCTACCCCAAACCGGCGCATGTAAGTATAGAACGCCTCCGGTCCCATTTGGGAAGCCATGCGCGTCATGCAAATATTGAGGGAATGCCGCATACAACCCAACAGGTCTTGCGGCCCCCAGGCGCCTTTGTCCCAGTTGTAGACATACGCGCCGCCGATTTCATGAAAACCGACATCGAGATACGAAAAGCTGGGTGATACTGCGCCTGAATCCAGGGCTGCCGCAAGGGTCAATACTTTAATAACTGAACCCGGCTCATATTGAATGGAAATGGCGCGGTTGAACTCACTGGCATTTTTATAAATCTCGTTATATTGCGAGAAGTTGTTCAAATCCATCTGCGGGGTGGATGCCATTGCCAGGATTTCGCCCGTGCGCGGGTCCATCACGATAATCGTTCCGGCTTCTGAACCGGTATCTTCCAGGCTATCGCGCAGTTGTTCCTCCACCATCGCCTGGATTTCGCGGTCAATCGTCAGAATCAAGTCGGCGCCGCGCGGCGTGGCCGGCAGTTCGGCGGCCCGGTTTGGGTCCTCAGGAACCCAGACTGTGACCGGCACGCCCGCCAGCAGATTATTGTATTTCTCCTCTACGCCAAAGTAGCCGCGATTTTCTAGCGTGACAAATCCCAAGACGTTGGAAGCGAGCGAATTTTCAGGGTAAGAGCGCATCAGATGGGCTTTGAAGTGCAGCCCGGCCAGGCTGGGGTCTCCGGTGTCGTTATATTCCTCCGCCAGGCGGCTTTTCAACTCCATTAACTCATGCGCTTTTTCAGAATTCACAAAATCTGTCACCACGAGATAGACAATCCCGGTGGGAGGCGTGAGCAGGTCATTATAGACTTTTTCGTAATTCAACCCCAAAATGGTGTTAAGGGTCAATGCAATTGTGTGAGCATTCCGAACTTCTGCCAGGCTGACGCCAATTTCATACACGCTCTGATTGCCCGCCAGCAGGAAACCATCCCGGTCAAAAATGCGGCCCCGCTCTGGGAACAGGGTTTCATACTTGCCTGAATATCTATCGGCTTGTTTCAGGAATGTCGCGGCCTCCGGGCTGGCCTGAATGCGAATAATTTGCAGCACGACCAGGGCGGCCAGCACTGCAAAAATTATGGTAAGCGAGAGAGAGCGTACCTGATATTGTCGTTTCATCGGTTAAATCAATGCAGCGGTTCGGAAGCGGCTTCCATTTGGCGGCCCAGCCACTCAAACAACGACTCGGTATATTCAGGCTTGATTGCCAACAGGTCGGTTTCGGCGGCAGGCTGGACGAGGCTGATGCCCTGCGCCGGGAAATACCCTGGAACAACGATGTATTCGACATCATCCCGCTTAACCGGCTTAAACCCCATCGCCTGGGCGCGCTGCGAGAGCGATTGGTTTGAGAGCAGGATGGCGATTTGAGTCTGCAAATCGGCGTTATCGCGTTTGTTGGCGGCGATTTCCACCTCCAGGCTTTGAATTTCTCGGCCTGTGATGGCGGCGCGCGCAGTCACGTTCAGGTATAAACCAGCCACCAGCCCCAGCAGCATCACCCCGGCCAGGAAAGCCGCCAACCACTCACGCTGGAAGCGGATGGGCATTTCCTGGTGATGGCGCAACGTTCCGGCTAACTCGGCGATGGCCTGGTAGGGGCCGTCAGGATTTTCAGCCTTTTTGCGAGCAACCCGGGCAGGGCGCGCGGATGGGTTGAGTAGCCTGCTGAGGATGGTCATAGTTTTTCTGCGATTCGTAATTTTGCGCTGCGAGCGCGAGAATTTTCCTGAATTTCTGATTCGCCCGCCTCGATGGGCTTGCGATTGATTTGCGTGATGCTGGCTTTGTGGCCGCAAGTGCAAACCGGCTGACGAGGCGGGCAAAGGCAATCGGTACTCTCGCGGCGGAAGGTTTCTTTGACGATGCGGTCTTCCAGCGAATGAAAGGAAATGACCGCCAGCCTGCCGCCCGGACGGAGCAAGCCGATTGCAATGGGTAACACGCTTTCGACCGCATCCAACTCGCCGTTGACGGCAATCCGCAGGGCCTGGAAGACACGCGTAGCCGGATGGATACGCTCTTTTTTACCAATCGTTTTCAGCACCAGGTCGGCTAGTTGCCGGGTGGTTTCGATGGGCCGATTCTGCGCGATGGCGCGGGCAATGCGTCGGGACTGGCGCTCCTCGCCATAACGGAACAAGATGTCGGCCAGTTCGCCCTCGGGCAGGGAATTCACCAGGTCGGCGGCAGCCAGCGGGGCGCTCGGGTTGAAGCGCATATCGAGCGGGGCATCCTGAAGGAAAGAGAATCCTCGTTCGGCGGTATCCAACTGCATCGAGGAAACTCCCAAATCCAACACGATGCCATCGACCGCATCCCAGCCCCGGCTGGCAGCGATTTCCGCCATCTCGACATACGAGGCCTGGACGATGTGAACGCGCTGCCCGAAGGGGGCCAACCGCGCGCGGGCAATCTCGATGGCCTGCGGGTCGAGGTCGAAAGCCAGCACTTCACCGGTTGGAGCGCTGGCTTCCAAAATCCCCGCGCTGTGCCCGCCCGCGCCCAGCGTACCGTCGATATAACAGCTCCCGGCTTTGGGCTGCAAAGCGTGTATAATTTCTTTGTAAAGTACAGGCAGGTGTGGGGTGGCGCAAAATGGCATTTTGCGCTACGCTCCTAAATCCAGAGCCTGGAAGCGCTGGGCATTGGCGTCGGCGTCCTGGAGCGTCTGCATTTGCTGGCTCCACTCGGCGGGCGTGAAGATTTCGAAGTATTCGCCCTGACCGATGACCATCGCCTCGCTGTTCAGGCCGAGGAACTGGCGCAGGTTTTGCGGCATGAGGATACGCCCTGCCTTGTCCACTTCCACCTGATAGGCGGAGGAAAGGATGAGGCGGCGCAAGAGGCGCGCGGCAGGGTCAGTGATGCTCATGGCGTTGATGCGCTCATAGGCCTGCTGGAAGTAAGCGGAGGTCATGACCATCAGGTTGCGGTCGAAACCCTGCGAGATGAAAGCGCCGCCAGCCAACGCGTCACGAAACGCCGCCGGAATGGTGAGGCGTCCTTTATCGTCGAGCGCGTGCTGGTACTGGCCCAAGAACATACGTTCTAACATCTCCTTTAATGCGTGGAACGCCGGACTCCTGGCCCGGCGCTCCACTTCGTCCCACTTTCTCCCACTTACACCCTTATTTTACAACCATTCTGGGTGTATTTCAAGCACGAATAGTACCGATTTCCCACCATAACATGCGTTTGTAAGGTTGTTTGGAAATTTTATGAAGATTACCCTGCTCGATTCACCCCACTGGAACGATTATGAGTTGTTAGATAGCGGCGATGGGCTGAAGCTGGAACGATTCGGCCCCTATCGCTTCGCCCGGCCTGAAGCGCAGGCAGTCTGGCGGCGCGGTTTGCCCGAGGAAGCCTGGCAGGAGGCTCATGCCGTTTTCAGACCAACCAGCGAGGAAAGCGGCGGGCACTGGGACGTGAGGCGCAAGTTGCCAGAAAAGTGGACGCTTGATTACAAGGGGTTGCGCTTTTCGGTTACGACGACGCCAGGGCGTCACCTGGGGGTTTTCCCTGAAACGGCTGCCCATTGGGACTGGTACATGCAACTCATCGGCGAGGCCAGGCGGCCAGTGAAGGTGCTGAACCTGTTTGGATATACGGGGATTGCCAGTTTGGCGGCGGCCAAAGCCGGGGCTGCGGTGACGCACGTCGACGCGAGCAAAAAATCGGTAACATGGGCGCGCGAGAACCAGGAACTTTCGAAATTGAGCGAGAAACCCATCCGCTGGATTGTGGATGATGCGCTGAAATTTGTCCAACGCGAGGGGCGGCGCGGGGCGAAATACGATGGTATTATCCTCGACCCGCCCAAGTTTGGGCGAGGGCCAAAGGGCGAGGTATGGGAAGTATACGAATCGCTGCCGGCCCTGCTGGAGGCCTGCCAGGCCGTGCTGAGCGATGCCCCGCTATTCCTCTCGCTGACGATGTATGCTGTTCGCGCTTCGGCTGTGCATCTTTACCAGAGTTTGAATGAGATGATGCGCCCCTTTAACGGAAAAACAGATGCAGGTGAGTTGGTGACGCGGGAGGCATCTAAAGGCAGGTTTTTATCTTATGCGGTTTATGCTCGGTGGGGACCGAAAGGTTAAATTCCCCAAACTTAAATATCAAATAGAGGAGTTTTTTATGTCATTACACGATGAAATTTTGGAACAACCGGAACGCCTGAAAGACTTACTGGGCAGCCAGCGCGAAACGGCAGACAAAATTGCGCAGGCCATTCGCGCGCGAGGGGTTAAATATGTTTTCCTGGCGGCGCGCGGCACATCGGATAACGCCGGACGCTATGCCAATTACCTGTGGGGGGCGCACAACCGCCTGCCAATTGCGCTGGCAACGCCTTCGCTATTCACTTACTACGCGCATTCACCCCGCCTGGAAGATGCGCTGGTGGTGGGGGTGTCGCAATCGGGAAAATCGCCCGATATTGTCAGCGTGGTGGAGGAGGGCCGCCGACAGGGCTGCCTGACCCTGACTGTGACCAACGCGCCCGGCTCTCCCCTGGCGCAGGCCGCTGACCTGGTATTCGACATTCAGGCCGGGTCTGAGAAGGCAGTGGCTGCCACCAAAACATATACCACCGAACTGCTGGCGTTGGCGATGATTTCGGCGGCGCTGCGTGACGATGCAAAAGACTGGCTAGAATTGGAAAAAGTCTCAGCCTGGGTGGAGCAGGTTTTGGAGCAGGATGCTGAAATTGAGCGCATGACGCAGCGTTACCGATATATGAATCAGTGCGTGGTACTGGGGCGCGGCTTCAACTATGCTACCGCTTTCGAGTGGGCGCTCAAACTGAAAGAATTGACTTACATCATCGCTGAGCCGTATTCTTCGGCAGATTTCCAGCATGGACCAATTGCAATGGTGGAGGGTGGATTCCCTGTGTTGGCGGTGACTCCGCAGGGCAAAGTGTTCGATTCGATGCTAGAGATGCTGACCCGCCTGCGCCAGAACCAAAACGCGGAACTGGTGG
The DNA here is from genome assembly GCA_964388215.1 of uncultured Anaerolinea sp. Taxonomy (GTDB): domain Bacteria; phylum Chloroflexota; class Anaerolineae; order Anaerolineales; family Villigracilaceae; genus UBA5195. The sequence goes on from CAYLZI010000196.1 coordinate 5,271, forward strand.
TAATTTCAGACGATGAACGCGCGCTCGCTTTGGCGCAATCGGCTATTCGCCTGCCTGTCGGAATTCCTGAATGGCTGACTCCGCTGGTGGCAATTGTGGCCGGGCAATTGTTCGCTTGCCACCTGACGCGCGCCAAAGGGTACGATACCGAAAGCCCGCGCGCCATTACGAAAGTGACAGAAACGCACTAATCAACGTCAGTTCGGGTTAGGGCAGTAAGACAATTGGCGAATGAAAGCCAAGAGAAG
>CAYLZI010000197.1:0-5498 GCA_964388215.1 uncultured Anaerolinea sp.
TAATAATAAAATGCCAGGAACTCTGTTTCCTGGCATTTTATCGAAAACCATCAAGAATGATTAGATTTCTGATGGCAACAAGCCTTCTACCTGTGCCCACAATTCTCGAATATTGATGGGCTTGGACATATATACATCACAGCCAGCCGAGAGCGCCTTTTCGGCATCGCCTTTGAGGGCATTGGCAGTGATAGCAATAATGGGAACGTAGGCAAGGGCGTGTTTTTCGCTATGCCGGAGCCGTTTTGCCACTTCGTAGCCATCTATATCGGGTAAATTGATGTCCAGCAATATCAAATCTATATTTTCTTTTTCAGCAATTGCGACACCATCTAAACCGGTCATGGCTTGTAACAGGCGATAACCACGCGATTCCAGGGCGCGCTTAACGAGCAACATATTGTCTGGGTTATCTTCTATGTACAAGATAACATTTCCCATACAAATCTCCTTGAGGTTCATTCCCCGGCCAGGCTAATTGCGTGGGGAAATTCGCTCATTCTCTATACGTTTGGTTTAGGGTTTCGACTCTGACAAATAACTTTCAACGCGCGCCCATAATTCATTAATGTCAATGGGTTTGGTCATATACTCATTTGCGCCTGCATTCAAGGCTTTTTGTCTGTCGCCTTTCAGAGCGTTGGCGGTGATAATGATAATAGGGATGCAACACATGGCTGCTTTGGGGCTTGCCCGCAAGCGGCGCGCTACTTCATAGCCATCAATGTCTGGTAAATTGATATCCAGCAGCACCATGTCAACCGGCTGCGTTTCGGCAGTGGAGATTCCTTCATACCCAGTGGATGCCTGGATGGTGCGGTGGCCAGCCGATTCCAGAATGCGCCTGAGCAACGTCATGTTATCTGGGTTATCTTCAATGCACAGAATGTTGCCACCCACCCTTACGCTCCTTTTTCACTATTCTTCTCTTCTTCAATCGTTTGCACAACCTGCTCGACAAATTTACGGGGCGTGAGTGAGCCTTTTTGATAAACCGCTTCGATATGTCCATTGAGACGCTGCCGTTCTTCATGGGTGATGTCTTTGGCGCTGACGACGACAATAGGGATGTTGGTGGTGCGCGGGTCTAATTTTAACTCTTCCACCAGGCCAAACCCGTCTATGCCAGGCATGGTCAGGTCGCTGACAATCAAGTCGGGCAGTTTTTGGCGAGCCATTGCCAGGCCTTCCCAACCATCTTTGGCATGAAAAACGCGGTAGGATTTGCGCGCTTCAAGAACGCGGCGAATGAGCAGGGCGTCATCGGGATTGTCGTCAATGAGTAAGACGGTGGTCGCTTTTTCGTCCAGGTTTTCGAGCGCGGCTTGCAGGCCTTCGCGCGGGGCAGGGGCTTGTCCTTCACTCAGATGGACATCTACCGCCCATTGGTCACCCAAAACATGTTTTTCAACCGGGAAGGTGTGACCCGTGCAGTTGACGACGACCGTTTCTTCGGGGCTGATGACATTGTTTTTGAGCAGCTTTTCCAGCCCGGCAAAGGCGACCGATGTGGCGGGTTCGACGGCCATGCCCTCGCTTTTGGCAAGCGAACGCATGGCGGCAAAGGCTTCGGAATCTGTGACTGATTCCATCATGCCGCCATATTTCTGGGTCAAGTCCCAGAGATGGGTGTATGAAGCACCGGGGTCGCCGGTGGAAAGGATGATGATGGAAGTGTCGGGGATGACCGGCTCGGCGGTATCTTTGCCCGCTTTGAAGGCACGCACCATCGGTGAACAGCCCTCGGCCTGGATGATGGCGAGTTTGGGAATCCGGTCTACGAGTCCCATGCGCAGGAGTTCTTCAAATCCCTGGTAAACCCCGAGCGGCCCCATGCCGCCGCTGACGGCCTGAATGTACCAATCGGGTGAGCGCCAACCGAGTTGTTCGACAATTTCGTAGGCGATGGTTTTCATCGACTCGCGGGCAGGAATGGAGTTGGCGCCCCGGTCGAGCAGCAGGTGGCGGCGTTGGGCAAATTGGGCGGCAATTTGTTTGGTCTGGTCGTAGTTACCGCTGACGCGAATGACTTCGGCCCCAAACAGGGCGGCTTCGCGCAGTTTTTCTTGCGGGACAAGGCTGGTCATGAAGACCCAGAGTTTGATTCCGGCGCGGGCGCAAGCGGCGGCATAAGCAACGGCGGCGTTGCCAGTGGAGGCGATGACGGCTTCTTTAATTCCGCTTTCGAGCATGGCGGCTACTGCACCGGCAGCCTGGCGGTCTTTGAAAGAACTGGTGGGGCCGTAGCGTTCGTCTTTGATATAGACCCGAGAGTGGCCCAGGGCGGCCGCGAAGCGCTGTGATAGCCAGAGCGGGGTTCCGCCAGCGGGGTACAGAACCAGCCCGGCGGGGTTTTCGAGGGGCAAAATGTCCTGGTAGCGCCACATGTTGAAGGGCCGGCCCGGCAATCCACGCAAAATCTCCCGTTTGAAAGCGTTGTAATCGTAGCGCGTTTCCAGCCAATGTGAACCGCATTGGCTGCAAGCGGTTGGGGTGAATGGTTGGTAGGGCTGCTGGTTACCACAGGCAGCGCATTCTAGATGAGTGGGCATGGACATGGTTATTTCACTGTTTTCTCGATGGGTTCGATTATTTTCGCTTCGATGGGCAACTCAATGTAGAAGGTCGCCCCCTGTCCGGGAATACCGGCGCTTTCGGCCCATAACCGCCCGCTGTGCATCTCGACCAGGCGGCGGCTAATGGGCAGGCCCAACCCTGTGCCGCCAACTTTTCGGGTGGTGGATGTATCTACCTGGGAAAATTCCTGGAAGATTTTTTCAAGATGGTCTGTGGGGATGCCTATGCCGGTGTCTTTGACGGTGATTAGGATTTTATCATCGTCAAGCGGGTTAACACATATCTTTACCTGGCCGGTTTCGGTGAACTTGATGGAGTTATTGACCAGGTTAATCATCGCCTGGCTGATACGCGTATCATCGGCGGTAATTTCGATGGTTTTGTCTGATTCTGGTTCGATGTATAGCGCCAGGTTTTTGGTGGTTGCCAGGGTGGATGTAATGCTGATGACTTTTTCCAGTATATCGTGGACCCTGAACTTTTCAGGATGCAGGTTGAGCCGGCCCGATTCGATTTTTGCCATGTCGAGAACGTCGTTAATCAGGGCGAGCAGGTGTTGGCCGTTTTTCTGAATCAGACGCAGGTCATTTTCCATGTAATCGGTGAGTGGGCCGTCAATGCCTTCGAGCATGACATCGGAAAAGCCGAGGATGGAGTTGAGTGGGGTGCGCAGTTCATGGCTCATATTCGCCAGGAAAGATGATTTCAGACGGTCGAGCTCTTGCAGTTCGGCGGCGCGTTTTTGCAGTTCCTCGGTCAGGCGCAAGGATTCGAGATGGATGCTGGCCTGGGCAGCGATGGCGTCCATCAGTTCGGCAACTTCAGGGGAGATGGCGCCAATGCCGGCGACGGCGAGTTGACCAATTGATTCGCCACGCACGATGAGTGGTTTCGACAGGCTGATGTCGATTGGCGGTTGGGTGAGGGGCAAGACCTGATTGGAATCGTAGACAAACCCCAACGCTGATTCATCTTTGCTTTCTGCGTAAGCCTTCCAACTATCGCGCGCCATGCGGCGGGTGGTTTCTTCGGCCTCGGCGCGGGCGCGCGAGGCGTCGGCCAGCAGGCGCAGGTTTTCGACTTGCTGCCCCAACTGCCGGGCAACGGCGGAGACCAATGCCTTGTCGTCCTCGGTCAGGGGTTTGGAAGGGTCCGCTTTGAGATAGAGTTTGCCGACGTGCTCATCTAAAACCGAGATGGTTTCGTGAATATCGGCGTCATCTGGGGATGGTTCGACAAAGGGTTCCACGCTGCCCTGGTCATAGGCGTAGCCAATGCGCTCGCTTTGGTTAATGGCGTCGAGGAAAGATTCCCAGCTTTCATGGGTAAAGCGTCGGGTGGCGGCTTGCGCTTCGGCGCGGGCGCGTTCAGCAGATTCGAGCAGGCGAATGTTTTGGATTTGGAGCGAAACTTGCTGGGCGATGGCTTCGGTTAATTCCGTTTCATCGGGATGCCATGCGCGTTCTGGCGCAGGTTCAACCAGCACCACGCCAATGGGTTTTCCAGCGTCGGTTAATGGGATGCGCAGGGCCTGCTCTACTTGCAGGTTTGAAATCTCTTGTACTGATAGGGGTTTGATTTGGTTCTTGGTAAAGGCATAAGCAACCTGCTCTTTACCATAGAGCATGAGAGTGGAGGCGCGATCAGGCACGGGCTGCGAGGCTTCCAGATGGGTTTCAGATTCCGCAGCCGGGCGGGGTAGTTTTTCCTGCTGGTTATGGCCTTGTTTCTGGCTTTGCAAGAATTGCGTTTCCAGTTCGGCCACTTGCGCGCGCAGGGCATCTAACTCGTGCCGCATTTTATCAACATCTAACTGCGGGTTAGATGCGAGTTGCTCGATGTCTGATAACAGCGATTGAATCCGGCTGTGGAATTTTTCTTGGGACATGGTTCGATGGTCTCCTGGCCTGTTCTCGGTCAGTTATTATCTTTCATGCTGAGCTGGGCAATGGCGCGCGGCGCTTTTAGCGCATGACCGAGTTCGCGAGCGGCAATTTGTAGCACAGCCTCGACCGAGGTGGCGCTTTGGATTTTCTGACTGATGGCGTTGAGCATGGCTTCGCGCTCGGCCTGGCGCTGGGCGCGGGAGAAGGAGCGCGCGTTTTGCAGAGCGGTTGCTACCTGGGCTGCCAGGGTCATGTGGATGTTGACATCTTCATCGCTGAAAGCATTCAGGCGGTCCGACTGCACATCCAGTACGCCAAGCACTTCATCGCCAATCATCAGCGGCACAGCAAGTTCAGATGCAGTATCGGGCAGCAAGGGGTTAGGCAGCCAGCCTTCGTCGCTGCGCACGTCGCCAACCAACACAGGCTGGCGCGCGCGGGCGGCGCGGGCTACCAGGGATTGCTCCTGCATCAGCGGAATAACGGCTGTTCCGTGCGTGCCTTCATGTTCATCACCTTCTTTCCATCCACAGGCAATGATTTCCAGGTGGCGAGCATTTTCGTTGTAAATAAAGACGTGAGCGTGGTAAAGGCCGAATTCACGCTGGGTTAAATGCACCACTGCGGCAAGCATTTTTTGAATATCTAACTCGCGGGATGACGCCGTACTGATTTTTGAGACTGCCGCCAGTTGCTGGGCGCGTCGATTCAGTTCTTGTTGGTTGCGCTGAGTTGCTTCAAGCAGGCGCAGGCTTTCAATGTGTTCGCCGAGCCGCTCTGAAACACTGTTGACCATTTCCAAGGTTTCAGGGTCAGCAGCGTTGGCGCCGAGGATGGCCAATTGGCCGATGGATTCGTTGCGCACTTTAATAGGAATGTTCAGCGCAGTTTCTGTAGCGTGAGTAGAAGCAGTGTCTAGCGATTTGACTTCTTTTGAGTCATATAGATAGCTCAAAGACTGGTCAGTTTTTTCGTTGAAGTATTCTTCCCAACCTTCGCGGGTCAGGCGGCGGGCAGCCTGTTCTGCTTCGAAGC
>CAYLZI010000198.1:0-5460 GCA_964388215.1 uncultured Anaerolinea sp.
ACTTACAAAGGCAGAGCACTTTCTGCATAGCTATTTAGGCCAAGATGTACTAGCTCGTTTTCGATGAATTCGCTGATGACCGGAATGCGCGGGCCATCATCCAGTTCCACGCCCTGGCGTTTCTGCTCGATCAGAGTCTGGATGGCTGCCAACAACGCTGGATCGGTCACCATCCGCTCGACGAGTGTTCCAAAGGCGGTGGGCGCAACGCCGTAGCCTTTTTCGAGCCACTGGATTGCCAGGAGGGGCCGCAGAACATAAAAATACTTCTTGGTGCGGACTCGTTCGCCTTTCAAGTATTCGCGGAAATTGCCCTCGGCCATGTGCAGGTAATGATGGATGCAAGCCAGCGGCGAATACCAGGTTTGCGCCAGGGTGCGCATCCGCGCGGCGATGTCGGTTTGTTCCTTGTAGATGATCGGTGAGCCGAGCCACTCCAGCAGCGGCGGGTTGGATTTGCGGAACAGGCGCAGAGCTTTGCGCAGATCCCAACCGCCAATGTCGAAATTTTCGGGCGTTAGCGGCCGCTCAATCACATCCCGCTTTTCATCCACGGAAAGATACCATTCAGCGGGATGCACATACAGAAAGCGGACATCGTAATCGCTGTCGGTGGAGGGGAAGCCCCAGGCACGGCTGCCGCTCTCGCAGGCATAGAAAATTGTCACATTTTCATCGGCCTCGATTTGGGCTAATTTGGTTTGGATGGCTGCGATGGGTAGGTTCATGGCTACTTTTCCGTTGATTCACGATAGGTTTGGATGGCTTGACGGGTGGTGTACCAGACTTTGCCATGCTTGATGGCCTCGATGCGCCCCAGGCGAGCCAACAGGCTGAGATATTCCTGGCTGTAGGGTGTTCCCTGGGCAGCTTCGCGGAGTGGAATCCAGGCTTCGGTTGGCTTGGACGGGGCAAGTTGCGGGGTGCAGGCTTCCAGGTAGAGCGTCAGGCTGCGCTCCACGGCGCGACCCACAAAGTTGATCAACCGAGCAGGCTTCCCAGCGTCCGCTTCGGCCAGGACCCGATAACATTGCTGCCGATTAGTGCGCAGGATCACAGTAGGCGGATAACCCTGACGCATCAACAGCAGGTTCATCACCAGGCGAGCCGTGCGTTCATTTCCATCCACAAATGGGTGGATGGCGACCAGGCGGTGATGCGCCAGGGCAGCCAGTTCTACCGGGTGCAGCTCTGAACTATGGCTCAACCAGCCTCCCCATTCATCCATTTGATGCGGCACCAACCAGGCTTCAGGCGGGGTATGCACCGCTCCGGCGATCCGCACCTGGGTTTTGCGGTAGTTTCCGGCGGAATCATCGTCGATGCGGGTCAACACCAGTTTGTGAATCTGGCGGATATGGAAGGGGGTGATTGGCTCGACCGTACTGGTCAACCCCTCGACATATTCAATTGCGTCGCGGTGATTGATGACCTCGAAGTGCTCGCGCAGGCTTTTGCCGCCAATCGTCAGGCCGGTTTCCAGAATCAGCTTGGTTTCATGCAGAGTGATGGTACTGCCTTCGATGGCGTTGGAGTTATAAATCCACTCTACCAGGATTTGTTCTTTGAGACGGTTAACTGCGGCAACGGGTAAGGGGCGCAAAGCCTCCAGTTGGCGTTTTTTGGTATCCAGGCGTTCCAGCAGGCGAGGTTCAAGCATATTGCCTCTTATATCGGTATCGGTTAGGCGTATTCATTATACATCCGATATTCATAAAACTTCTCGCGAAACTTGTTTCAATCGTCAAAGCGATGCCAAGCCCGTCCCGCATCGTTTTTGTTTTGCATCGGCACTTATAAGCGCTACAATCGTATTACAAATATCCTTCGATAAGGAGTAAGTAGGAAATGTACGCGACAACGATTTCTACTAAATACCAGGTGGTTATTCCACAGGAAGTCCGCAAGCAATTTGACCTGAAACCTGGGCAAAAGGTGGTTTTTATCCCTCACAAAAAGAGTCTGCGCATGGTGGTGGTCCCACCCATCGAGAAAGCCGAAGGGTTTTTGGAAGGAATGGATACCAATCTCCAGCGCGAAGATGAGGGCGAAGCACGATGAACGTTGTCGATTCATCCGGTTTGCTCGAATACTTCGCCAAAGGCGCAAACACTGGTTTCTTTGGGCCGATCATCAAAGATACTGCCAATCTGATCGTTCCAATCATCTCCGTGTACGAGGTCTACAAATGGGTTGCGGCGCAACGGGATGAAGAAGAAGCCCTGGCGGCAATGGCCTGGATGGCAACCTGCCAGGTGGTTGATTTGAACCAGGAAATCGCCATCCAGGCAGCAGTGTTATCAAGAGAGTACAAGCTGCCGATGGCCGATAGCATGATCTGTGCCATTGCGCAGGCCTTCCGTGCCGTGCTTTGGACGCAGGATGCCCATTTTGCTGGGCTTGATGGCGTGAAATATATCGAAAAGCAAAAATAATCAACTGGTAGGCTGCGAACACCATCGATGGCGGCATAAATAACTCATAGCGCCTATAAAATGGTCCAGGCCATCCCTGCTTCCATCGTTTTTGAATCATTTTGCATCTCGTTGTATTAATTTGCCATTAATGGCATAATAAATCCATGCAATTTGAACAATTACTTCACTTGGTGGCCGATCAACCGCTGTTTGAGACGGGTTTGCTTCTCTCAGGGGAAATTGACCCAAACGATGTCCGCCGACAGTTGTCGCGTTGGGTCAGCGCTGGCAAACTGAAGCAGTTGCGGCGGGGACTGTATGCCTTGATGCCGCCGTACCAGAAGCTGATTCCCCATCCCTTCCTGGTTGCCAATTTTATGATGCCTGGTTCCTATGTCAGCGCGCAATCGGCGCTGGCCTATTATGGGCTGATTCCTGAGTACGTTGCCCGCACGTGGAGCGTGACTACCAGTCGCCCAGCGCAGTGGGAGGGCGGATTCCATTTCCAGCATCTTGCCCCGCACCTTTTTTTTGGCTATCAGCGCGTGGATGTCGTACCGGAACAATCTGCCTTTGTTGCCACCCCCGAAAAAGCGCTCCTTGATCTGGCACATCTCACTCCAGATGCCGACTCCCTGGATTACTTGCGTCAGCTCCGCCTGCAAAACCTAGAACGATTGAACCTGGAGTTGTTGCATGAATTCGCTCAGCGCGTCGAGAAACCAAAATGGCAGCGAGTGGCTAAACATGTCGTCAGACTGGCCGGGGAAGAATCAACCGATTACGAGGATGTCGCATGAAAGAAGAATTACTTCGACTAGCGAAATCAGAAAAATCGCCACTGTTCGCGCGTAACCTGGCGCGCGAATATCTACAAGCGCTGATTCTGCAAAGCTTGCAACGCGCTGGCGCCATGACCATGCTGGCTTTTCATGGCGGGACGGCTTTGCGCTTCCTGTATTCCCTTCCGCGCTATTCGGAAGACCTGGATTTTGCCCTGGAAAAGCCAGCGGAGCGTTATGATTTTCGTGCTTTCCTGAAAACCATCCGCAGCGATCTAGAAACGCAAGGCTATGCAGTTGAGTTGAAGATCAATGACCAAAAGACCGTTCACAGCGCCTTTGTGCGTTTTCCTGGTTTGCCCTTTGATTTGAAATTATCTCCTCACCACGATGAAGTTCTGGCGGTCAAGATCGAGGTGGATACCAATCCACCGGCCGGCGCCAGGCTGGCAACTTCGCTTGTACGTCGGCATGTGATGCTCAATCTGCACCACCATGACCGGGCCTCTTTGCTCTCAGGAAAGCTTCACGCCATTTTGCAGCGCCCTTATCTCAAGGGCCGTGATCTGTATGATTTGACCTGGTATTTGTCCGATAAAAGTTGGCCCGCCCCCAATCTGGTTTTGTTGAACAATGCCCTGGCACAAACGAATTGGAACGGTCCGGCCTTGACAGTCGATATTTGGCGCGAGATGGTCTCTGCCCGACTGGAAAGCATCGCCTGGGAACAAGCCCTCGATGACGTGCGGCCATTCCTGGCGGCAGCCGCAGATCTGGCCCTATTGACTCGCGAAAATGTTTTACGATTATTGACGCCTCACCGGTAATCGTGTTCTACGAAGGGATCCCCCATGGCCAATCCAAAACAGGTTTACCAACTTAAAGTCAGCCTCGATGATGTCAAACCCCCGATCTGGCGCAGGCTTTTGGTGGCCGGAGAGACCAACCTATTGATTCTGCACGAAATCATCCAGGAGGCGCTGGGCTGGCAGAACTACCACCTGCACATGTTTACCATCGCCGGGCAGATTTATGGCGACCCGGAAGACGATGAAGATGGTGATCTGGGCACCAAAAACGAAACCCGCTATCGGTTGAATCAACTTGGCTTGGGTGAAAAAGCCAAATTCAGGTATGAATACGATTTTGGGGATAGCTGGGAACATACTATCCTGGTCGAAAAAATTCTCTCGGCTGAAAAGGGATCGCACTACCCGATTTGTCTGACCGGTAAACGCGCCTGCCCGCCCGAAGATGTCGGCGGCGTTTGGGGCTATGAAAATTTTCTCGAAGCGATTGCCAACCCAAAGCACAAAGAACACGATGAATATCTGGAATGGATCGGCGGCGCATTTGACCCGGAAGAATTTGACCTGGACGAGATCAATAAACGCTTGCGGGGCATCAAGCTGGTACGCGGCCGGCGGGTACTCCGCGCCGAGCCGGAAGAGGCTGAGTTGAATGACTTGCTCCCCACCGAACAGGAACAAATGGCGCTGGCTCAGGATCTGAATAATTGGCTGAGCAACTTGAGCGCTGAACTGTCGGGGAGTCTTGAAGCGCTGCCATTGCGGCATGACGTGCTAACTTTCCTCGACTATCTATCCAAAAACAAAGTAGTTGGCACCCAATCAACGGGTAACCTGCCGCTCAAAACGATTCACGCGATTTGTGAGCGCTTTGTCAAACCGCCCAAACTGGAACAAACCATCGGCGATCACACCTTCAAAGTGCGCAGCGAAGACGAAGTCTGGCCGCTGCTCTTTGTGCATACCCTGGCTTTTCACTCGCGCCTGGTGGATGGCGGTCCGGCCCGCCGCTGGAAGCCCACTCCTGAAGGCGATTTGTTTCCCCAACTCCCGCCCCCCATTCAAGTTATTTTCCTGTTCATGCACTGGATGATCGAGTGTGATTGGACAATTGCTTATCAGGTCGAGGGACTGGCAGATGGCTTGCCGGATGATTTCAAGATGGCTGCCATCAATAACCTGTTGGCTCTCCCGGATGAACAAAGTGCGCCATTTGAGCCGTTTGCCGACCGCGTGATTGCCGAAAGCGGCCTGGAATGGCGCAGCCAGGATCAAAGCTTTGTCCAGATGATCAAGCGCAGCGTGGTTGAATGGACACTGATCGATCCAATGACTCGTTTTGGCGTCCTGGAGTGCGGATACCGTCCAAACGAAATCTTGGGCGGTGATCACAAGACTCTAGTACATCTTGGCCTAAATAGCTATGCAGAAAGGGCTCTGCCTTTGTAAGTC
>CAYLZI010000199.1:0-5458 GCA_964388215.1 uncultured Anaerolinea sp.
GGCAGAGCACTTTCTGCATAGCTATTTATGCCAAGATGTACTAGAAGTAGAACGGATGGAGAAAAAATGACCGATTTAAGAAAATACGCCTCCCAAACCACCTTCCGCATTGTGGCTGGCGCATTGCTGTTGCTTTTTACCGTCGGAATTGGTCTGATTGGGGTCATCTACGGTTTTGGCGCGGCGGTGATGGGCCTCTTGTGCCTGCTCGGCGCGCTCTTGCCAATTGGCCTGGTCTGGCTTTCGTTATTCGGGCTGGATAAACTGGTCAACAAACTCAACAAAGATTAGCGATGCCCCGCGCCCTTACCCGATATGAAACCCCAAACCACCCTCCTTACCTTTGAAGATTGGATTCTGCGTACCCTGCCCGCGCCGGGCAAGCGCATTCTGCTCATGCTGCACGGCTGGACCGGCGACGAGAACTCGATGTGGGTCTTTGCCCGCAACTTCCCCAACGATTACTACATCATCGCCCCGCGCGCGCCGCACCCTGCGCCCGATACTGGCTACTCGTGGCGCGCGCCTGCCCCGCGCGGCAGTTGGCCAACGATTGACCTGATGCGCCTCTCTGTCAGGTCGCTGATTGACTTGCTGGATGCTTTTGCCCGCGCATATAACCTGGACGCCTCGACAGTGGATGTCATCGGTTTCAGCCAGGGCGCAGCCATGACGTTTACGCTGGGATTGTTGTATCCGCAGCGAGTCCGCAAAATGGGCATTTTAGCCGGGTTCGCGCCTGATGGCGCCGAGGAATTTCTTCAGCCGGGTTCACTCAGCGAAAAACGCGCCTTCGTGGCGCATGGCTCGCAAGACCAGATTGTGCCAGTCGCCCAGGCCCGGCGCGTCATCCAATTTTTGAAAAACGCCGGGGCAGACGTTATCTACTGCGAAAGCGAAGCGGGCCACAAACTCAGCGCCGAGTGCCTGGGCGCGCTGGAAGCGTATTTACATTCTTAAGCGATACTTAATCTCCGAATTGACGGATGCCCGCTTTGCGGGTATCCTTTGCCTCTGTGGATTTTTTATGGAGTCCACCGGCTTGCCGGTGACAGAATAACCTATGCCCCTCTCTCGACGCGATTTTCTCAAACTGGTCGGCGGCACAGCCGGATACCTGGCACTCAAACCTTTTAGCCGCGTTTTGCCTCTGCCTCAATTCCCAGAATCTGAACGGCTGGGGCGGCTGGTCGCCACCCTCGACCTTGCCTCCGCCCCCCGTGCCGATTACCCCTCGATTGGCCGCCTGTACCCCGATACAGTCATCCCCTGGCTGCGCGAGACAGTTGCCCAATCCAACGACCCGGCGGTAATCAACCAGCGCTGGGTTGAAACGCCGCAGGGATACTTGTATTCGGCCTACGTTCAGCCAGTCCAAAACCGTCCAAACGTTCCCCTGCAAGCCATCTCATCCGGGCAGTCTGGTTTTTGGGCCGAAGTGACCGTTCCATACGTTGATTTTGTGCTGGAAAACACGGCAGCCTCCTCGCCCTGGCTCAAAAATGCGGTCGAATTCAGGCAGCCCACCCGCATGTACTACAGTCAGGTGATGTGGATTGACCAGGTAAAGGTAAGCGAAGTGACCGGCAACATCATCTACCGCATTAATGAGCGTTATGGCAGTTATGGCGATATTTTCTGGGCCGAAGGCGCTGCCTTCCGCCCGCTGACCGCTGAAGAAATCGCCCCCATCCATCCAGATGTTGACCCGGCCCAGAAGCGCGTCATTGCCAACCTGACCTACCAGACCCTGTCTTGCTACGAAGGCCAGAACGAGGTCTATTTTTGCAAAACATCCAGCGGACGCAAAATTGACGCGCAAGGCAACGAGACCACCACCTGGTCTACCCCGCTGGGAGATGGGCATCGCACCTGGCGCAAGATGATTTCTGTTCACATGGCGGGAGGCACGGTGGATGCCGGTTGGGACACGCCCGGCGTCTCGTGGAGCGTGCTTTTTTCGGGCAGCGGAGTTGCCATTCATTCGACTTTCTGGCACAACAACTTCGGCACGGCTCGCTCGCACGGCTGTCTGAACGTCCTGCCCGAAGACGCCAAATGGATTTTCCGCTGGACAACCCCCACTGTCGAACTCGAACCAGGCGATGTCACTGTTGGCATGCCTGGCGGCACGCAAGTTGATGTGCGCGAGAAAAAATATTAATGTAGCGCGAGATTAATCTCGCGTTACCTTTTACGAGGTGCTGCATGGAATTAAACGTATCATTTGGACTGGCCTTCCTGGCCGGCATCGCGTCCTTTCTCTCCCCTTGCGTCTTCGCGCTGGTTCCGGCCTATGTCGGCTACCTCGGCGGGCGCGCCGCAGGAGGAGAATCAGACGCCAATAACCGCTTCATCACCTTCACGCACGGCCTGGCCTTCGTGTTGGGCTTCAGCGTCATTTTCATCCTGCTTGGCGTTGCCGCCTCAGCACTGGGTGGTTTGCTCTACGACCTGCGCATCTGGCTGGCGCGCCTGGGCGGGCTGGTCATCATCATCTTCGGCCTGCACATGATTGGCGTCTTCCGCATCCCGCTGCTGGAATACGACACCCGTGTTCAGACCTTGCCCGACCCCAAACTGGGCTACATCTCCTCGGCATTGATGGGCGTATTCTTCTCGGCGGGCTGGTCGCCATGCGTTGGCCCGGTACTGGGTGCGATTCTTACCTTCGCGTTGAATGGTGGTTCGGTTGCGTATGGCGCTGCCCTGCTCTCGGCATATTCCGCCGGGCTGGCGATTCCCTTCCTGATAGCGGCGCTTGGCATCGGCTGGGTCACAACCACCCTGCGCAAATACGGCAAAGTCATGCGGTATGTCGAAATTGGCATGGGCGTTTTGCTGGTCATCGTCGGAGGGATGCTCATCTTTGGCGTGTTCAACCTGCTGGCCCGCTACGGCGTCTGGTTCGATTTTGGCCTGTAAAAACGAGCCGCAATGCTAAACGTCACCCTGTTTTCCCGCGCCGAATGTCACCTTTGCGAACAAGCCAAAACCGATTTGCAATCCATCCAGCCAGAAATTCCCCACAAAGTGTTCGAGATAGACATTGACAGCGACCCGGCCATCCAAAAAAAATATTTCGATCAAATACCCGTCGTCGAAGTCGGCGCCTACCACCTGAAAGCGCCCTTCACCCGCGCCGAGTTGCTGATGACGCTGGGAGCGGCCCGCGACGCCCGCAGCCAGAACCAGCGTCTCGCCAAGAATCAGGCTGTCGTCACCGGCGCCGATAAATTTTCATACTGGATATCCAATCACTGGCTGGCGATGGTGATTGCCTTGTTTACCCTCTACCTTGGACTGCCCACCCTTGCCCCCGTCCTGATGAAATCTGGCGCGACAGCCCCGGCCCAGGTCATTTACACCGTCTACAGTCCGCTTTGTCACCAACTCGGATTCCGCTCCTTCTACCTGTTTGGAGAGCAGCCCTACTACCCGCGCGCCATCGCCGGAGTCGATGGGGTGATGACTTTTGGCGAGGCCACACGAATCGATGAAAGCAACAATGGATTGCTCGAAGCCCGCCGTTTCGTGGGCAATGAACGCCTGGGCTACAAAATTGCCCTTTGCCAGCGTGACATCGCCATCTACGGCGCAATTATCCTGTTTGGATTCGTGTTCGCGCTTACCGGGCGGCGCATCAAGCCGCTGCACTGGGCCGGCTGGCTGTTTATTGCCATCGCTCCAATGGGGTTAGATGGTTTTTCGCAACTTTTCAGCCAGTTGGGATTATCATTCATCAATGACCTGCTGCCGTTCCGCGAATCCACTCCCACTCTGCGCGTCATTACAGGGTTCTTGTTTGGGTTTGGCACAGCCTGGTTTGGCCTGCCTTATGTGGAAGAATCGATGCGTGACACGCGCGATTCGTTCACCCGAAAATTCCCTGCCCCAGATAGGAAATAAGGCGGATGGAATTTCGCAATTCGGACGGAATCCGATTCCTGACCTTCGACATCTTCCCGCCCGAGGTGATTCACGCCGTTTTCACCCGCCAGGGAGGCCTGAGTCCTGAACCCTGGCGTTCTCTCAACGTTGGCGGGACAGTTGGCGATGAACGCCCCCGCGTGCGCGAAAACCGTTACCGCGCTTTCGGCGCTCTGGGATGCGACACCGGCTCGATGTTCGACGTCTGGCAAGTACACAGCGCGGATGTTGTCCTTGCCAACGCCCCACACCCGCGTTATGAGAACCCGCCTGAATTCAAGGCCGATGCCATCATCACCGATAACCCTGCCGTAACCCTGTTCATGCGCTTTGCCGATTGCACTCCCATCCTGCTCTATGACCCGGTAAAGCGGGCGGTTGGCATTGTCCACGCTGGCTGGCTGGGTACGGTGCGGCGCGCCGCCGGGGAAACGGTCGAGGCCATGCAGGCCGCTTTTGGCTCAAAGCCATCCGATATTCTTGCCGCCATTGGCCCCTCCATCGGCCCTGACCACTACGAAGTGGGCCATGATGTGGAAGAGCATGCGCGCTATGCCTTTGGAAAAGACGCCGCTTCGCTCCTGCATCGCAATCATGGCCCCAGGGCGCATTTCGACCTGTGG
This sequence comes from uncultured Anaerolinea sp., assembly GCA_964388215.1. Lineage (GTDB taxonomy): Bacteria > Chloroflexota > Anaerolineae > Anaerolineales > Villigracilaceae > UBA5195. The sequence goes on from CAYLZI010000199.1 coordinate 4,554, forward strand.
GCGGCCAACAGACTCGTGCTGGAACAGGCTGGCGTCGAACAGGTACAGGTGGCCGGGCTATGTACTTTCTGCCACCCTGACGACTGGTTTTCGCACCGCGCCCAAAAAGGCAAAACTGGCCGCTTCGGCGCGTTAATTGCGCTGGCCTGATATGGAGTCGGAGGGCTTGCCACCCGACCGACCGGGCTTGCCGCCCGATACGTCCATCGGCAAGCCGACGGACTCCAAAAAAACATGGAATCAATGGATACATCCCTTGTAGAAGCCATCCGCGCCCGTTACCAGGTCATCCGCGCCCAAATTGACGCGGCAGCGTTGCGCGTTAAGCGGGAGCCTGCTTCGGTGCGGCTGGTGGTCGTCACCAAGACCCACCCCGTCGAAACGGCGCGCGCGGCAGTCGAGGCCGGAATCCGTGATTTCGGTGAAAACTACGCCGAAGAAGCGGTCGAAAAAATCCGCGCGCTGGGCGAGGTCGAGGGATTGCGCTGGCACATGATTGGACACATCCAAAGCCGCAAGGCAGACCTGGCGGCAGGATACTTCCACTTCATGCACTCGCTCGACAGCCTGAAACTCGCCAACCGCCTGGAGCGTTTTGCCGCCGAAGCGGGGCGGCCCCTGCCCGTTTTGTTGGAGTGCAACGTCGGCGGGGAGGCCAGTAAATTCGGGTATCCGGCTTCCACGCCGGAAGATCTGCAATCGCTCTGCCGCGAGATAGAGCAAACCGCCCTCCTGCCCCATTTGCAGATTCGCGGCCTGATGACCATGCCCCCGCTTTACGACGACCCGGAACAGACGCGCCCGTTCTTTGCGAGACTGCGCGAATTGCGCAACTTCCTGGCCGGGAGATTCCCCGCCATCACCTGGGACGAACTCTCGATGGGCACCAGCGCCGATTTCGTGGC
>CAYLZI010000200.1:0-5444 GCA_964388215.1 uncultured Anaerolinea sp.
GGGAATACTCTATGCTATACCACTAAAGACCCTTTTCTGCCAAGATGTACTAGTAGCAGGGAATGCGGTTGCAACAACGACAGACAGGCGGGCGGATTAGCAATCCACCCCACGAAACCCAGGGAAATTGTTTTTAACTCCCTGTTTTGTTTCCCTACCCGCGCACCACTTCCAATTCTGCCGGGTACAAATTCACCGTTAGTTTCTTCCCTTTTATGCACAGGGTCTCCCCATCCGCATGGGCCGGAAAATCCCCTTCCAGCGCGGTGACTTCAATCTGACGGGCGCGGCGCATCTTAATTTCAGGCTGCCCCTCCTGCTTGCCCTGAATAAACAACGGAATAAGTTGAAAGATGCGCAGCTTCCCGGCGGTTTCGGCAATGCACAGGTCGAGATGTCCGTCATCCGGCTGGCCATTCGGCGCCATGCGGAACCCGCCGCCCATTCGCTTGCCGTTCATAATCGAAACCATCAGGGAATATTGTTCAATTGCCTGCCCATCCATCTCGATGCGCAGGCGCGGCGGCTTGTAATAGAAAAAGACCGTTTGGATGGCGCCTATCAGGTAGGCCGGCAGCCCGCGCAAAAAGCGCAATTGCAGCGCAGCAAACCCCACTGCCGCATCGAACCCAATCCCAATGCCATTGCCAAAATAGCGCCCCTCAGGGTAATCGCCGCCGCTCACCAGTCCAACGTCAATTTTCTTGCGCTTATCTGTGAGCAGCGCGTCCATGCTCTTCTCGAAATCATCGGGGATGCCCACGCCTCCGGCAAAATCGTTGCCCGTGCCGATGGCAATCACGCCCAGCGCGGCATGGTTGAACCCGGCTTTGCGGGCGCGCATCAGGCCATTCAGCACCTCGTTGAACGTCCCGTCTCCGCTCGCACTGACGACGATATCATACCGTTCACGCGCGGCCTGCTCGGCCAGGTCTGCCGCGTGCCAGGGGCGCTCGGTGCGCGCGAGTTTATATTCCACGCCCGCTTTGCGCAGCCGTTCTTCGATGGCCGGAATGGACTTCTCGCCCAAACCGCGTCCCGAAATTGGGTTAACGATGATGAAATACTTCATAATACCTCCAGAGTTGGCGTAGTTTATCACAACTTAGAACACCCCCATAAAACAAAAAGCGCGGCCTGAGCCGCGCTTTTATTACCCACAGGCCAGGGTAATTTATCCCCCGGCTTTCACATCGTAACGTGGAATACGGCGGTAACTCTCCCGCTCTTTGTTCAGCGTATGCCCAAGCGCGTCCGCAATTTCATCCATCGAATAATCGGCTTCATGTTCCAGGATTTGCTTCATCAAACGCAAATGCCTCTCCAACTCCTTCATCTCCGCCTGGAACCTGCTCAGAGCCTCGCCATTCACCTGACTCTTCAGCGCCTCCTTCGCCTCATGTGCCTTATCCAGCGACTGCATGGCATTCTGGATGCGCTCCACCATCAAATTCCAGTCTGTCATCGCGGCCTCCCGAAAGCGTGAACGCGCTTTCAAATTCAGCATAGCACGCTAATCGGCGTTTTTCAAGTCTCGCGCATAATCTTCGGGCGTATCCAAATCCTTCAATACAGTCTCATCGCATTCAACGTAGTCAATCTCGCCCGAATGGGCGTTCAGGAACTCCCGCGCCGTGTTCGAGGCGGCCAAATCACTCCACAAAGCCCGCCCCACCAGCCAGGGATGGCCCCGGCGCATGTTAAAACTGGGGAGCATGAGACGCGAACCGGAGATTCCCCAGGCTGAAACAACCCTCCGCGCGGAACCCAGACTCAGCTGAGGCTGGTCTCCCAGGGCAACCAGCGTGGCAGCCACCTGTGGGCCGAGTCCCGCCAACCCCGTCCGAATACTGCTCATCATCTCCCCGGCCTGGTACTGCGCATTGAAAATTGTCCGCGCCGGGAAATTTCCCGCCAAACGCGCCGTTTCTGCCTCGACAGCCTCCCGCGCCCCCCCAGTCACGACAATGATTTCATCCACATTGCAAGCCGCCAGGGTGATTATCACCTGTCCCAGCACCGTCGTCTCTCCCCAGGGCAGCAGCATTTTCGGTTGACCCATCCGCCGCGACATCCCAGCCGCTAAAACAATTGCCGCCAGTTTCATTCCGATACGCCCCAAGCCATCAGTTTGCGATAATCATCTTCATCATCCACATCGAACAGCAGGCTTTCATCATGCCAGGGGACATACTCCACCGGGAATTGGCGCATCACCGCCCGCCCGCCCACATCGCCTTCCAGTTTTAGCAACTCAGAGAAAGTCACCCGGTCGAACAGCACCGGGTTAGCCCGCCGGCCCGCCGCCAGCGGCGCCACGATGGGGAACAACCCTTCCGCATGACGGCTCTTCAACGCATCCAACACATGCGCCGTCGCCTGCGGCTGGTCAACCAATAAAAAGATTGCCCCTCCAGGGCAATTTGGGGGCAGGCCAGGGAGGGGGCTGAGACCCGCCCTCACCGAAGAAGCCTGCCCATCGCGCCAGCGTTCATTGCGCGCAATCACCACAGGCAAATCTTTCACCGCCGCCTCCACCGCCTCGGCATTTGCCCCGGTCACAACCACCACCGGCGAGAGACCCGTCGCCAGCGCAGTTTTTGCCACCCGCCGCGCAAACGGCTCGCCGTGAAAATCGAGCAATTGCTTGGGCTTCCCATAACGAGATGATTCTCCCGCTGCCAAAACAATTCCGGCGATATTCTCGTGCGCGGCATGGATTTCCTCGCGCTGAACGCTGGCAACGACCACAGTCTCAAACGTTTTCAGCAACCCTGTCGCCATGCCCCCCGCGCATGATTTGAGTTCGTCGGTATCGGCCTGATTCAAAAGCGCCACCTTGCGCGCCCCCGCCGGGATATTTTTCAGCCCGCCTTGGGGATGGGTTATCGCCTGAATGATTGCTTCCGCGCTGACGGTTTCTCCCATTTGCAAGCCGCCCAGCGCCCCAAAAATCTCTGGTCGGTGAATGAAATCCTCATCCAGCGGCTTGCCCAGCCCGCGCATCCCAGCGGTCACAACCACCACATCCGCAAACGGCGGGATGGCTGGTTCATGCTCCGCAGGGGCTTTGAGCGGCTTCTGGCGCGAGCCATCGGCTTCGATAAACAGGGGCAGGTTATGGTGGCTTGCCAATTTCCGAAGTTTTTGCAACTGCTCAGGGGTTGGCGCGGTAACGCGGGCAATGTCCTCGCGGTGTGGCCCGGTGACGAGCGTCACGCCGCCCCCCAGCGCAGATTCAAAATTCGGCAGCGGCTCGCCCGGATTCCAGGTGATGTGCCGGTCGGCTTTCTCGGCCTGCCGCGCCGCCAGGTGCGTGGAAGTCGTTACCAGTGCCGGGGCCAGTTCTCGCGCCGCCATGAACACCGCCGAAGTCTTCCCCCCGCCGCCCACGAACGCTGTCACCAGACCGCGACGGAGGGTGTCCAGCCGTAAGGCGTGCGCGAGTCGCATTTTATTCCTCATCTTTTATCTTTCATCTTTTTTTGATACCGCAGAATCGCCTCCAACACCCCACCGCCAATCGCCAGCGCCTTGTCGGATACGAGAAAACAGTATTCGCGCTGGTCACGCGCATCAAGGTCGCCGATTTTCAAACCTTTTTTGACTTCCAGGCCGGGATGAATCAGGCCGCGCAGCACGCCGGGGAAAGGCGCAATCACTTTTTCGCCGTTGACCTCGGCAATGACCTGCCCTGGTTCTAAATGTTCACCAATTTGCGCGTAGCCAATAAGCGTGCCGCTGGCCGGGGCGCGCAGTACGCGGCGCCGGTCGCCTTCGGGCTGGCCGCTGTCGAGGCAGGCCGAACCGCTCCAGAAAACACGTCCCAGGGTGTGCCCGCGTTGGGTTTCGACGAAGGCGTGGCAGTTCTCGCCAACGCTAAAGCCGGGGCCGAGGCCAATGGTGAAGGGAGATGAATCTGTCAGGGGTGAGAGAGACTGCTTCAGCAGGCGGGCGTCAATCATCGTTGAAGGTTGAAAGGCTTGTCCTGCGTGGCGCAGCCCTATCGAAGGGTTGGAAGTTGAAAGAAGGGCGAGGTCAGGGTCAATCAAGACAGGGATTTCGCGGCGGTCGAGGCAGGCGGCGAGTTGTTCAGGCGTTTTTACCAGGCGTGAAGAGACGTTTTCTACCGTCCACGTTTCTTCGTAAACTGCTTCAGAAAATGAAACCGCGCGCCGCACGGCCAGGGGCTGTGGCAGTTCGCTGATGATGATTTGGAATCCAGCGTGGTGCAGGCGCAAGGCAACTCCGCTGGCGAGGTCGCCGCCGCCGCGAATCAGGATGATGTTGGGCATGGGGTGATTAAACCACACTTTGTAGCGCGGGATGGTATCCCGCGCAGGCGGATTCCCCTTCTGCGCCACCGATTACCCCGTATTCTTCAACCCCGCCGCAATGCCATTGATGGTCAGGACGATGACCTGCCGCAGCGCTTCGGCTTCGGGCGATTCTTTATCGGGCAGGGCGCGCAGGCGGCGCAGCATTTCGACCTGGATGAAGTTGAGCGGGTCGATGTATGGATTGCGCAGGCGAATGGCGTTCTGGGTGTAGGGTTCGGCGTCCAGCAGGTTTTGGTGGCCGCTAATGGCGAGGGTGGTATCGCGGGCGCAGTCGAATTCTGCGCGGATGGCTTTGAAAAAATTCCTGGCGAGCGTTTGGTCGGGGACGAGCTCGGCGTAGAGCGCGGCAATTTCTATATCGGCTTTGAGCAGCGAAATTTCGCTGTTGTTGAGCAGGGATTGGAAAAAGGGCCAGCCCTGGTACATTTCGCGCAAGAGACCAGTGTCGCTGACGGCGCGCAAACCCGTTCCCAGCCCATACCAGCCCGGCAGGTTGTAGCGGCTCTGCATCCATGAGAAGACCCAGGGAATGGCGCGGATTTTGGTCACTTCGGCTGTGGCGGCGCGCGAGGCCGGGCGCGAGCCGATTTGCAGGCGCTTAATTTCGTCAATGGGGGTGACAGCCTGCCAGAAATCGAGAAAGCCGGGGGTCTCGTAGACCAACTCCCGGTAGGCGCGGTGCGCGGCGGCGGCCATCTGGTCGAGGGCGGCGCACCAGGCCTGGGGAATTGCTCCTGCCCCGCCTTCCGGCTGCTGGTTTTTGCTCCCCTTCCCCATTGGGGGAGGGGCAGGGGGTGAGGGCGGCGCGGACGCCAGCAGGACGGCGCTGGCAATTTGCTCGAGGTGGCGGTGCGCCAGGGTGGGGTTGGCATACCGCGAGGAAATCACCTCGCCCTGTTCGGTGACGCGGAAGTGCCCGTTGATGCTCCCGGCCGGCTGGGCGCGGATGGCGCGGTTGGCCGGGCCGCCGCCGCGCGCCACTGTGCCGCCGCGCCCGTGGAAAATCGTCAATTTGACGTTGAATTCCCGCGCGGTGCGGGTGATGGATTCCTGGGCCTGGTAGAGCATCCAGTTTGCCATCAGGAAGCCGCCGTCTTTGTTGCT
>CAYLZI010000201.1:0-5419 GCA_964388215.1 uncultured Anaerolinea sp.
CGTAACGCAGATTCGCGATCCGTCCGGCGAGAGCGCCAGTGACCACGGGCCCCGACTGCCCAGGAGCCGCTTCGACTCCGTCAGCGTGGCCGTGTCGATCGGCGCTTCGGACTTCGACCGCACGCGGCCGCCGTACACCAGCCGCAGGCTCTGCCCGTCGAGCTGGGCCGGGGTGAGGCTGGGTCGGGGGGTAAAGGTGGGGGGCAGGGTAGCGGTGTAAAAAGGCAAAGGCGAGGGGGTTGTGGTGGCCGTCGGGTCGGCGGCAGGGGGCGCGGAGCAAGCGGCAAGAAACAGCCAACCTAGCAGAAATAAAGACATGTTTTTTTGCATAAGACCGATTTTACTTGAGTTTAGCGTTCGTTTTGCAAGCCTGGCAAAGAAAAATAATGCCCCACCCCTCGCCTTCGGCGTGATTCGCAGTACCGGTTGGATGTGGGCGGGTTGCAAAATATTAAGGCTCTCCCATTTTTGGCAGGATGGTGAATTTTTCTTAACTTTCTTCGAGAAAAAATGATTTTCCGCGTTCATCGGCGCTCGTTTGCGTCCTTTTTTAGATTTGACCACCGGGCAGTTTTAATAAAGGGACGATTGCCAATCGGGCAAACTATGTTTTTTCCACCAAGAAAGAACAGGAGCGAACCCATGAGTGACAATCGTCGTGTATATCGTACCATTCCTACGCAATTGCGGCAACTATATCCGAGGGATGCCAAAGGTCGAGTCGTCCAACACCTCAATACGATGGCGGGTTTGGTTGTTGGGATTGTGCAGGGCAAGGGTTGCCAGCTTCCAACGATTGCTCGGAAAGTTCCGACGCTGTCCAAGCCGGAAAGCCGCGCCAAACAATATAGTCGCTGGAGGCAAAACGAACGGATAGACCAATTGGCCTTGCTCAAGCAATTGCAGGCCGTTTTGCCTGAGAAAAGAAGCGCGCGTTTCCAAAGACATCAGCAAACTTGTCCCCGCCGAGCGTGTCACGCCGGTCAACCATGCCATACTGAGCAAAGACCCGCCCTGTTCCGTGAAATCTTTCGTGTGCTCAAACCCGGCGGCTGGCGACTGGCTGAAGGGCGATGGCGAACTTTCAGAACTCTTCCACTGCGGCTGGAGCGTTCTCGCAGACATGCCACGCATCCTGGCGCAGTGCGGTTTTACACAAATCGCCATCACCCCGCGCAGCCAGTGGTACCGCCAGCAGGCCCACGCCGAACTACTGCGCACCATCGGCCCGCTGCGTGAGCAATTATTCGCCATCCAGCAAGATGAGCGTCTGTTCAGGCTTGCCGCCATGTACTGGCGCGCCATGCTGCAATTGCCACTTCCACAACCGCCTCGACCGGCTGGATGCCTGGGTCGAATTCGTGCTGTATTGGCAAGTGGCGCCAATGTTCAACGACATCTTCGACTGGTACAAAGACAGCCAAAACGGAGCCAAACCTACTTCCTGTCCGAAGCCAGCCGCCAGAAACGGCCCGGCGAAACGGTCTTCGATTTATCATCCGCGAGGGATTTGCCCGGGGTTGCGACCAAACGCGGGGCCGGATGAGCGACTGCCAGTCCGCCGCCGCCGCGCTCCACTGCCCGGAACTGGAATCCTACCTCGCGGAGCGTTCCGCCCTCTTTGAATCCCGCGCCCAAACCTCGCTGGGGGCCTCGAAACCCTCGGCAAACTGGCAAAACTAACCGCATGAGCGACTCATCCCCTTCCCCGACCTGTTTGAACTCGGCCAACAAGCCCTTGAGCGATTCCGCCGCGAATTTGCATCTTACGGCGTGGAATGTGACCCGCAAATGGAATTGCGCCGGGGCGCAGGCCTGCTGTGTTACTACGACCTGACCGACCGCCAAATCTACCTTTCGATGCCCGACCTGAAGGCCCCCACCGGGCTGCAACTGATGATACTGCGCCAGATGATAGGCGCAGAAAACATCGATACGCTCATGCGCTTCCTGGCAATTTTCATCCCGTTTGTGGTGGCGCACGAAATGACCCATCATTTCCGCTACCGCTACGGCAGTTTAGCGAAGATAGCTGGCACGAAGAACAGCTCGCCAACAAAATGGCCGCCGCCGTCAACAAACACCGCCTGCCGAAAAAGCCTTCGCCGTGCAATTTCTTAAAGCCTCGATGAAAAAACTCCGCGAGCAAATTGGCCTCGGCCATGATGCCGTTGATTCGTACTATGACATCGCCCATGCCCTGCACACCTCCGAACAGCTCAACAACGAGGAGGTGATTAACTTCCGCATGGCGCAGGGCATTGCATCCAACGCATCGTCTGCCACGCTCATGCTCAAACGAAGCGGCAACCTGGACAACAGCCTCGAAGAGCGCCTGCAAAAACGCCGCGCCCTGATTGAACACTTCAACGAACAATACGCCAGCGACACCGCCTGCTATATCTATTATCAGATTGGCTGGGTTTACCTCGCCATGAAAAGCCCCGAAGCCAGCTATGTGGATGAATTTGCGCGCCGCCACCTCGGCATGTCGCCGCAACTGCTGGAAATTCGCCTGCCTGAAAATTATCCATCCCGCGCCATTTATGCCTGCTTCAAAGCCTCGCAGGAACTTGCTCCCGTTTCAACCACCCTCAGCCGCTATTTTTACAAATGCTATCGCGCCCTGCTGCTGGGTTATCTCAAGCAAAACCATCAGGCAATCTTGCGTGATGTGCAGGACGCTTCTGACTTGAATTGGGAATTGTTTCGCACGCTTTCTCCTGAAATTCAACTCGAATTTGCCCATAAACTGTATAGGGTTCATTACAGCACCGGCGAATCTTTCGTATGGGATGGTGAAAACAATAACGATGTCTTCATCTTACTCGAAGGCCAGTTGGAGGCCATTACCCCCGAGAAAGCGAGCAATTCCATCATCCAGCCCGGCCAGGTTTTGGCGAACTCGCCTGGTTAACCAAAAGCTCGCGCCTGGTCACCGTCCGCGCAACCACGCTCTCGGTTTGCATAGTCATCAAAGACAATGATTTGCGCCTGCTGTGTTACCAATACCCCAGCATGTCTATTGCCGCCAGCACCGCCCAGCGCTTTCGGAATTACCGGGCGCAGTAAAAACCCTCGCTATGCCAGGGGAAAGGGGTAGAGATGCTCCTCCAGCAGGCGCAGGGTGGCGGCTGTTGGGTCACCTTCGGTGACAGAAAAGACCCGAATCCCGCTCGCTTTCAGTTCATCATCGGCGCGTTTGCTCAATGCGGCGATTCCGCCCCGACTGGCAAGGTAGGAAGCGGGCGCTTCGACAGGGAGATTAAGCACGTTGATAATGACTCCGCCGCCCCGCTCACGCATCACCCGCCCGGCCAATTGCATCATCAAAAAAGTTCCAATGGCATTGACCTCGAAGACGCGGTGCAAATCCCACTCGTCCAGGTTAAGCAGGGCGGCAGCCGGTTGGACATTGGCGCAGTTGAGCAGCGCGTCTATGCGCCCGAAGTCATCTACCACCTGGTTAACCATGACTTGGGCGGCCACTTTTTTGGCAACATCATGCACATATGCGCGGGCCCGGCCTCCGGCGGCAATAATTTCACCCACAACCGAATCCACGTTCAGCGGGGAGATGTCGTTGGCGGCGATGATTGCTCCGCGCGCGGCCAATGCGCAGGCCAGGCTGCGCCCTCTTCCTTTTCCCGCGCCGGTGATGAGAATGACCTTTCCTGTAATTTTTTTCATGGCTAATTCTGGCAGGTTGGTGTTCCACCTGGGCTTCGGTTGGCGTTCAGTTCCAGGCCGAAATAGGGCGAGGGGTCGTAGGTATTTTCGATGTCAAGTTCATTCTTGAAGCGTCCGCTGCCGTCATCTTGGACAACCGAGATGTGCAGATGCACGCCGACCGGGTTGCCAGGGCTGCCGGAGTAGTTGCCCTGGTAGCCGAGCAGTGTTCCGGCTTCGATATACATTTCACGCGTGCCAGGCGGTAGTTCGGGGACGATGAAAGAGTTGCCATCCCGGTCGGCGAGATGGGTGTAGTAGACCCATATCTGGCGCGAGGGCTGGAGCGGGTCGCTGGGAACGCGCACGATGAGCGAGGATTTCCAATCTGCCTGACGGGTGAGGTAGCCAGGGTAGGCGGCATAAACTGGGGTCAGGCCAGCGGCTGTTCCAGCGAAGATGTCTATTCCGGCGTGGCGGTGGCCGGGGCGAAAGGAGTCATCCCATAAAAACCCGACGATGCCGTCGGTGGGAAAGATGAAAGGGGCATCTCCGCAGCGCGTTCCGGCGCGGATGAGCAGACCAGGCTGAGAGCTGGGGTCATTTAAGAAGGTTCCTACCGTTAAGCCCCGCGCTCCGCTCGAACGCAGTTCCCGGTAAAGGTAAAACCCCAGCCCTGCCAACAGGCCGAGGATGATAAGGGTAAAGAGGGCTTTCTGCTGAGACATGTGGGGGATTATACCTAACCCGGCGGACCGGGCAAACGCGAACAAGTACAGATTTTTTGCTAACTCGTGGAGAGCCGCAAAAACTTTACGCGCTGACAGGAAAGCGGGCGAGATAACGGAGTTCAGGCTTTGGGTTCGGTTCTCATCCCTGGCGCTGCTGCGCGTAGACAAAGGCTTCCGTTTCCTTAACATCGGCGTAAAGCCCCCGACCGGGCAGGCAAACGCAGTCATCGCGGTGACAGTAGTAGAGTTTGTTCCAGATTTCTATGCGCTGTTGGCGGCGGAGGTCGGCGCGCTGCTTTTCAGCCAACCCCGGCTTGAGCCGGATGGGTGACTCTTTTTTGTTGTCAGAATCTTTTTTGAAAAGGATGTTGACCAGGGCAAGCGCAGCCAAGAATAGGGCAAGCAACTTGCCAAGAACTTGCCATGCGCCCGCATCCGCGCCAAAGTCTCGCAGGATGAGGGCCATAAAACCCGCGCAGAGCGCAAAAAAGCCGATTAAGAAAAAGTTCAGGGTGAGGAGGGTGTTTTTTGGGGTGAACGCGCTTTCTTCAGCCATTGTTTCTGGCTCAGGGTGCGACAGGTCGCTTAAACGCAGCCACTGCGCCAGCTTGGATGGGTAGGCTGTCGAGTCTTTGCCCACAATGGCCGATACTTTTTCCAACCGGTCGTTTTGTTTGCAGACCGGGCAGAGCGGCGCGCCTTCTTGCTGAACCTGGCGGGCTGTTTCGCCGGTTAAGATTTGGTCTGTGCCGCAGTAAGGGCATTTGGCCCGCGTTCCCCCTGTCGGAAAGGCAACTTGCCCGCCGCAGTTGGCGCAGGAGATGGGGAGCGTTTTGCTCATTTTGACATTTCCTTGATAATCTTCATTGTCTCCACATTGACTTTTGCGCCAGAATTCTCTGCGAAATCGCATCTGGTTGCCCCTACGACCTCGCCAAAAACGGAGAGCCAAAAATCTTTCCGCGCTCATCTGTGCCCTATGCAAATTTTGCCCGATAGAGAAATTTGAGAATACCTAA
>CAYLZI010000202.1:0-5396 GCA_964388215.1 uncultured Anaerolinea sp.
CGCCGCCTGCATCGTAGAACCGGATGGTGATGCCGGCAGAATTGGCAGCATCCACATTCTGAATATAGAGCGCAGAATCATAACTACCACCGAAAGCATCTTTGAATAACATTGGCACATAGGCAGTTGGGCTTCCGCCTGTGAACCCATCATAGGTCATCACCTGGCTTCCAATATGCGGGCGACCCACAGCGACAATATTCCGAGTGGATTCGACCTTGACGCCTCCCACCCACGAAGCGCCCAGAGCAGTAATACTGGGCAGCCAATACCCCTTCGATGCCAGAGGAGAGAGCGTATCAACCATGGAATGCGTCTGCGCGCCGTTAGAATCGTAGAACTTGATGGTGATGCTGGCAGAATTGGCGGGGTCAATGTTCTGGACATAGAGCGCGGAATCGTAACTGCCGCCGAAAGCATCCTTAAAGAGCATTGGCACATAGGCTGTCTGGTCGCCGCTCATAAAACCGTTATAGGTAGTCACCTGACCGTTGATATGCGGACGTCCGACAGCCACAATACTTCTGTCCGAAGTAACAGAAATACCGCCAAACCAGTTTTCGCAGTTGGGAACCGGCGTGGATGAAACGACTACGTTGTATGTAGAACTGCCGCCCTTATTAAAAACGACCAGCCCTTTATAGTCAGCATCGGGTGACGTATAAGTAAGGTGCTCGCTGACCCCGGCGCGCCATTTATCGGCGCTGGCAACTGCCTGCGACCGCCCCTGATACCAGGATGCAGACAAATCGGGGTTAGAGTCAAAGAGCAGTACCCCCAAATCTGCCGAGCCGCCCGATTGCGAAACGCAAACATATTTTGTCTCGCCCGCGCTGAACCACATATCCCAAACCCGCAGCACATCGCCGCTGCTGGCAGTGTAAGGCCCATAAGTACCAGCAGATACCATATCTCCCGCCCAGGTTGCGTGCTGGGTGGTGTAATTGCCGCTGCCGGAGAAGCGCGAAACAGTGGTGTAGTAGTTGCCAGAAGGCGCATGATTGCCATCCACCACCACCACTTCCACCGCTCCATCTTGAGAAAGGGCTGAATCTTCCCGCCGGATGTGGTCAGCAGGATTTCCGTACACCGACTTATCAAATAAGAATACATCGTAATCGGTGGTTTTTGGGAATCGCACGCCAACCGCGTTCCAAGAGCTGCTGCGCGTAAAGCGGTAATCATCGCCCGAATCTTGATTCCAATTGCCGGACGGCGTATCTCGTGTTTGAGAAACATAGGGCGAGAGGACATAGTGACCAGGCCAAATTGCGGTTCCTATAAATGTCGACTCGGTGCTCAACAGAGAACCGGCGTGATTTTCGACGACCAGGGTATAGACGCCGGTCACGGTGGGCGTGTAGGCCAGTATCTCCCAACTGTCCATCCCTGCCGCAGACGCAACGATGGTACCCGATGGATTCTTCAGATATAAATCCAGGTCTCCTTCTAATGGGTTGCTGGTGTAATCCACAGATGGATTCGAGTCATAGGCCAGCGCGGCCCGCATCGGTTCACCCGCATAGAGGGTTATTGTTTGCACATCCAAATAATTAGATGCATCAAAGGATGCGCCATTCACAGAGCGCGCTCTCCACCAGCCATTGGCAGCCACCAAGTCGGCAGCCGCCAGGTCAATTCCACCGGCGCCGTCATATTCGCTCTTGACTGCGCTGCCTTCAATGTTGTGCAGGGCAGTGGCAATGAAAATGGCTTTGACTGCTTCGGGCCAGGATTTGAGCGATGCGTTGCGTTGCATGAGCAGAGCCGCGCCGCCTGCCACAACTGGGGCCGCATAACTGGTGCCGCAGCCCTGGTCATAGACCCACGGACTGGCAATACCAGTGCTGATGATGCCGGGAACGCCTCCAACTCCAGAGACCCACTCCCCACACCCAACGGCAGCAACCTCGGGCTTTTCGCGTCCTGCCGGCTCAACAGAACTTGAAATTTCAGCCATGGCATCGTCGCCCCATGTGAGAGTGTTCTTGTCTTCAAAAGCGCCAACCGTAAGCACGTTGTATCCCAGTCCTGGGCTGGTTACATAGGCATCGCCTTCACCCCGGTTGCCCGCTGATTTGATTTCTGTGTCTGCATAATATCGGACAATGTAATCCATCCAACGGTCAGAGTTGTGCATCACGCCGTCTGCTTCAATCAGGTAACTGTTATTGAAAATATCGGCGCCCAAGCCATTGGCCCAGGTTGTGGCCGATTGATGATGCGACAAATTCCATCCGCCGCCATTTCCGCTGAGCAGGTTGGTTCCAATGCCAGGAGCAATGCCCTTATTGGTGGTGTGCGTGCTGGCCATGATTCCGCCAACTGCCGTGGCGTGTTCGTCAATTCCAGGGCAGGTCGTCGTAGGTCCACAACTTCCAACTGCCAGGTAAGGATTATCAAACTTGATACTATCACCTTCAATAACGGCCGCCACAATGCCGGTGCCATCATAGCCTCGGGCGTTGACGACGTTCGCCTTGCTGGCGGGGCGCGACGTATCCATTTCTGGTCCGCCGGTTTGTTGTTCCCCATCACCATCGTCCTCTGGCTTGCCTTCTATCAATAAATCCAGCGCATCCACATACGCCAGGTTCGCAACCTGTTGGATGGCCTGCGCAGGAATTTCTATAAACACGATGGGGGCTGTTTCTGCAGCGCTAATCAACTTTCCATCCACTTTGGGTAGGAAATCGAGGAATGGTTGCTGCGCTTGCCGATGGATCTGGGCAGCCTGCGCCATTCCTTCTATTTTGTACTGATGAATGGCCTCAGCGCTCATGCCTGCGGCTTCGCTTGGGCTAAGCCGAGGGATAGATGCATCCAAATCTCCCATCTTAAGCCAAACGCTGAGCCGGACGACATCTTGAGCCTGCAAACCCTGTATATGACGATGGAGGGCCGGGTGAAGTTTGCCATAAATGGCAAAAGATGCATCGCGCTCGGCCTGTTTCAAGGCCTCCGCATCCACTATCACTCCGTTCTTGTCGAGCGCTATGCTGTAAGAAATCCCGGTAGCCTTGTCCATCACCTTGCCAAAAGTAAAGACCGCGCCAGTGACCGGCAGCGCAATTTCTTCAGAATAATTGATAATCAGTGTTTCAACAGGCACGCTTTTCGAATCAGCAAGTTTTTGAATCAACTGCTGTTCTGCAACGGTGAGCACCTCTGCTTCTGCCGGCGCGATAGGGGTAGGCGGAAGCGGTTCTGGCCCACGCGGAGTAGGGTCAATTTCAGCCTGCAGGGCGCGAGTGGGAACGTGAGCAATTAATAATGCGCCAACAGACAAAATACTTACGAAAAGGAACGCAGTTCTAAAGAATGTATTCCTGCGATTTAGTAACATTAAAACATCTCCTTTTGTAACGGCATCTTGCGTCATTTTGATTCATTACCTGAACAGATAATGGATGGGAACAAAAAGTGCTCCCAAAACATGCTATGGATTGCAAGCATAGGGTGTATAAGATGGATAAAACCTCCTTCCCATCCGATTTGCATTGATTACCGTCGCGGCAGTGGTTATTGGTTCTTGCATGGGGCTGGTTGTACTATCCCAAATACGCAAGTTCGTCGTCCCAATTTTCCCCAAACTGATGCCGCGAAACTTCCCTATCACCTTGACCGAGATGCCTTGCCAGACCACAATAACCATCTGCAACACCATTTGCTGGCCGAGAATGAAGTCATTGCAATTGGCGCATTGCCATCGGTTCGTTTTTAATCCTACAACTTTTCATAATGATTTTCAAGTGGTTAGGAACAATGTGCTATAACAAGGCCAAAGAAAGTGCGCATTTCAAAGGTTGTTCTGGGTAAAATACATCACGAAGCCACAACCCAAAACTTTTTCCCATCATTTACGAATATCAAATGGGTGCATCTCTGAAAACGCATCGTTTCTTCAAAGAAACTGGCATCTGAACGATTGGATGCCGAGCGGGAAGTTGAAACCGCCACCCTCTCGCAGCAAGAAGCCCTGGCCGTTCGCCGCCACGAACTTGAGGTGAAGCAACTAGAACTGGCGAAATCTGCTGCCACCGCCTCACACGAGACCGACCTGACAAAAGTGCAACTCGCGCAAACCATCGGCCAGGCCGAGGCAGAAAAAGCCGCCACGCTGGCCCGCCTGCAAAAAGAACGCGAAGCCGAACTGTGCGCCCTCGAACAACAAAAAAATGCGGCCATCAAACCAGCCGAAGCCCGCGCCCTGCAACTACGCACCGAAGCCCAAACCAAGGCCGAACTCATCAAAGTTGAAAACGAAACCAGCATCGCCGCGCGCAAACGGCTGGGAT
Organism: uncultured Anaerolinea sp.; assembly: GCA_964388215.1. Taxonomy (GTDB): domain Bacteria; phylum Chloroflexota; class Anaerolineae; order Anaerolineales; family Villigracilaceae; genus UBA5195. The sequence continues at coordinate 4,299 of CAYLZI010000202.1, forward strand.
ACGAAGAAGCCGAGCATCTGGCGCATTTCATCAAAAACGCACATTCGTTCTATTTTTGCGATATACTCAGGCCGGGAGTACACACTCCCGGCCCATTTTCCCTTCAGGATTTCCATGCTTCCCATCGGTGAACTCGCTGCGCTTTTTACATCATTTTGCTGGACAATGTCGGCAGTTGGGTTCAGCAACGCCACCCTGCGGCTCGGCTCGCAAGTCACCAACCGCCTGCGCGTCGTGCTGGCCCTCATTGCATTAATTATCATCAATGCGATTTTGTACAACAAGCCGATACCTTTCGATGCCGGACTCGACCGCTGGGGCTGGCTCACCATCTCTGGCCTGGTTGGCTTGGCCCTGGGAGACGCCTTCCTGTTCGCCTGCTACCGTTATATTGGGCCGCGACTCGGCCTGCTGCTGCTCAGCCTGGCCCCGGTCTTTGGCGCGGTCATCGCCAGGCTAGTCTTCGGCGAAACACTCACCCTGCTCCAAACGGTGGGAATATCTCTAACCCTCGGCGGCATCGGCTGGGTCGTCTTTGCCCGCCGCGAAGCATCGGGCCGGGGCGCGCGCAATTGGCGCAAAGGAGTCATCTTCGGCATCCTGGCCGCGCTGGGGCAAGCCGCCGGGTTGGTGCTTTCCAAACAAGGCATGAGCGGCGATTTCTCACCCTTCGCCGGGACGCTGATTCGCATGTTGGCCGCCGCCATCAGCCTGTGGGGCGTGGCTGTTTTGCAAAAGCAGGCTGGCAGCACCATCCGCATAGTACGCGCCAACCCACAGGGCTTGAAATGGGCCATTTTCGGCGCGTTTTTTGGGCCGGTCTTTGGTATTTCGGCCTCGCTGCTTTCAGTCCAGCACGCCTCAGTTGGCGTTGCCAGCACAATCATGGCTCTGCCGCCAGTTTGGATGCTGCCCATCAGCCACTTTTTCTACCACGACCGCATGACCTGGCAATCCGTCGCTGGAACGCTGGTCGCCATCGGCGGCGTAGCGCTGCTGTTCATCCACTGATAACTGCTCACTGATTACTAATGACTGTTTACTCCCTCCCCGCCCTGCGCGCCCTGGCGCTCCACGCCCAGAAACTGGATACCCCCA
>CAYLZI010000203.1:0-5370 GCA_964388215.1 uncultured Anaerolinea sp.
GGCTTGGAAATTGTTCATGCACCGCCATAAATCAGTTTTGAATTTGGAATTGCTGTTTTGACGCAGCAATTCCAAATCTAAAAAAGGCGCGGACGAGCGGAGATGAACGCGGATATTTTTTGAGCAGCCCGGTGCAAAATTTTACGCAGACTGCGTTCAATTTTGTGGCAGCCCACCGAATGTAAAGTTTTTTTCCGCGCCCCCCCACTGGGGCAGCCCGCATTAATTCGCGTCCAAATCGGCTTATTTTGATTTCGGGTTTGGAATTGCTGTTTTGACGTTTGACATTCGTGAAAAATTATCAATCTTGACTGGCCTGAATCTGGGGAAGCGTAAAATAAAATGTTGCGCCTTTGCCAGGCTGCCCATCAGCCCAGACGCGGCCACCGTGTCTGCAAATGATGCGATTCACAATGGCTAAACCAACCCCGGTGCCTTCAAATTCTTCGGCGCGGTGTAATCGTTGAAAGACGCCAAATAACTTATCTGCATAACGCATGTCGAACCCGACCCCATTATCGCGGACAAAATAAATCGTTTCACCACCAGCCCCCCATGCGCCAATTTCGATGCGCGCCGGTAACCGTCCGCGCGTAAATTTCAGGGCATTGGCAAGCAGATTGACCCAGACCTGTTGAAGCAGGGCTGGGTTTCCCTGGCAGGCAGGCAGTTCTGCAATCTCTAAGTCAATTTCACGTTCGGCGCGTTCTGTCTCGAGGGCGGCAAGGGCATTTTCTACCAGCGCGTGGGGCAAAACCAGCGTCTGAGTTACCTCCAGTCGATTCAGGCGTGAAAAGGCGAGCAAATCATCAATCAACTGTCCCATTTGCTGGGCGTTTTCACGAATGATAGACAGGTATCGCAAAGTTTCATCAGTAGATTGCCCTTTCAGCGCATCCCACAGGATGCGCCCAAATCCATCTATGGCACGCAGGGGGGCGCGCAAATCGTGAGAAACAGAATATGAAAAGGCTTCTAACTCTTTATTGGCGGCTTCCAGCGCAGCAGTTCGCTCCTGAACGCGCCGCTCGAGCGTTTCGTTCAAGATTTGGATTTCACCCTCGGCCATTTTTCGGTCGGTAATGTCGGTTGCGTTGAAAATAGCGACATCAACGTGACCGTTATCTATCACCGGTGAAATGACGCAAGAAAACCAGAGCCGTCGGTTTGGTCCTTCAAAAGTAATTTCGAAAGATGCAACTTCTCGCTCATGGAAAACACGCGCGAGGAAGTCACGTTTCTCGTCATCATCTATCCCATCGATGTACGGGAAAATGGATTCTCCGGACATCTTCTCGCGTTCCAGGCCGTGCAGGGTGCGGTTCACGAACAATATTTCCCCCCTGCGATTAATAGTAAAAATTAATTGGGGTGTGTTTTCCATCAACGCGCGCCAGCGGGCTTCCGATTCGCGCAAGGCATCCTCAGCTCGCTTGCGTTCAATGGCAAACGCAATTTGCGTAGCAATCAGGGCAAACGTTTCTTCATCTTGTTTGCTAATGCGTTTCCCTGGGTCGTAGTTTTTGAGAGCGACCATGCCTAGCACGTCCCGGTTTGTTTGTAACGGCGCGCCAAGCCAATCTAAAAAGTTTTTTTGCTTGCCCTGCCGCTTATTTTTACCATTTCTAATCATTTCTCGCGTAACGAGCAACGGTTGACCAGAGCGAATGACTTGCGTTACGAAACCATCATCGGGAGCATGCACTGAGGGCCAGTCATCGTGCGCGTCAAAGTGATAGGGATACATTACCAGGTCGGCAATCGGGTTATAGATGGCGACCTGGAAATTTTTGGCCGGGAGCATGTCGCCAAGAATATCATGCACCAGCGAAAAAAATTCAAAAAGCGTTTGGCTGGCCCGCGCCGATTGGAAAATGCGATAGACAGCCACCTGGATTTGTTCCACCCGTTTGCGTTCATGAATATCACGCGCTGCTGCCAACAGGCATTCCTGATTGTTGATTTCGACAATGCGCACGCTGACCTCTACCCAAAAAACACGCCCCGCTTTATCCCTGGCCTGCCACTCGAACACCTGCGCCCCATGGGCGCGAGTCCGCCGAATCCATTGGGATGTGGCGCGCTGGTTGTGTGAGCGTTTTTCATGGCTAATTTCCCTGATTGTGAGCAAATGCGCCTCAGCGCGGCTGAACCCATAAAGTTCTTCAAATTTTCTGTTGACATCCAGAATAGAACCGTCTTCCAGGCGCGCCAGCAGAATCGCATCGTTGGCCGAATCAAATAGCGTGCGAAAACGATTTTCACTCGCCTGCAATGACTCAACCGCCCGGTTAAGTTTTTCAACGCACTGTTCCAGGCCCAGTAACCGCGACTTTGTCTCGCCCTGGGCATTTTCCAGCGCGCCAGCCAAATCACGAAACTCAAGCCACAGCCCGATGGGGCTGGTTTCATAGCCCGGGTTGCCAAAGCCCATCCCTTGCGCAAACGCCGTCAACTTTTTCAGCGGGGACTCTATTAAGAACCAGGCGGCCAGGCTGCCGGCCACCATTGTCAGCAAAAGGCTCATCCCAATTGGGATGGCAGTCATCTTTATCCATCTCCAAACATCAGCAGTGATTAAAGAACGTTCTATGGTTACAACATCGAACAAGTCCTTGCCATCGACGGGCGCAAAGAAAAGCAGCGTGTTCGATTCAGAGTCAGTGGCCCAGCCCGTCTGACCTGAGTGGATGGCATTGATGCTGCCCGGGGCAAAATCCAGCCGGATATTGCGCCCTTCCAGCGATTCGCTTGGGTGAGCGATATACGTTCCATCCGAATTGATTAAAAAGTGAACGCCGCTGCGCGGCTGACTGGCAAGCACATAGGCGCGGGCGGCGTTCTCGTCGTCAAAGTGACTCAAAGCATAAGCGTAAAGTTGTACCTGGTGTTGATTCTGGTCTATTGCTTGTTGTACAAAATAGGGTTTGGAAAACAGAAACGCGCCAACCAGGGGCAGGGTGGCGAGCAGCGCAACTGTGATACGCAGGTATAAACTTATGGATAAGAAAAAGCGTTGCAATCGTAATCTCCCGCCTGTAAGAAAAGAGGGCGCGGGGTTCCGGGCGCAATCTAATTTTACCTGAAAGGCTGGCTCGGTGCGCGCTCGGCTGAATAATTGCCCAAAAACTATCAGAACTATCGAGTGATTAAACTTCAAAATTGGTTAAAATAGAGTGTATCTTTTTTTTGCAACACGTTGGTTTTTATGTTTCTACCGTTTTTATGGGAAAACCGCAAGCAAGGGTGACCAGTCACAGGGCTAACCAGATATATTTTTGCAGAGAATCCTGGTATAAAATGGCGGTTTTCACGTTGGGCGGGCTGCCCCTACCCTGCCTCCCACAGAAAACGGGAGAGCCGGTTTTATTTTTTAGCGAAAGGAGGTAAAAAATGCAGAATTTCTTTAGTAAAGCCCAAGGCATGGTCGAATACGCGTTTATTCTTGTGTTGGTCGCAATCGTTATTATTGTCGCCGTTGCTGCAATGGGCCCAGGGGTTGGCAACTTGTATATGTCGGTCGTCAACAGCCTCTAAAACAAAAATCCCGCCATCAGGCGGGATTTTTTGTCGATTGGAGTAGCTCCACCAGGCCGGTGGGATACAGCGGTGGATAACCATTGCCGGTTTTTTCCAAATCGACCCAGACCGCCCGGAAAGGCGAAGATTTTTCCACGCCCTGGATGATGGTTTTCCCATACAGACTCTCATCCACGAAGCGGCCATCGTAGACCTGCACCAGTTCGTGACCCTTGTTCCCCTCGTAGATGAAAATGTTTTCAATGGTTCCCAGGTAGCGCAGGTCGGTGACATCGGCATTGATTTCTTCTTTGATTTCGCGGATGACCGCCTGGTCAGACCGCTCGCCAAACTCAATTGTGCCTCCCAAGGGACGGTGGTAGGCCTGCTGTTTGATGGTGTCGTATCCTTCGAACGCCAGGATTTTATTGCCATTACGAAATACGCAAATGGCGATGACGCGAATACCCTGACGGGCACGAGTTTTATCGGGTTTCATAACTTCTCCAAATTACAAAGAAAGAATGGCGGGCTGGCGCGCAAGCGTGGCCTGCATACTCCAGGGGCCGGTCCAGGTGATGGTGACGGGCAGGATTCGGCCTCGCAAATCTTCTTCCGATTCGACAAAGACCAGTTTGTTGGTGGGCGCGCGGCCCTTCCAACGCCCCTTCACCTTTTCCTCGAATAAAACGGGGACGTTCTCCCCGAGATATTTTGCATTAATCTCGCCGACGACCCGCTCCTGTAACTCCTCGAGCATACGGAACCGGCGCATTTTCTCGTCCTCTGTTACATCGTCTTCCATGCGGCGGGCAGCGACTGTGCCTTCGCGCACCGAGTAACGCGCCAAATGGGCCACATCCAGTTTCAGGTCGGCCAACACCTGCCAGGTTTGCATGAACTGCTCCTCGGTTTCGCCGGGGAATCCGACGATGATGTCGGTGGCTATCGAGCAATTCGGGATGCGGGCGCGGATTTTGGCGACCAGGTCGCGGTATTGCTGCTGGCTATAGCCGCGCTTCATGTTTTGCAGCACGGTATCGTCGCCAGCCTGGATGGGAATCTCGAAGTGCGGCATGACTTTGGGCAGTTCGGCCACCGCTTCGATGATTTCATCGTCGAAATAGTTCGGGTGCGAGGTCAGGAAGCGGATGCGTTCGATGCCTTCCACTTCGTGAAGCACCCGCAACAAACCAGCCAGGTTCGGCCCATTGAGAATGTCTTTGCCGTAACGGTCGACAATTTGCCCAAGCAAGGTCACTTCCTTCATGCCCTGTCGCGCCAGAGAGCGGACTTCGGCAACAACGTCACCCACCGGGCGTGAGCGTTCGATTCCGCGCTTGTAGGGGATGATACAGAACGTACAGGCGTGCGAACAGCCATAGACAACGGGAACATGCGCCGAGACCAGGCTGCCGCGCTCGTTGACGGGCAGGATCAGTTCTTCGTCCATCGTCAAAAAGCGGCGGGTTGTTTCGGCGTCTTCCATCGAGCGGATTTCGCCCTGGGTAAGGTGCGAAATCAACGGGCCAGGGTCTGAAGGCGGGGAGAAGACATCTACATACGGGAAGCGCGCCCTGAGTTTTTCGTGACCCTTCACCCCTACCAGGCAGCCCATCAAGTTGATGACCAGGTTGGGATTTTTCTGTTTGAGCGGTTTGAAGGAACTCAAGCGCCCGTAGGCTTTGTCTTCGGCAGATTGGCGCACGACGCAGGTGTTCAGCACGAGAACATCCGCCTCGGTGGGGTGTTCGGTCATGGCATAACCCAGGTGCTCCAGCGCCGACCCCACCCGCTGGGAATCGGCCACGTTCATCTGGCAGCCTTCGGTCCAAATATGGTATCGCATCA
>CAYLZI010000204.1:0-5317 GCA_964388215.1 uncultured Anaerolinea sp.
TTGAGTTCGTTATAAGTCAACATGACCCTATTTTACTATTACCGATAATGTCTAAAGCAAAATCTCTGGTTCGGATATGGCTGCATCGTTTCTCCAAAATCGCCACAACCGGGATTGGAATCCGTCCTTTTTGCTCGCAACCCAGCTCGCCCCGATGAATTACTCATCCTGCGCGCGGATTCCACCCATTTTGACGGAATTCTCTCCAGCCTGAGCTTTCTCCAGGCTGCTCCAGAACCCACATACAGCGGATACTATGATTCGCCGAACTGCCGGGAAACCCCACCTGCTCCAGCAGTTTCCACCCAGCAGGCGGCCGGACTCACCATCACAGAATATGCGATTGCCAACGATACTTGTCATCCCATCCGGCACCTCGATGGCTTTCGTACCAAGGTGAACGCGCTTGATGTGAAAGTAAATACACTTTGGAGCCAAAGCGAGCGTGAGAAAATGCAAGCGACAAACCGCGATTTGGCCGCCTTTGGCTTGCACCTGGAAGAGCGCCAAACCGCCCAACCCTGGGCTTCCTTCGACCTGAAAAAGGGAGATGAGACGATCTTCTCCAGGCTGGTTGGGCTGGGCGAAGTCTCCATCCGCCCCGATAGGGAAGATTTCATCTTTTGGGCGCGCGCCGAAGATGGGAACGGCAGCCAATTTCAGGTAATGATCTCAAAACAGGGTACACAGCCTCTTTCGCCGTGGGAGTTTGGTTTTGACAGTGTTTGGGCAGGCAACCGCTTGATTTCCTTCAACTACTCTGAAACCGAAATATTCCCCGTTGGCGCGCCTGCCCGCCTTGAAATTTTCGAAGATGGCCAACCACTTCAAACTCTTTCCATTCCGCATATGGGTTCTGCTGGTTCGCCTGTGAGCGGTTTGTGGGCATGGGACGGGCAGTGGGTAACAGAAATTCGCTCCGTTTTGTTCGTGGATGGTCTGCCAAAAAACCAAGAGTGGGGTTATGCTGAGATATTCGACTGGCACATGGTGAACGGCAAACCTTTTTTTGCTGCGCGCCGTGCTGCTGATTTCACTCTGGTTTATGATGGGCTGGAACTGCCAGTGACGTATGAAGATATCGCGCACGGCGATGTGTGCTGCGAAACAGGAATGTATGATTTCCGGCCACTGGCAGGTGGTGCATTTTTCTATGCACGACGCGATGGAGTGTGGTTGGGGGTCTTGGTTCAGACTGTCAAACAATAACCATGCCCGTCGAACTCCCTATTCCCATTATCCTGGCTGCGCTGCCCTTCGTCCTCTATACCCTGCGGCGGCGCGGCTGGAAATTCCTATTAACCTTCGCCGCCTTTTGGGTGTACTTGCTCGCGCTAGTGGATGCAGTACTGTTCCCTCTCATTCTCCCAGAGCCGGGCGTAGGCTTCACCTTTGCCTCATGCTGGGAACAACTCATCCATCTCTACCGTTATCATGGCTTGAACCTGATTCCGTTCTATTTTGGCAACTGCTGGGAATTGCCCAACGCCTGCAGGCAAGGAATCATCGCAAACATCCTGATGACCATCCCCTTTGGCATTCTCTATCCGCTCTTGCGCCCTCTCCCCGCACGGCAGATTCCACTCCTGGCCCTATGGGTCGGCATCGGAACCGAAACTGTCCAATTGCTGACCATACTTCTTATCGGCAGTAACTACCGTTCGGCGGACATCAACGACACCATCTTTAACGCCTTGGGGGTGGGGATAGGCTACAGCTTGCTGCGGCTTGGGCAATGGAGTTTCAACAGGATAAAGAGTCACTCCCCATCTTTAGCTGGTGTTACTTTTTCCGCCCCAAGTCGATATACCTTACAGATGAACCTCACCGATCCGGAAGCCTTCGCCGCGCTCTACCGCCAGCGCCTGCCTGCCCTCTATCACTATCTCTACAGGCGGGTGGGCAATGCCGCCGAAGCCGAAGACCTGACCGCTCAAACCTTCACCGAAGCCTTCGATGCTGTGCAGCGGGATGTATTCCGTTCGGGCGGCAATTTCCCCGCATTCCTGTTCACCATCGCCCGGCGCCGGGCTGCCGATTTCTATCGCCAACGCCCCGAAGCCCCCCTCGATGAACATCCCAACCCTGAACCCGGCCTGCTGGCCGCGCTCGAAGCCCGCGAAGACATCCGCCGCCTGCAATCCCTGCTGGCCCAACTGGACGAAGAAAAGCAGGAACTATTGCGCCTGCGCTTTGCCGCCGGGCTGGGATTTGCCGAAATCGCCCTGCTCGAAGGCAAAAGCGAAGCCGCCGTCAAAATGAGCCTGTACCGTACCCTGAACTGGCTGCGCGAACATTGGGAGGCCGAAAATGGATGACATGAACCCGATCCTGCCCCCCGGCCTGGATTCTGCATTAAACGACTTTTATACCGCGCCCCAGCCCGCCCCGGACTTCGCCGACCGCCTGGAGCGGCAACTCCTGGCGCAATTCTCCGCCCCCAAAAATAACCGCTTAACCGGTCAACCGGCCACCCAGTCAACCGGGGAACCGAAAAACTGGAGCGCTTTTATGCAAACCCTGCGCACCCGTCCTGCCCTCGTTCTCCTGTTTGCAATTCTTGCCCTGACCCTGCTGACCGGCGCGGCCTATGCGATTGGGCGACTCTCCGGCTTCATCCCCGGTTTTGGTTTCACCACCGGCGACCCTGGCTCCGTTTACATGCTGGCCGAACCCATAGAAATCACCAACGAAGGAATCACTCTACACGTCTTGCAGGCCACCAGCGACTTGCAAAGGTTTTCTGTCACCATTGAGCAGGTCGGGCAGGTCGAGAGCACCAGCGATTTTATCTACCCGTTTGTCGCCGCCCTGCTTCCCGACGGGCAAGAAATCGAATTCCGCGAGAGCAGCGGCGATCAGGAGAACAATCGCTTTGTGAACATCTTTGAGTTTGCGCCCCTCCCGCCGGATACAAGCAAAATCTCCCTGCGCTATCAAATCATCGAAAGGGGGCAGAGCATCCTTTGGGAAGCCGAACTGCCCCTGGAACTCCGCCCGCTGCGTGCCAACGAAATCATCCCGCCCCCGGCGCAAGGCCCCTGGCAGCCAATCGCCAGCGAAAGCCAGGCCGGGTTGCGCCTGGTTCTTGAAAATGTCGCCGTAGCCAGCGACAAAACTGTCCTGCAAGTAGCCCTGCGTTTCGACCAACCCGGCACCAGCCTGAACAATGACTGGAATGTGCTGCTCAAAGACAACCAGGGGCGCGCTTACCCGCTCAGCCTGGTGATGAGCGATTCGAACAACCAGGTCAAGACCTACGAAACCGTGCCCTTCAAGGGCGACGAACTGCTCACCCTGTCGCTCACCTCGTTTCCCGACCCGGCCAACCTGCCGCTCTCGCAGGATTTTTGGGACGACGCCCCGTCCTTCACCTTCGACCCCGGCCCGAATCCGCAAGTCGGTCAGACCTGGCAACTGGACAAAACCCTGCATGCCGGGAATTTCACCCTGAAAATCAACCAGGCGACCCTGACTGCCCAGGCGTCCTGGTCATCAGCCTGCAATCTGAACCGAAGATTACCGCCGCCATGTTTAGAAGCGAAAAAGCCAGCGGCGTTGGCGGCGACATGACCAAGCAGGAAGGCGTTATCACCTCCACACTGCGCTTTGACCCGCTGCCCGCCGAACCCTTTGAGATTTACCTGATGCGTGCCTATTACACTGCCCAAGGCGAATGGAATATCCCCTGGCAGGCCCCTGCCGCGACGCTCGGCGTGCAAATCGGCGAAACGTCCGCCGTTCGGCTGAGCGCTCACGACGAAGCCCCGCCACCAACACCATCCATTTTCTTCACCCCAACTCCCGCTTTTAGCGATCCGACCTGGTTGGAACTTGTCCGCCTGACCGAAGCCTTCGACGCCCCTTTCCAGCAAGGCCCTGGCTGGATACACCATGTTACAGAAACCGAAAGCGATCCCGGCTCTGGGCAAACCTTCCCGCCGCCATATATCAAATCCGAAGAGTGGCTGGAGATTGACGAAAACGGCTATGTCACACGCACCCTGCACACCGATTACGATTCCGCAGGAAATATCCTGCAACAATTAGTCACCGTTGGTGATTATTTCGTCAACTTCACCGTTGGAGATTCGGGCTACCTCAGCGGGAAACGCTATCGGTTCACATCCGCTTTCCTACGCCAGGACTTTAATGCGGTGATGGAATACGGCAACACAGCTGTCGCCATCGAAGAAATTCTGTGCGAAGGTGGCGAACCTTGCTATCAGATAACCTTCCTGGAAACATTCGGCAATCCCGTGCAAAACCCCGGCGAAACCCAATCGTTTAGCGGGTCGGCGCGCCAGGTATGGGTGGATAAAGCCAGCGGGAAAACGATAAAAACGCGCACGCTCTGGCGATTCGAAGATGGCACAGAGCGGGTTGACTCCACCCAAACCCTGATTACGCTCGAAAAATTCCCAGCACCGCCGGATAATGTGGTGGATATTTTGGATAAGATCGTTGTGCCGTGAAAAATGGGAGAATCATAGATCACAATTGGGTGCCGGCGCAGAGAACATACCCGTACAGGTTTATGTTGATAATGTGGTTTTACGAGGAGAGTAACGGTTTCTAAAATTCTTGCTTGCCAACTTGTTGCACTTTCAGTATAATCTTGGCTAACAACTAAATATTCCACCTTATTTCAACGTCGGCCAGAACATTCCCAAGTCGGAATCTGTTCTGGCCGTTTTTTTGTTTAATCCGTCAACGAGGAGCCACACATGCTGAACGAAGTTCAAATCGAAGGGCTGGTCGCCCGCGAATCCTGGACCTACGACAAAGACCTGTTCTTTCGCATCGCCTCATATCGCGATGCAGGCTTGCCCAACAAACCGGATATCATCCCTGGCCGGGACGAGCCGGACTATGTGAACGTCCGCTATCCGGGCGGCGCGACTTCCCTGTTTGCCCCACGCAAAGGGATGCGTGTGCGCGTCCACGGCTATCTCCAAAGCCGCGATTTCAAAGAATCGATGGCCGACTTTCTGGAAAAAGCCCGCAAAGGCGGCGGAGAATTGCCTACCATTGAGAACCCGGACAAAATCCTGATCGACCGCAACATCGTCGAAATCGTTGCCGCGCGGGTCGTTGTCATCGATGACGCCTCAGGAGGCAAAAAGGCACGCTAAAAGCGGTGAATTTAGCAGACAAGTAAACACGTAATTCAAAGCTGTAAACACAACGAGAAGCACAAGGAGAACGGTCACCCACCTGGGTGGCTGCCCTGGCTTCTCGTTTTTTGTTTAATTTCGCACCTTAATAATTTCATATTTCAATACAACTAATTTATCAGGACTGCAAATCCGTCCCG
>CAYLZI010000205.1:0-5303 GCA_964388215.1 uncultured Anaerolinea sp.
CAGGCCAAACCGCAGATGGTCTGACAAACTTGTATGTGGTTTATGCACCTACTGATAAAAAAGCCCCGGTTTTTGGTTATAGTAAACACGGATGAGTTTTGCGGTCTTAAACCGAACCCCCGTCGCCTTCGGCGACACCCCCTTTCCTATAAGGGACGCGTGCCCGTCAGGGTAAGGGGGCCGGGGGGATAGGTGAAAAGCGTAATTTCCATCCGCGCCAAGACTTTGCTTTTACGCAAATTGACTTTGTTAGCAAGGCTTTTCTTCAACAATTGTGGTCGTATCTGGCAGGTTCGGGACAAGGCACAGGAATTCAAACGGCTCATCACCGGTGTTCTGATACCAGTGGGGAATCTCTGCCGGGATAAAGACGACATCGCCTTTCGCAACATTGAAAACCGCATCGCCAATCCCAATGCGGGCTGTGCCGCCCAGCACATATTGCTCATGTTCGACTGTGTTGGTATGACGCGGCATGCCTCCGCCAGGCTCCATTACAAAGCGGCGCATAGCAAAGTGCGGGCCTTCCTGGGCCGAAATCAGCACCTGCCGGGTTGTTTTGACGCCGCTGGGCACAACGGTCACTTCCACATCGCTCGTTTTTTTAACAGACATGTTTTCTCCTTATCCGGCGGCCAATTTAGCCGCGCGGCGTGACTGTTCCAGCCCTGACGCGCCAGAGCGTGGATTTTTGCACAAATTCTTTTTTTATCCCGGCAAAATCCCATTCTCTGGCAGCCCCAGCAACTCCCCAAAGGGTTCATGTTCCAGGGCGCGCCGCAGGGTGCCGTTGTGGTCGAAATAGAGACCAGCGAAGAAGGTGCCAAGCAGGGAGCGCTTTTCGCCATTGGTCAATGCCTGCCAGCTCGCAGCGAACGAAGTCAGCAGCGGCAGGATTTCTTTGGCTTCCGGACGAGCGGAGGGTTTCAGTGCCTCCAACCGCTGGGTGATGAAACGCGCCTGTTGCTCGTATTCGGCGGCGGAGATATGTCCGGCCAGGTGCAATTCCTTGTGGCGTTTGAGCGACTGGCGCAGGTTATAGCCCTCGCGCTCGAATTCGGTCATGCCTTCGTCGCTCAGGTAATAGGCCAGGATGGCTTCATGCCAATCGGGTGGGATGATCAGCCGTGACATCAACGCATCGACTTGGGCTTCCAGTTTCTCGGCGCGCAGGCTGGCATGGCGGTCGACCAAAGCGGCATCGCGTTTCGTAAAAGCCAGGTTGACCCCGGCCACGCGCGGCTGCTTCTTGGGCGGACGTTTGAGGGCGCTGTCATGGAGATAAGCGCAGCGATAGTACCCAGTACCATTCCCACCGGTTGAACCGCGCAAGGTGTATTCCTGGCCAGTGGAGGAGAAACATTCCCAGCAGCGCCCAACCCCACTCAGGGTGTAGATGTTCTTGGGCTTGCTGGCTGATGTGGGCGTGGAAGCTTTTTGGCGGCGCAGATCGCCAGCCGCCTGCCAGATCGAAATCGGAATCAAGGCTTCGTGCTGGCCGGGATGCAGTTCCAGGATTTCGCGCGAGTTCCCGGCCACATGCGGGGCAGGAATATTTTCGGGATGTTCGACATCGTCCTCGGTGTCGAATTCCGGGCGCGGGTAGCGGGCGATTAGCCCGGTGTAGAAGGGGTTTTCCAGGATGGCGCGAATGCTATCGCGGCTGAAATCAGGCGTTTTCAAGGACATTCTCCAAAGTTTTGCGCGGACGGAAACGAACCTGGCTGCCATCAGGCAGGGGAATCTGGGTAGTGTTGAGATAGGCGGCAATCTCGCGGTGGCTGAAGCCCTGCAGGTACAGATCAAAGATCAGCGGGATAACGTACTGATCGATGGGATGGTAAACAGCCATTTTGCCGCGTTGACTTTCTGGGCGGTCCGGGCCGCCAAACAGCGGGCAATAGCCTTCGCCATTGACATCCGTGCATGTGGAGCACAGTCCATTGCAATAGCCGAGCGGCAGGTGGCCGAGGTGCAAGCCGTTACGGCGGCGGGCATCCAGGCCGGTGCGGGTGTTGCCGCTGGTCTGGTGCAGGTAGGATTCAGCCATGTGGCCGAGCACCGCCAGCACCAGGCGGCCCCACCAGGTAGTCGTATCGATCTGTTCGGTGACCGAAACCAGCTTGACCTTGTGCTTCTTGAGCAGGCGGGTGAACTCGAGCAGGGATTCCAGGTTGCGATATAGACGGTCCAGGCGGTGGATCACGATCACATCCACCTTACCGGCTTTGATGTCGCGGATCATATCTTGCAGGCCTTTGCGTTTGCTGTTTTTGCCGGTGCGGTCTGGGTCGGCGTAGGTGAGGATATTTTGTGCACCGTGGCGGCGGGCGTACTCCTCGGCAAAATCCGGCTGGGTTTCCATCGAGTAACCGGGATAGCGCAGGTCAAAGACCGAAACGCGCGAGTAAACAGCCCAGGTTTCGCCAGTGCGCATCCCACTCAGGATGTTCTCGATCGGCGTGAGCAGCTCGCCCAGGCTGGCGGGGGCTTTGAATTCGAATTTATCCAGCAGGGACATGGCGGGGCTCCTGGGAGGCAGGTTGGCTGGTTTTCTTTTTCAGGCGGCGGAAGGCGCGCGCCAGTTCGCGCTTAAAGGCGTCAATGCGTTCGTGCTGAGATAGTTTTTGGGGTTTCATCATAACTCCGGGGTAAAATGTGCGCGACCGGTCGCGTGGTAAAATCGGCGTTCGTTTCGAATTCGATGCGCACATTTTCGCATTTTTTCGAAATTGTCACCCCCGCGATGTGATTTGATGTCGTCATCTGATGTGATTTCCCATGCCTACCCCACGCACCCAACCTCCTGATGTTGTGGCCTTTGAAAAGTTGCTGCGCTTCCTGCGCGCCGACTCGAAAAATGCCAGTTGGAGCCAGGTGGAGATCCCTGCCTACCTGAAAGCGCTGATGCGCCATGCTGCGCCAGTGGATTGGCAGAAGCGCGGCTCGGTGCGCTCTGCATTTCTGGGAGTGGTGATTCCTGCCCTGGCTGAGTTGTTCAAGAGCGCCAAGCAGGATGCCATCCCGGCGCTCTTGAGTGTTTGGGTCTATTACGTGGTCCCGCTGTACTTCAGCACCGAACGCGCGGAATACACTGATGTCCAGACGGGGATTCAGGCGACTGAACTGGCCGAGGAAATTGCCGAATCGTTGAAGCTGCCCGATCATCGCCATATCCAGCAGGCTCAGAGGCGGATTGGCATCTTGAGCCACGAAGCGGTTTCCAGCTTGAAAAACGATGGCCTGGTTTTGTGGGCGGAACAGCTCGAATTGACCCATCGTGGGCTGGCAGCCCGTTTAAGCGCATCTCTCCCCATCCTGAGCGCGGATTATATTCCGCGCGAAGGGTATCAGCGGCAATTGGATAAACTGGTAGCCAGCGAGTCCCGCGGATTGGTGGCCGTAACCGGCAAACACGGGGCTGGCAAAACCCTGTTGGCGCTGGCCTGGGCCAGGCAACAGGCTGAGGCACTCACTTTCCCGAATGGAATTCACTTTATCCGGGCGGGATATTTTGCTGACCGCCAGCACTGGCTGGGGGAGGCCTTGAAATCCAACGCCAGGCGGGCGCTGGTCGTGATTGACAATCCCCTCGATGAGCAAACTATAGAATGGCTGGCCAGCCTGACCGAAACCCGCAGCCTGATCCTGGTCACCACCCGCTTGGAAACCTGGCTGCGCGGACGCTGCGCCGCCAATCGCATCTTGCGCCTGGACAGATTGGAGCCAGCTGAAGGTTGGTCGCTGCTGGCCGGGCATTACAAACCGGGCGAAGTGGAAATAGTTGAAAAGGTTGCAGGTTTTTTGGATTGGGAACCGCAGGCACTGGCAATCTTGCGACCTTTTGGTAAATCGCTCGGGTGGGAGAGCGTCCTGAAGCGTTTGCAGGCCAATCTTTACAATTCTTTGCAAATCAGTGCCAGCGAGTTGGATGAGCAAACCCTGCGCGCCTTGGATTTCACCTACGAACAAATGACTGATGAGCAGTGCCAGGTCTGTCATGCCCTCGCTGGTGTGGGGTTGTTTTCCTCCTTTGATGAGCAGGCGGCGCAGTTTGTTTCTGGGCTAGCTGAAAACCAGGTTCACCGCACCCTGGCCGACCTGGTGCAGATGAACCTGCTTCAAGTCACGAGCGAACCGGATTTCCCGGGGCATCGTTTCCAGATGCATTGGAATGTCTGGCGTTATTTTGAATATAAACAGGGGAGGGGCGAAGCTAATCCCCGGATTGACTTTGACCGTTATCCAGGGTTGCTCTATTCCCCGCAAACCTGGTGGCGGGCGACCTTGCTGGGAAAGGAGACTCTGTTTCAGGCGCTGCGCGACCCGCTGTTTTGGATTGCTCCAGCCCAAAATGCGCCTGGCAAGTCACTCATTCAGCGTCTTTTTGGCGTGCGCTATGCGGATGTGTTGAATGAATATGTGCGCCGGAATGCTGTAATTTTGCCGCTTGAAGTGGTGGCAACGGCCAGGAGCTTACGGGCCCGCAGCGCATGGCTGATGACGATGTGGCAAGTGATGGGAGTGGGGTTTATCCTGGCAGTCGTGTTGGTAGTTTGGCTGAAACTCGGGTTGTCTGTGCTGGCCGCCTTGGTAGCGCTAATGCTGATCTGTTTTAGCCTTGGAATGTTGATTTTTGTGCCGCATTTGCTGAACTATTATCGGTTTTTGAAACGGTATATGGATTGAGACGATTATCTCTTATCAGGTATCAGGTTGCAGATGCAAAACACAAAAGCGATGCAGGAACGGCCTGGCATCGCTTTGCAGGTTGAATCGGTTTTCTTTATGGTGTAGCGCAGCTCGAAAGTCTTGACGCTGTTCGAGTCAGGCATCAGGCTGGGGGACAACGGATGAAGTGGACGCAGCGGGGCTTTACCGCTGGCCGGCTGGCGAAGCCGATTTTCGAGACCATATTGAAATACGGACAATTTGGTGCATCCAGAGGCACGTAAAATAGAAAGAGATCCAAATATTTACAAATAATAGTTCCAGAGCCTAACGCAAGAAAATCCAGACCAAGATCGGGATCAGAAGGTTGATCAAAGTATGGGCGATAATTGAAGGGAAAATTTGTTTGGAATGCCGCGTAAGCAGGCTTAATATTATGCCGCCCAATAAAATAAGCGGAGATGAAATCGTAAACATCTGATCAAAGTGCATCAACCAAAAAGGGATGAGTTGTATCCAGAATATTTTGTTTTCGCTGATGTTCCATTTCCGTAACTGTCCCCATAAAATGCCGCGATACGTTATTTCCTCGAATGGCGCGATGAAAGAAAGCTGGAAGATCAAGTTTCTAA
>CAYLZI010000206.1:0-5302 GCA_964388215.1 uncultured Anaerolinea sp.
TTCAAGAATGCCTTTGGCAGCTACCAGTCGGCCTTCTACATTCAAAACACAACCGGCAACAGGGCGAGAGTAGACATCAGTTTCTATGACAATGCGGGTACGCTCTCGTGCTTCAAGAGCATCAGCCTGGCTCCCAACGCAACGCAAGGTTTCTGGATGCCCACGCTGACTTGCGCGCCGTAGTGATGTGGTAAGTTTTAGGCTGTTCAACAGGTCTCCTGCCCAGGAGACTTGTTTTGTTTTTCAAAACATGACAAAAATCACTTGACAAAAAATAGTAACCCGTATACTATTTACTGGAGTTTTACTAAAATTGGCGCTCCTGTGCCTTCTAAAGACACAAAAACGCCAAATCTGAGAAAGGAGTGCTGAACATGCAGTTATACCTGCGTCTTGCATGGCGCAATGTCTGGCGGCAACGCCGGCGCACGCTCATCATCGCCCTGGCGATGGGGGTCATCATGTCTCTGCTGGTGCTGTACGATGGATTAATCGGCGGCTTCGAGCAGGCCATCTATGGCAACGCCATCCAACTTTTGGGCGGAAACATCCAGGTTCACGCGCCTGGCTACAACGAAAAAGTTGGGCGTAAACCCCTGCTCCCACTGGCCGACCCAGACGCGCTTATTCGCCTTGCCGAAAGTCATTCGGATGTAGTTGCCGCCGCCAAACGGATTGTCACTGGTGGCATTGTCACCAACCGAGAAGGCGCATTCGCCGTCTCGATTGTGGGGGTCGAGCCTGAAAAGGAATCGCGCATCAGCCCGGTTGCGCAGAATATTTCAGCGGGCCGCTACCTTGGGCCCGAAGCCGAAGATGTCATCGTCATTGGCCAGGGGCTGGCAACCGCAATGGGCGTGAACGTTGGCGACCGCATCACGATGGTGGCGCGCTCTACCCACGAACAGACCCGGCAACGCACGATGACGGTCATCGGCATCTACGATGTCGGCGTACCGAGTGTCGAAAAAGGGACGATTTACCTGTCCCTTGCCGAAGCGCAGAGTCTGTTTGGGCTGGGCGGGCAAGTCACCGAAGTTGTCGTCTCGCTCAAGCAAATTGGACAGGAGGCTGGCGTAGTGAGTTACATCAACAGCCGCCTCACCGGCTACGAGGTCAATACCTGGATTAACTCCTTTCCTGAGTTGAAGCAGACAATGGACATGAAAACCTCGACGATGGGCGTTTTCGGCATTGTCATGCTGTGCGTGGCCGCCATCGGTATTCTCAACTCGCAGATGATGGCCGTCTTCGAACGCACCCGTGAAATTGGCGTGTTGGGCGCGCTGGGCATGAAGCCCGGCGGCGTCATGCTCCTGTTCTTGCTCGAAGGCACGCTGATTGGCCTGATGGGCGCCGTCATCGGCGCCATTCTCGGCACGGGCATAAACGGTTTGATGGCTTATTTTGGGATTGACTACGGCGGTTTCGCCGACTTGACCGAATACACCGCTCTTATCAGCGGGCGCATCTACTCGCAGATGGCGCCGCTCAAGGTCTTGCAGCACGGCGTAACCGTATTGATTATTGCCACCCTGGCTGCATTCCTGCCTGCCCGAGACGCTTCCAGCCGCGAACCGGCTGCAGCGCTTCACCATGTATAGGATGCCAACTATGCTCAACCTAATCAAAATGGCCTTTCGCAACCTCGGAAGACACCGCCGCCGCTCAGCCCTTTCGGCGCTGGCGCTGTCGGTTGCCCTCACGTTGCTCTTGTTCATGGCCGCATTTTTCAAAGGCGAAATGCGCGGTTCCATGGAAGATACCCTCCGACTGAGCAGCGGTCATCTTCAGGTGCGCGATGTGGATTACGACCCCGATAAATCCAGCGTTGCCTGGCAGTATCTCATCGAAAACCCGGCGCAGGTTGCCGGTCAGATTGCGGCGCTCGGCCCGGTTAAATTTGCCACTCCGCGTTTATTTGCAAGCGGAATTGTTTCGGTCAGTGATGATTCGGCAGGCGTCCAAATTATGGGCGTTGACCCGGCTTCCGAAGCCAACGCTCCATATCGTGACGGCCTTCTCGCTGGTGAATTCCCCAGCGCCGATGACCGTAACGGCATCCTGATTGGCAATCCCCTGGCCGAATCCATGGGATTGCGGGTTGGCAGTCAGTTGAGCCTGCTGGTCAACACCTCCGAAGGGCAGGTGGATGAGCAAAACTTCATCGTGCGCGGCATTTTCTCCACTGGTTCCAGCACCTACGACAAAGGCATTGTCCTGATTCCGCTTGCCAAAGCGCAGGCTTTTTCAGGAGCGGGCGACCGCGCCAGTATTATCTTTGTCATGCTGCACGACCGTGAGCAGGCCAATTCTGTTGCGTCTGCCATCACCGGCGCGGCATATAAGGTCGAAACCTGGCTGGAGATGAACGAATTGCTCGTCTTGATTAACGACTTCTCGAACGCCTACATCATGATTCTCAATCTGATTATCCTGGGTGTGACTGTCACCGTTATCGTCAACACAATGCTGATGGCCGTCTTCGAGCGCACCCGCGAAATTGGCATCCTGGCCGCGCTTGGCATGAAAGGCCGCCAGATTATCACCCTGTTTCTCTCTGAAGCCGCCCTGCTGGCACTGGGTGGGGTCATTGTTGGGTTGCTGGCGGGCTGGGCGCTCTCGGCTTATTTCGGCAGCGTCGGCATCTATTTTGGCGATATCGGAGTCAGTGGGATGATTATGGGCGACCGTATTTACCCCTACCTGATGCTGGAGGATGTCATCGAACTGGTGCTGACCACCTTCATTGTCACTATTCTCGCATCCTACTACCCCGCCCAAATTGCCTCCCGCATGGAACCGGTTGAGGCGCTGCGGGCAGAGAAGTAGCGGGTAGGCAGGTATCTGGACTACCACAGAATCGCAACATGACCGGCAAACCGGAAAATAGGAGTAAAAAATGGAAGTCGCAAAAGTCGAAAACGTCAGCCGCGTTTATAAGATTGGCGAAGTTGAAACCTACGCCCTGCGCGGCGTGAATCTCACCATCGAAAACGGGGAATTTACTGCCCTGGTGGGGCCTTCTGGCTCTGGCAAAACCACCCTGCTGCAATTATTTGGCTGTCTCGACCAGCCCACCAGCGGCTCAGTCTGGGTCAACGGGCACGATGTCACCCGCCTCAACCGCAACCAGCGTGCCGATATCCGCAAAGGACATATTGGGTTCATCTTCCAGTTTTTTGCGCTCATCCCCACCCTGACGGCGTATGAAAATATCGAAATGCCGCTGCTGCTCAACGGCCATAGCGCCAAAGAACGCCACGAGCGCGTGATGGAACTGCTCAAAGCGGTTGACCTGCTCGACCGCGCCCAGAACCGTCCCGACCAAATGAGCGGCGGCCAACAGCAGCGCGTTGCTATTGCCCGCGCCCTGGCCCCCAAACCGGCCCTCATCCTGGCCGATGAACCGACCGCCAACCTCGACACCACCAACGGTGAACAGGTCATGGAAATTATGACCCGCCTGAACAAAGAGACCGGCGTGACTTTTGTTTTCGCCACTCACGACCCGCGTGTCATCAAATATGCGCGGCGTGTCATCACCCTGCGCGATGGCCTTGCTGTAGAAAACGGTGTTGGGCAGGCAAAATAAAGGTGATAGGTTTCGATAGTTTTCCAGCCGAAAATGAATGCATTGCGCAAAACATCCTGAAGGTTGGAGCGAAAAAAACAAGACTTCGGGATGTGCATTGACCTGAGAGTATCGAAGCCAAACATTGTGACCTGCGTATAAACACCCGGACTTTTGCGCAAAGGTGTTTCCTCCAAAGGTTCAGGAGATAAGAATGAAGTTCAAGGTTTTCTTTTTCGTTTCCACCCTGCTGCTGGCGCTGACTGCTTGTGATTCGGCTACAGGCGGAACGCCCCAGGCCCTGCCAACTGTAGCTCTGGAAAGCGGCAGTTCTTCCCCGATGGCTGTGTCAGTCAATCGCGGGGTGAGTGCATCCGGCGTGATCATGCCTGCCCAGGAAGCACAAATGGCTTTTGCGTTGGGAGGAATTGTCGAAACGGTCAACGTCAAGGTTGGAGATAAGGTCCGGGCTGGCGATTTGCTCGTCGAACTGGACAATACCTCCATTAAACTGGAACTCGCCCAGGCCGAGCGTAACCTGCGCGAGATGACCTCCTCTGCGGCGGTTGCGGCGGCCTCGCAAGTTGTTGCCAACGCTCGCAAAGAATTGGAAGATGCCCAGAAAAAAGCACAAAGCCTGATTTATAACCGCGCCTCAGATACGGTCATAGACAATACCCAGGCCGAAATTGACCTGGCCAGACAAGCTCTGACGCGCGCTTCAGATGCCTATCGCCAGGTGCAAAACTTGCCGGATGGTGATACGAACAAGGCCGCGGCGCTATTGAACATGACCAATGCCCAGCTGCGCTTGAATTCCCTGGTTGCCAAATACAATTACATCACCGGCAGACCCACAGAAACAGATGCCGCTCTCATTCAGGCCCGGCTCGAAACAGCGCAAGCCAGTTTCCAGGAAGCGCAATGGTATCTTTCGGTGCTTAAGGGCGAAGAAATTTCACTCGAAGCGACCGGAGCGAAGCTGGCAGCCCTGCAATCAGCCCGTGATGCGATTTCGGCCATCCAATATAGGCTTGATGCCACTCGTCTGTTCGCCCCCATTGACGGAACGGTGATTCGTGTTGGTGTGACGGTTGGAGAGTATGCTGTCCCGGCTCAGGCCCTGGTTTTTATCAGTGATGTAGACTATCTCCAAGTCGAGACGACCGACCTGAGCGAACGCGATGTTCCAAAGGTGAAAATTGGTCAGCCAGTCTCTATTTTTGTCGAGGCCTTGAATGAGACCATCACCGGCCAGGTGATTCTGATTTCTCCAACTTCCTCCACTCTGGGCGGGGACGTGGTGTACAAGACGACCATCGAACTCGACCGCCCCTTTCCCGACAGCCTGCGCGCCGGGATGACGGTTGATGTGACCTTTGGAGAGTGAGCCGCCGAATGACTATGCCGGCAGCGCAATCAATATCCTGGTGAACAAGACCAATAAAGAGACGCCTCGCAGTAGAAACCTGCGAGGCGTCTCTTTATTTTATTTTTATTTGAAAATCAATCGGGCGCGCTCGACTCGCGTGTTTTCGAGCGGAATCCCCAGCGCATCTAGCACTTCCTCGGGCCGTCCTGTCGCGCCTTCGCGGGCGGCGAGACGCATGAATAGCCGTGAGTGATTTGAATGAAATTCCAGCATCTCAATCAGGGGACGCAAATCGTAGGGTTTGCCGCGCCGCTCACGGGGCAGGGATTCGGCGGCGATGACGGAATCGAGTTTTT
>CAYLZI010000207.1:0-5274 GCA_964388215.1 uncultured Anaerolinea sp.
CAAGGCGGTCATCGATGGCGGGGAGAGCGGGGTGTATCTTGGCGCAGTTGACTAGGGCAAGTGAGCGGGCGGGTTGAAGAGAGTGGTCTCTCGGTGATAAGATGAAGGGGTGATGAAGCAGCGGGCAATATGGGGCGTGATACTGGGTGTGTGGGCGCTCTGGGGGGCTGCGCCTTCGGCGCGCGCAGCCTTTTTACCTGCGACCCTTTGACCTGTACCACCTATAACATTTCTTCGGTGACGAGCGATGACTGCCTGGATGCGCCCGACCCGGTGACGGGGAGTTGTACGGCCAGTCCGCGCAATAGGTCGGCGCGCAACAGGATGACGAGCGCAGGGTGCGCGGGGAGCGCGCCTGCTTGTAATGGGGGAGGGTGCGCGAGTGGGCAGTATTGCTCGGCGAGAGTCTCTAATCCGAACGAGTGTGTCTGCAAAGTTGGGGGGGATGGGTGTCCGGGCGGATACTACTCGGCTTGTCGTAAGACGGCGTATTGTCAAACACCTTGGGGAAATGCAGACTGTGATGTGGGAGAGGCGAGTTGTCGGATTTGTTGTGTCGTGAACGCGCCATCGGCGCCGACGCAGATTTCTCCGGCGAATGGGGCGCAGCTGGTGAGTGGGGCGGTGAGTTTGAGGTGGAATGCGACGGCTGATTGGGGTGGGTTCTGTCCGAATATGGCGCGGAGCGAGGCTGTCAAACAAGAACTTGACAGCGGGGCAAAGCCCAAATGACCCGCAAAGTTGGGCCATGCTATAATCATCTCGAAAGGAGACGCAATTATGAATCATGTGGAAGGCCGTTTCCAGACCCCCAAAGGCGCAAACATTTATTACCAGCACTGGCAGCCCGAAGGCAACCCCCAAGCCATCCTGTTTGTTGTGCATGGGCTGGCAGAACACAGCGGACGATACATGAACCTCGTCAATTACTTTGTCCCGCGTGGTTATGCCGTCTATGGGCTTGACCACATTGGGCATGGCAAATCCGACGGAACGTGCGTATACCTCGAACGGTTTAGCGACTTCATCGGGCCGCTCAAAACCTATTTCGACCTGATTCAGGGCTGGCATCCTGGCAAACCGGTTTTCCTGGTCGGTCACAGTATGGGTGGGCTGATTGGGTCGGTTTACCTGCTGGAGCACCAGGACGAACTGAAAGGTGCGGTGCTTTCTGCCCCGGCGGTCAAAGTTTCCGATACAATCTCCCCCGCCACCATCATGCTCGGAAAAATTCTCTCCGGCATCCTGCCCAAAGCGGGACTTCTGGCGCTGGATGCGAATGCCATCTCGAAAGATAAAGCGGTTGTGAGCGCATACATCAACGACCCCCTGGTATATACCGGCAAGGTGACCGCCCGGCTGGCCGCCGAAATGCTCTCGGCCATGCAGCGCGTCACATCCGAAGCAGCTACCATCCGCCTGCCCATCTTGCTATTGCAAGGCAACGCCGACCGGCTGGTAGACCCCGGCGGGGCAAACATGTTGCACGAAAAAGCCGGCAACGCCGACAAAACGCTCAAAGTGTACGAAGGGCTGTATCACGAAATCTTCAACGAGCCGGAGCGCGAAAGGGTGCTGAAGGATATGGAAGCCTGGCTCGCGGCGCGCGTATAAACTGCGCCAGATTTTCCCCAACTGATCAAAACGCCTTGCGGATTTTCAGCCCGCAAGGCGTTTTCCTTTTAACCGACGCTGTTGTCTGACCCGGTCTCGTCTTTAGGATTGACAATCCAAAATGAGACCGCGCCCATAATCGGAATCGCCAGGATGACCAGCGTCCATAAGACGCGGGCTGTCTCGCCCATGCTTTTTTTGCGCAGCCCAAGCAGGGCGGCGATGCTCAGGCCAAACCAGGCAAGGAGCACCAGGCAATTGAGTACCTGGAATATCAAGAATCGGGCGTTGAAACCGTCAAAGAAGTGCATGGCAACCTCCAGTAAGTGAATTGGGTTGAGTGTAGCACAAAAGTTGGGAAATATCTGGTATCAGCGCCTGAATTGCATGGTTTTGCGAATCAAGTCAACAAACTCACGCGGGTCGAGGGTTTCTTCCGGGTAGCGGCTGATGCGCTCTGCTTCCCGCAGCACATCGTTCAGTGAGTTTTCACTGGCCCAGTAACTATCACGCAAGATTTCGGCATATTCAGCGACGACGACCGCCCATTGGAAGTATGGGTCAGCATCCTCGAATCTCTCTTCCAGGTCGCGCGTATCGAAGGTTTCGGAAATTTCGGTTACGCGGCGCGTATCAGGGTCTTGCCACCGCAATTGAACAGTGGCGATGCGCCCCGTAACTTCAGGGTGTAGTTTGATTTCATAGAGCGCGGTAACGCTGTGACCAGCGCCAATTTCCCCGGCATCCACGCTGTCGCCGCGGAAGTCTTCATCAGCAATGTCGCGGTTTTCGTATCCGACGAGCCGGTAACGCGCCACCACTTCGGGGTTGAAATCCACCTGCGCTTTGGCATCCAGGGCAATGGTTTGCAGGGTGCTGGTCAGGCGGTCTATAAACAGGCGGCTGGCTTCGTCAATATCATCCACATAGGCATAAAAGCCGTTACCATTATCGGCCAGTTGTTCCATCAACACATCGTTATAGTTGCCCATGCCAAAACCAATCGCAGCCAGGGTAATTTCTTTGCCTGCATAACGCTTTACCTGGTCCCAAATTGACTCAGGGCTGGTGTCGCCAACGTTGGCGACGCCATCGGAGCAAAGGATGACGCGGTTGATGCCGTTTGGGTTGAAGGCTTCGTCGGCCATCTGGTAGCCCAGGCGCATGCCCGCTTCAGCGTTGGTGGCGCCTTCTGGCTGCAAACGGTCAATGGCGCGCAAAATGGTTCTCTGGTTGTCGCCGGGGGTGGGTTCTAAAACTACGCGCGCATCGGAGCCATAGGCCACAATGCTGACCCGGTCTCGCTCATCCAGTTGAGACACCAGCATGGCCAGCGATTCTTTGACCAACTCTAATCGGTTTTCCCGATTCATTGACCCAGATACATCAATGACGAAAGTTAACGAGACATCCTTGCGTTCCGATTTCGGAATGTCATAGCCTTGAATACCGATGCGCAGCATATGGTATCGTTCGGTTTCGGTAAAAGGGGATGGCGCGCCATCTATGGAGATGTTAAATACCTGGCGTTTCGATGGGTATGAGTAGCCCTGCCCAAAATAGTTAACAAACTCTTCAACGCGAACCGAGTCTGCGGGAGGCAGGCTGCCGTTTTGTATGTAATTGCGGGTGATGGTATAAGAGCCGGTATCTACATCCAGGGCGAAGGTTGAAAATTGGTCATCCCTGGCGTCTACCATTGGGTTGGTGCCGTAATTTTTGAAGAACATGGCCTCGGGCGTAGGGCCGCTGTAACGCGACTCGTTGCCGGGTTTTGGGGCGGCAGGCGCCAACAAATCTGCTGGCCGTGTCGCTGAAATGCGTTCTTGTGGAGAGTTTTGCGCAGGGGGAATGGCAGGGCCGCGCGCAGGTTCCTGCTTCTGGCTCGGCGCTTCTGGCGTGGTAGCAGGCATTGCTCCACAGGCATGGCTGGCAAACATCAAAACCAACAACATGCCGCTAACGAGGATGCGTTTGGTGAACATCTTCTCCTCCTTTCAAAAGAGAATCCCGTTCGGCAGAATACGATAGGTCCAATCGGCCCGTTTTCGGCGTAAACGAGCCGCGAACGACCAGGGCAAAGGGTTTGGATATTTGGGCTGCTGCCTCCTTTCGATATCAATCCCTTGACGCAGGTAAAATCTTAAAAGTTCCGCCGGAATGCAAGACTTGAGAAAATGCTACAGCAATTCCAAATTCAAAATTAAGTTGAAAGCAAAGATGCCAAAACCTTAACGCCAAGGCGCAGAGTCGCAAAGATTTGTATGGAATTTGGTCTCTTAATGTGCCAAATGGGTCATCCTGCCTATTTGGCCGACAAAAAAATGAAAAACTTGGCGTCTTTGCGGCTTTGCGTTGAGTTCTTTGGCTTCAAATTTGGAATTGCTGGCACCAGAGATTAACTGGTGATTACCCACAAGTCATTTCCTGAAAAGGGAAGGGCGCAGGAAAACAAAGGAAAGCGACATGCAAGTGGTAATAACAGCAGCCAGGCCTCGCAAAAGCCAATAGGGTCCATCCCGGTCGCAGGAAGTGTTGAGTTTGCCGCCCAACTGGCGGAGCCATAACACGGCATTCGGCGGCCAACGAACAGAAATGGCAAAAACAATTAGAGCTGCGAGCAAAACCATGACAAATAAGCGGCGCATACGCCCAAGGGTGTGAACGCGCAAGTCTTCAACCTCCAAGCCTTGCTCTTGGTGAAAGCGATAGTAGGGCTATATTCATATCTCCTCTGCTTTCGATGGGATTTTGGTGCTCGCAACCCAAATTTACCACTCTATAGCAGAGGTTTTCTTTTTCCAACATTTGTGGGTAATCACCAGACTTTGCAACAGCCATAAAAGGTATTAGGGCAATCGCATTTGGGATTTTCTGCCAGATTCGGCGGGATGCTGCGCAGTCCCTGCCTCCATTCGCGGAAGTCGGTCTTTGACCAACGATTGGAGCTCGAAGGACTTTTTTGTTCTGAGGCAGGACTTCAGCCCGCCAAAATGGTGTCGCAAAAAACATAGCAAGTTTTGGCGCGTTTTTCTCATCTAAAAAGTTTGGCTCTCCCGTTTCTGGCGGGATGGCGTGGTAGGGGCGACCCGTCAGGGCATAACCCGATACGTTTTCGCGGAGAATACTGGCATAAAATGATAATTTTTCGCGCTGGGCGAGACGCCCCTGCGGGTTTCCCCGGTAAAAACGGTAGAGCCATAAGTTTATAGCATTTCAAATTGCGCAGCCATTATGCCCGGGCAGCATTCTGACAAGTATGAATTTCATTTCATTAACCGAATTGCTTGCCCAAAAGGTTTAATCACGGAAATTCTCAGAGAGCCAACATTTTTTAATTTGAACTTAATTCTCTTTGTGATATATTTGTTCTATGTTTTTGACGCGCGTGCTCACCAGGAGACCATAATGCCGGGTAACAACTTCTACCTCGGGCGTCACTTCGACCTGCCCGCAGGCAAACTCACCGACCAACCCCTACACTACGACCCTGCCGACCTGACCACCCATGCCGTTGTTACGGGCATGACCGGCTCCGGCAAAACCGGCCTGTGCATTGGCCTCATGGAAGAAGCCGCCCTTCAGGGAATCCCCGCTATTCTCATCGACCCCAAAGGCGACCTGACCAACCTCCTGCTGCACTTTCCCGACCTGGCCCCG
>CAYLZI010000208.1:0-5273 GCA_964388215.1 uncultured Anaerolinea sp.
TCGGCGTGACAAAAGCCAGTTTCGCGGCGGTTGAATCGATTCGGAAGGGCGGGGAGAAAGTTAACCTATAAAAAGCATCCCGCGCCGGGTTTTGGCTTTCGCCAGACCAGGGCGCGGGATTTTTGTGTATTTGGCTGGTCTTGAGAAAGACTCAGCCAGGGTATCATCCGGCCATCTTTAAAAAAGCCTCGGCGGAACAGCCGTAGCCGCGCCGCATTTCTGGCGGGGGATGAGCAAAGATGTGGGAAGCAACCACCCGAAAACCCCTGTTGTCGTTGAAGTTGTTGGGATTGTTCCTGTTGCGGTTGGCGCAGCGGGCGTTGTGACGATTGTTGTTGAAGGAACCGCCGCGTAGAACACGGTTGCTCTTGGGATGAACCCTGCTTCGAGACGCGCCGGGCGCGTCGGGATGCCATAAGAAGGACGTTTCAGGCGGTACTGCGAATCCAGCCGCCCAATAAACTGCCAAGTTCTGCCACCATGCCCGAAGCGTGATGGTATTGCCCATTGCTTAACCACTGCCAGCGATTACAAAGGCGCAAGTAAATGCGCACTTTGAGCAGTTCAGCGTCGGCCTGGCGCAATTTTTCGAGCCGATTTTTTCCATTCGAGAAATTCGCTTCTACAAGCGTCTCTTGAAAGCGCAAAGCGGCATTTTGTAAATGCTGGGTGACGACAAAGCGCTGCGCGCGGGGAAAATTTTCGGTGACGGGAAGCAGCCAGGTCAGAAAATCATACGCTCGCGTAAAAATAACCATTTCATCAGGCATAGAATCACCTCGCCAAAATCCCAGATTCTCCAAGAATAGCGCGCCGAAGTCCAAACGTATCACCATAGCGTGCATGATTTATCCAACCGCGCACCGAAGGTTGTATTTTTTCGGCCGGCCCGGTTTTGAGCAGGTGACGCAGTTTGCGCCGGTAGGCATAGCCTTTGCGCGGTTTCAGGCGGCGGTATTCAGGAAAGACGCGAAAGCCTAAAAAGGGAATACCGCCTGTCACCGGACGAACCAGCGCATTCTCTTCATGGATGGTCAGCCGAAAACGCTCCAGCCGTTTGAGAATGGCTTCGCGCCAGCGCCAGAGTTGTTTTTTATCATCGCCAAACAGCAGGAAATCATCCACATAGCGCAGGTAGGCCGGGCAGGAGAGTTCACGCTTAACAAAATGGTCAAAGGGATTCATGTAGCAGTTGGCCCATAATTGCGAGGTCAGGTTGCCGATTGGCAGGCCGCGCGGACGGTTGGCGGCGAACAACGTATCACCAGGAAAATAGACCATATCGTATTCATCTGCCAGAACGCCCTGACCGCTGGCAAGAATGCGCTCAATCATCCAATGCACGCTTTTATCCGGGAGCATTTTTGAAAGCGTTTGCGAGAGGATGGCATGGTCGAGACTGGGAAAAAACTGGACGACATCGCACTGTAACACATATTTGTAGCGGCGGGCAAATTGGGTGGCGCAGTTTAGGGCGCGGTGCGTGCCTTTGCCCAGGCGATTGGCGTAACTATCGGCGATAAACCCCCGCTCAAAATGGGGTTGGGTGATGTTGCACAGGGCATGGTGGGCGACCCGGTCAGCAAATGGCGCGGCGGAAATCAGCCGTCTTTTTGGTTCGTGAACGTAAAAACTGGCATAGTTGCCCGGCTGGTAGGTTTGGCTTTGCAACTGCGTTTGCAAATCAATCAGGTTGTCGGCCAGGTAGGTTTCATAGCGGGCGGTTGCGCTGCGCCCGCGCTCACCTGCACTTGCGTGCAGGCGCAAGTGTGCCGCGCGAGGCGTTGCGCCAGGCTGACAGCAGGTTTTCCCAGTCACAGAGTTGTTCTTGAAGTGTCATCATGGTGAAAATTTAATTTCGCCCGCTTCGCGGGGAGGGTCAGAGTTCAGCGTTCAGAGAGTCAGAGTTCAGATTCAAGGATGGGGGAAGCAACCACCCGAAAACCCCTGCTGTCGACGAAGACGTTGGGAAAGTTCCTGAGGCGGTAGGCGCAGCGGGCGTAGTGACGATAGCCGCTGAAGGAACCGCCGCGTAGAACACGGTAGCGGCCGTTTTCGGGACCCACGGGGTCTTTGATGGTGGTATTGCGTTTTTTGTATTCGTTTTCATCAAACCAGTCGGCGCACCATTCCCAGACATTGCCGCTCATGTCGGCGCAGCCGAAGGGTGAATCCCCTTGCGGCGAAAACTGCCCAACCGGGGAGGTGCCGCCGATCTTTGATTCGGCAGTGTTGGCCCTGGCCGGGTCGAATTCATCGCCCCAGGGGTAGATGAGAGACACGCCCTTACCCCGGCCCTCTCCCCCAGCCCTCACCCCTGGCCCCTCTCCCAAGGGGAGAGGGGGATTCCAGCGGGCGGCTTTTTCCCACTCAGCTTCGGTCGGCAGGCGGTAGTGTTTGCCGGTCTTTTGGCTCAACCACTGGCAATAGGCCTGGGCGTCGTTCCAGGAGGCGTTGACCACCGGGTGGTCGCCTGTTTCGGGCGGGTACTGGCCGTCGTCCCAGCCAGAGGGGGCTTTGCCGCCCTCGCGCACGAAGAACTGGTATTCGCGGTTGGTGAGCGGGTATTTGCCAATGAAGTACTCCGAGAGTTCGACTTCATGCTGGGGTTGTTCCCAGGCCAGGTATTTTTGCCAATCATCCTTATTTGATACTTCTGCCAGCACTTTTTCGGCCTGTTCTTTGGTGGTACCCATCAAGAATTTGCCCGCCGGAATGCGCACCATCTGCGGCTCAAAGGCCTGGCGCTCGGGCGCTTTGGGTGTTTCTACCTGCGGGGCTTCGGCAGAGCGGGTCAGGGTGAAGTACAGGCGCAGTTCATCGGGCGTCAGGCCACTGAAGTTGGCCTCGGCCAGTTCGGGCTTGTGCATGGTCAGCACGGCGCGCACGGCCTGGCGGGAGATGTAGGGCGCCAGGGCTGGCGGCGGCTCGAGGCGGGCTGTTTGCGTCCGTTTTGCGTCTGGCTGGGGGCTTCCGCTTTCGGCCATCTCGCGCGCGGCGGGCGCGGCCTCGGCGCGGTAGTAATCCTCCAATTCGCGCAGGTAGCGCGGGGTTTCTTTGAGCAGTTCGTACAATTCCGGGTAAATCGCCTGCAAGGTGACGACTTTCGCCAGGCGGATGGGCTTGATTTTATCCTGGTGGCGTTTGCGCGCCAGGGCGCTCAACATCAGGAAGACGTTGACGGTGCGCTTAATCTGGCGCGGGTTGCTGCCCAGCCCCACCGCGAAAATCTCGGGGCATTGGGGCGCGGGCCAGGTGGGGGTCAGGCCGGTTACAAAGTTGTTCATATCGGCCCGTTCGACCGGCGGAATTTGGAAGGGCAGCTGCACAATTTTTTCGAGATAATGCAGCCCCTCGATGGTGAAATGCGGCCGGCCCTCGCCGTCGTTCTTGTGGCCGAGTTCGCGGTATTTGATTTCGATTCCACGCGCAATCACATCCTTGTCGAGGCCAAGCACGAAAACGCAGTCCGGCACATCCAGAAACAATTTGATGGCTTCCAGCACCTGGATGGCTTTCTCCGGCAGGCAGCGGTCGAGGTCATCGACGAACACCACCAGCCGCCCGGGTTTGACGCGGCTCTCGACCAGGGTCTTGAACTTGTCCTGGAATTGTTCCAGGAAGCGTACCTGTTCGATATGGATTTTGGCGCGCTCGCGCTGGATGGCGTCCAACGCCTCTTGGCTGATATTTTCGGCGCCCAATTTTTGCAATTCTTCGATGATTTTTCCCAATGCGGGCGCGCCGGGAATGAAAGACAATCCCACCTGCACCGCGCCCTGGGCGGCCTTCGAGCCGAGTTTGAGCAGGTCAATGGTCACGCCGCCGGCTTTCTCCAGGTCGATGGCGCGGTAGAGCATGGTTTCGAGGTAATCCAAATCCTGGGTGTTTTCGCCCGGTTGGATTCTCCTGCGCGCCGCGCCAAGCACATTGAGCAGGAAGGCGCGCCAGAGGGTCTCCTCCTTGTCATACTTCCAGGCGTCGAACCAGGCCACCGTGAAATCGCCTGGCAGGCTGTCGCGCACCATGCCCATCAGCGAGGTCTTGCCTGAACCCCAGGTGCCGAAAATTCCGATGGTCAACGGCGTATTGCTCGATTCGACCACCTCAGCCAGGGTTTCGATATAGGGCCTGAAATCCAGCGCGTCCTGGCTGGCTGGCAGGTCGTTAACGGTAATGGTCTTTTGTTCGTCAGTCATCCATCCCTCCGCGAATGAGTGTCATACATCAATTATAGGGCAAAAAACCAGCAAAACCCTTCGGAGCGGGTTTTGCTGGTTTTTTGAAGATTGGTTTATCGCCGGGCTGGGGCTGGATTCTGACCAATGAACCGTTTTCAACCCGCGATTCCCGCCCCAGGTGAGCACGACCTGGAAGCGGCGGCTGTGCTGCCGCTCCAGCGGCACTGCGAGCAGGTGGCGCGGCAGGAGATTGTTCCCCCTGCTTTCATGGCCCAACCGGCCACTGCTCACAAGTTTTGCGATAGGCTGCGCCTGGGAAGTACTGGGCCCATTCCACTTGTGTCAAATTACGCCCTGCCCGCTGGCAGACTTTCGTAATCCATGATGACAGTTCCATATCCCACAAGATGATGTTGCCATCCCAACTTCCAGAAGCCAGTTGTTTGCCGCTTGGGTGAAAAGCAACACTCGTCACTTCACTTTTATTCGATAAAACAGAAATCCGGGATGGCAAGGCTGGATTACTAACATCCCAAAGGATAATAGTTTTATCTTGGCTTCCTGAAGCCAGTGTTTTAGCATCCCGGCTAAAGGCGACGCTCCAAATGGCATCAGTGTGCCCTGTGAGAGTAGCAAGTTTAACTGGAGCAGACGGTTTGTTCATATCCCACAGGATGATGGTTTCATCGTCACTTGCTGAAGCCAGTGTTTTTCCATCCGGGCTGAAGGCCAGGCTAAGAACATAATCTGCGTGCTCTTTTCGGGTGGTCATCTTTACGGGCGCTGATGGTTTGCTGACATCCCACAAGATGATGCTTCCATCGGCATCACCCGAAACCAGTGTTTTTACGGTCTGGACTGAAAGCCAGGCTCCCGATCCAGGTATTGTGACCTTTTAGGGTGATAAGCTGTGTTGGTTTGGTTGGGTCTTTCACATCCCATAGGGTAATAGTCTTGTTGTCGCCTGCTGTGGCCGCAAATGTGCCATCCGGATGGAAGGCCACAGCATTGATGGCATACAGATTATCAGTGACTATTGCAATTTCAAGTGACATTTTTGGATGGGGTAAAAAACGGCAGAACCGGGTTATC
>CAYLZI010000209.1:0-5244 GCA_964388215.1 uncultured Anaerolinea sp.
TCGGGAATACCCTATGCTATACCACTAAAGACCCTTTTCTGCCAAGATGTACTAGGTCGTTAACGTGCAAGATGTTACTGACGAGGACAAAATCCGTGCAAATCCGTCAAATCCGTGTACAGGCTTTGGGTTTTTCACGCCAAATCAGCAATATGCCTTTCCCCACCCCCCGCCGACCAATTTCTCCCCTTCGGTGCCATAAACGCCAGCAGTAATTCCAACAATGAACTGAAAATCATAATCCTTACTCGCCTGGAAGAACATGGGTTTATTCAGGGAACATCCCAGGCCGAACCCAAACCATGTCAATGGCAATTTATGATGCAACATAAGCCAGTTTCCCATCCCAATTATAAATCGCGCATCCCCCACCCTCTCGGTATCTCCGCATACACCCCGCGCAGTTCAACGGGCAGGTTGGCAGCCATAGTAAACATGATTTTATCGGTCAGAGAGAGCGGTGTGTCATTTTCATCCGGGTAAATTGGCGGAGCGACGACCACATCAACCAGAGAGCGGCGCGGAAAAGTTTTGAACAGGTTCTGGATGCCGTTGACGGAAATCACCACCACCGGGCAATTCGACTCAATCGCCAGCCGGGCCGCGCCTGGTTTGGCAAGCGCCAGCCCTTTGCCCCTCGAGCGCGTCCCCTCAGGAAACATTGCCACCATCTGCCCAGTATCAAGAACCTTCCGGGCGTGTTCCAACGCCCAGGCATCACGCTCGCCCCGATAGACCGGAAACCCGCCCAATTGCCGAAACAGCCAGTGAATGGAGCGCACCTGAAATAATTCAGCCTTGCCCATAAAGAAAACCATACGAGGCAAGGCCAACTGCACCGGGAACGGGTCGTATGTGACGAGATGATTGGCTGCTATCACAGCCGCGCCGCTCATTGGCAGGTGTTCCAGGCCGCGCGCGCGCATCTCCATAAACGGGTACAAAACCCGGCGCGCCAACCAGACGATGACTTTGTGGATGCGAGTTTCGTAGAGTGGGTAATGTAAATTGGGACGGATGTCGTTTTCAGGGAGCTCGAGTCGTTTCATATGGCAAGTCAAATCCAAAATCGAAAATCCAAAAGCGAAAATCAGATTATACTTGGCCGGGCAAAAAATCACCAATCAAAAGGCGTTGCCCTGAGCGCAAGTGAAGGAACACTGCGCAAGGCAAAGCGTTCTTACACAATTTCAAGGAGTTTGTATGGATACAACTATCGAAAGCATTTCCGCGCTAGAAATTCTCGACTCGCGCGGCAACCCGACCGTGGAAGTCGAAGTGGTGCTGGGCGACGGCTCGTGGGGCCGCGCCGCAGTTCCCTCCGGCGCATCCACCGGCGTTCACGAAGCCCTCGAAATGCGCGACGGCGACAAAGGCCGCTACCTGGGCAAAGGCACGCTCAAGGCCGTCGAGAACGTCAACGACGCCATCGCCGACGCCCTGTTCGGCTGGGACGCCGTTGACCAAAAAGCCATCGACGCTGAACTGCTCGCGCTCGACGACACGCCCAACAAAGCAAATTTGGGCGCGAACGCCATCCTGGGCGTCTCGCTGGCGGTTGCCAAGGCTGCCGCAAACTCGCTCGGCCTGCCGCTCTACCGCTATATCGGCGGCGTCTATGCCCACGTGCTGCCCGTGCCGATGATGAACATCTTGAACGGCGGCGCGCACACCGGCTGGCAAAGCACCGACGCGCAGGAATTCATGGTCATGCCATTTGGCGCGCCCTCCTTCACCGAGGGCCTGCGCTGGGGCGCGGAAATCTACCACGCCCTGAAATCCGTGCTGAAATCGAAGGGCTACGCCACCCTGGTCGGCGACGAGGGCGGCTACGCCCCGGCGCTGAAGGCCAACAACGAAGCGGTGGAAGTTATCCTGGAAGCCATCGAAAAAGCCGGTTTCAAAGCCGGACGCGGCGAACAGGTCGCCATCGCGCTCGACCCGGCTGCTTCGGAACTGTTCGACGAAGAAACCAAGACCTACAACCTGCGCAAGGAAGGCAAGAAATTGAGCGGCCCCGAAATGGTCGAATTCTGGGCCAACTGGGTGCGGCAGTACCCCATCGTCTCCATCGAAGACGGCCTGGCGCAGGATGACTGGGATTCGTGGAAACTGATGGTCGAAAAACTCGGCGATACACTCCAAATCGTCGGCGACGACCTGCTCGTCACCAACCCGCAGCGCGTCCGCCGCGCCATCAAAGAAAACGCAGCCAATGCGCTGCTCGTCAAACTCAATCAGATTGGCTCACTGACCGAAACCATCGAGGCCGTGGAAGCCTGCCATCGTAACGGCTGGCGCGCCGTCACCTCGCACCGCTCCGGGGAAACCGAAGACAGCACCATCGCCGACCTTGCAGTGGCGCTCAACATGGGCCAAATTAAGACCGGCGCCCCGGCCCGCTCAGACCGCGTCGCCAAGTACAACCAACTCATCCGCATCGAAGCCGAACTGGGCGACACCGCCAAGTACGCCGGTTGGGATGCCCTGCGCGTCAAGTAACCCTGTTTTAGCCCGAATCCCAAGTGACTGTTACCTCGATAGTGACAGTCACTTTTTTCTTTCCATATTTTTTTGGCTCTAGCGCAGTGCAGGGCGAACCGCCCAGTGCATAACACGATGCTTTTTGCAAAGTATCCAGGCGCAAAGAGATGATTTTTCGCGCGCGACGGTTCGCCCTACTACGAGATTTCACATCAAAAACGGTAGAGCCATTTTTTTGTAATCGGTTACATGTCCATACAATAGGTCGCAGTTCCTAAAAAACATTGTTAGCAGACTTGACAAACCATAACTTAGTGCTATCATAAGAGACGAGAAAGATACGAATTTTGGCACAAACGGCGGAAATGACACAGTTTACCTGGTCTCCATCTCCACAAATTGTTAAGAACATTAACAAACACGCCGTATTGGATTTAATCCGCTTTACGCCCGGCGGGATTTCCCGCGCCGAACTCGCGCAGCGCATGGATTTAAGCCGCGCTGCCATGACCACCATCGTAAACGACTTGCTCGAAAGCAGCGTTGTCCGCGAAAGCGAATCGCGCAGCGTGCAAAATGGGCGCCCACCCATCATCCTTGAAATCAACCCGGCGCGCGGGTTTGTAGCGGGCATAGATATGGGCGCATCCCACCTATCTGTCATCCTGACTGATTTTTCGGCGCAGGTCATTGACGAGGTCGAAGTCCCTTTTAATATCGCCAACAACCCGCAAGTCTGCCTTGAGCAGGCCAGCAGCCTGCTGACAGAACTTCTCAAAAAACATGAATTAACCGCATCCAGCCTGGGAGCAATCGGCCTGGGCGTTCCCGGCCCAATCGCCAGTGAAGCCGGGATGGTGTTCGCGCCGCCCATCATGCCGGGTTGGGACGGCTACCCCATCCAGGCCAGCCTGGAAGAAAAGTGGAACCTGCCCGTCTCGCTCAACAACGACGCCGAACTGGGCGCGATTGGCGAATGGGCCTACGGTGCCGGGCGGGGCGAGAACTTCCTGGCCTACATCAAAGTTGGTACCGGGATTGGGTCGGGAATTTTACTCAACGGGCAGGTCTATCGCGGCGCAACCGGTTCCGCCGGAGAAATCGGCCACCTGACCATCGAGGAAAACGGCCCGCTGTGCGAATGTGGCAACGCAGGCTGCCTCGAAGCGCTGGCGGGCGGGCGCGCAATTGCCCGGCAGGCCAGGGAAGCCATCCGCAAGGGAAACCGCACCCTGTTGGCCAGCCTGGGCCCGGTTGAACAAATCACAGCGCGCGATGTGGCCTCCGCTGCGCGGCGCGGTGACCTGGTGGCCCAGCAAATTATCAGCCGCGCCGGGAATTATCTCGGAATCGCCATTGCCGGTTTAGTCAATCTGTTCAATCCGCGTACCGTCGTCGTTGGCGGCGGGGTAGCACAGGTTGGAGATTTACTCTTGCAACCCATCCGCGACGCAGTTGCGCGGCGCAGCCTGCAAGCCTCGGCGCGCACTGTCAAAATCAATACTGCCATTTTACGCAGGCATTCTTCTTCTATGGGCGCAGTCGTCCAGGCATTATCCATCGCGTTACACCAAGTCACAGAACAAAGGAGGTGATTCACCACTTTGCGAGATGACACTTCAACCATGTTCGACCCCTTCCATTGTTGAGAAGAAGCGTTCAGCTTCTCAAAAAACCATTCAACCCAAATAAGGAGAAAGAGAAATGAAAAAGTCTTTGCTGGCACTCATCAGCATCCTGCTGATTGCCTCGTTCGTCCTGGCGGCCTGCGGTGGTGGCGCTACCCCGGCCCCGAAGACCACCGTCACCTTCTGGCACGCTTACGGCACCGGTTCGGCTGAAGAAGTCGCCCTGGCGAAACTGCTGGAACAGGCCAAGACCGACCTGCCCAACATTGAAATCAACGCCCTGCAGGTTCCCTTCGGTGACATCTTCAACAAGTATCGCACCGATGTTGCGGCTGGCGGCGGCCCAGATATGTTCATCGCCCCCAATGATGACCTCGGTAACGATGCCCGCGCCGGCTTGATTGCCGACATCACCGACCTGGCCTCTGGCAAGCTGGGCGCCTACGCCCCTCTTTCCATAGAAGGCATGAGCGTCGAAGGCAAACTGTACGGCATTCCCGAATCCCTCAAGGCAGTTGCCTTCTGGTACAACAAGGATATGCTGCCCCAGGCCCCCAAGACCACCGATGAACTCAAGGCCCTCATGGAAGGCGGCACGCCGATCTCGATTTCCTATGGCTGCTACCATCACTGGGGCTTCTTCGGCGCCTTCGGCGGCGAAATCTTCGACAGCAGCTGGAAAGTCGTTGCCGACCAAGGCGGCATTGCCGACGCCGTGGGCTACCTGAACGACCTGTACCAGATTTCCAAGACCCAAAGCTGGCCCAAGAACGACAGCGAAGGCCTGGCTCCCTTCTCCGAAGGCAAAGTTGCGGCCATCACCAACGGTAACTGGGCCATGGGCGACTACAAGAAAGCCCTCGGCGACAAACTGGCTGTGGCTCCCCTGCCCTCCGGCCCCGGCGGCGCTTCCAACCCCCTGCTCGGCGTGGATGGCTTCTACTTCAACCCGAACGGCGCCAACAAAGAAGCTGCTCTCGAAGTGGCTCTCTACCTGACCAACAAGAACGCCCAGCTCATGATGATGAATGAAGCCGGCCACGTTCCCGCCCGCACCGATGTCGAAATCACCGACCCGCTCATGAAGGGCCTGGTCGAAGCCTTCAAGACCGGCTACGTCCGCCCGCAGGTC
>CAYLZI010000210.1:0-5182 GCA_964388215.1 uncultured Anaerolinea sp.
CCTGGGCCTGGTAGAGCATCCAGTTTGCCATCAGGAAGCCGCCGTCTTTGTTGCTATCTGAATAGCCAATCATCACCATCTGCTCGTCCTGGCAGGTGGCGAGGTGCTGGCGGTAAATTTCGGAGGTGAACAGGCTGGTCAGGATTTCCGAAGCGTCGCGCAGGTCGTCCACCGATTCAAAGAGCGGGCAGATTTGCAGGCCGTTGGGGTTGCCCGTCCAACGCGCAAGCAGCAGCACGGTGAGTACGTCAGCGGCGGAGTGGGTCATCGAGATGATGAAGGGGCCGAGCAGTTCGGGGCCATAGACGCGGCGGACGCGGTCAATCAACTGGAAGACGGCCCAGGTTTCGGAGGTTTCGTTGGTTATGCCTGGGCGGGGAGCAAGCTCGGGTAACGGCGAGGCAAGCATCCGGCTGAGCAGGGTCAGCCGTTCCCCCGCGGGGAGAGTCTCGAAATTGGGGCAACTCCCCAGCGCGCGCAGCGCCTCGCCCAGGGCGGCGTTTAGTCTGGATGAATCTTCGCGGATGTCGAGCCGGGCGGCTTGCAGGCCGAAGATTTCGACCTGGCGCTGGAGGGTGAGCAGCTTGTTTTGGGCGATGCGGGGTGGAAGGTTGGCGGCGATGATTTCGAGCGGGCGTTGCAGGCCAGCCTGGGTGATGCGCGCCGGGCGCGGGTGCTGGCGCAACAGGTTCGATTTCATGTCTTCGCTGGAGGCTTCGCCCAGTTCGGCGGCCAGCAGCGACATGACCAGGCGGTAAGGCTCGAAGGCGTACCGCCCGGCGATGTAGGCGACGTGTTCGGGGTAGGGGCGGCGCGTTTCTATCCAGGTGACGAGGTCGGCGGGCGGCGGCAGGCGCTGGGCGCTGAGGCTCAATCCGCGCCCGACTTCGTGCAGGGCGCGGCGGTGGGTTTCGATGGCCAGGCCGCGATGCAGGCGCAGGGTTTCGGCGGTCACTTCGCGGGTGACGTTGGGGTTGCCGTCGCGGTCGCCGCCCATCCACGAGCCGAGGGTCAGCCAGGCGCGGCCCGCGCGCAGGCCGGGGTAGTGTTGCGCGAGGGCGTGGTCGAGGTCGGCGTAGATGCGCGGGATGGCCTCCCAGAAGACCGATTCGACAAAGTACAGGCCGGTGCGCACTTCATCGGTAACGGCCATTTTGGCGGCGCGGTCGCGGTCGGTCAGCCACATGGCGCTGATTTCGGCGTGCATGGCTTCTGCCAGTTCGTCTTTTTCGCGTGGCAGCAGGTCGCTGCGGTTGTGCGTTTCGAGCAGGGAGGCAATGCGTTGGAGTTTGGAAAGCACGGTGCGGCGGCGGGCTTCGGTGGGGTGGGCAGTTAGCACCAGTTCGATGGAGAGATTTTCGAGCAGGGCCGCCATTTGTTCGCTGGTCACGCCGCTTTCTTTGAGCGTGAGGATGGCTTCTTCGATGGAGTCGTGAATGGGGGCAGGGAACAATTCTGCCGCTTGCTGGCGCAAAACATGGACGCGAAAACTTTCCTCCACCAGGTTAACCAGGTCGAAATAGGTGGCGAAAGCGGCGGCGACAGCGCGTAACTGCGGCGGGGTCAGGGTTTGCAGTGCCGCTTGCAGGCGCGCTTCAGCGCGCTGGTCGCCTGCCCGGCGCGCTTTGGCCTCGGCGCGAATGCGTTCCTCGACCTCGAAAATGGCCGGTGATTCGAGTTCTGCGATGACTTTGCCCAGCAGCCCGCCGAGCAGGTGGATGGATTCGGAAAGTTCCATGGCTTATTTCCCTGTTTACTTGTTTTCCTGTTTACCGGTTTTCCTGTTTACCTGTTTCCCGGTTCTTACCCGCAGTACGGTTATCTTGGTCGGGTGATTGTAAGGCGCGGGGTCAACCGGCGGGGCGCGCAGGCAGGTGTGCGGGTAGCCTGTGAAATCCTCCGGCACGGGGAGAATGGCCTCGACCGATAGATACCCGTTGCCGCACAGCGAATCGAACATGCCCATCAGGTCGCGTCCTGGCACGAACAGCGCATTGTTGACCACCACCAGCCAGCCGCCATCGCTCACCAGTGGGCGCGCCTTGTTAATCAGCCGTTCGCTTTCGCCTTCCAGGTCAACCCGTCCCCGGCCTGTGACCGAGAAAAAGGGCGGGTCGAGGAAAATGCAGTCGAACGATGCTCCTTCACGTTTGAGCCTGCTGATGGCGGGGAAAAAGTCATCCGCCAGGAAATCGCGTTTTTCGATGGGGAATCCGTTCAGGGTGTAGGATGCCTTGGCGACGTTCAGGAAGTCTCGGTTGCGGTCAACTTGCACCACCCACGCCGCTCCCCCCGCCCGAGCAGCGACTCCCAGGCTGCCTGTGTAGGCAAACGTATTCAAGACAGTTTTCCCGCCGAGATGTTGCAGCGCCCACCCGCGCAGGTTGCGCGTATCGAGGTAGAGACTCGCATCCTGGTTCATGGTCAAATCCACGCTGTAGCGGACTCCGTGTTCGACGATGCGTGTATCAGCCCTTTGCCCATAAACCAGCACCCCGCGCTTTTCTTGCGGGTTGCCGTTGCGGGTTTTGACAAT
This sequence comes from uncultured Anaerolinea sp., assembly GCA_964388215.1. Classification (GTDB taxonomy): domain Bacteria; phylum Chloroflexota; class Anaerolineae; order Anaerolineales; family Villigracilaceae; genus UBA5195. The sequence goes on from CAYLZI010000210.1 coordinate 2,537, forward strand.
CATGGCCTGCGCCCAGGGCAGTTCGGCGCGGATGACCTCTATCGCCGCGCGGATGGCGGCGGCGCCCTCGAAAGGCACATCCGCGTAGTTGTATAGCACGGCGGTTGTGGCGTAGATGTCTACCAGCAGGTTTGGCTCGCCTTCGTAGAAGCCATTAAACAGGCGGAAGGCGGCCTGATGTTTAGAATCAAACAACTCAGCGCGGGCGGTGAAGGCTTTGCAGAGGAGTGGGGCAAGTTGCATGAAATGATTAAACCACATCTGGCGCAAAATGATGGTTTCTCGGCCCCCTATTCCCTCCTCACACCCAAAATAGTACCTTTGAAGTTGAATCCTTGTACAAAAAGCAAGAAAATTTAAACACAACCCCACCCAGTTCGCGGGGCAAGCGGACACGAAGCACACAAAGTTTTTTAAGGGTCTTCCTTTGTGACCTTTGTGTCCTTCGTGTTTCAGGCTTTTTGGTTCCGGCTTGTTCGGGTTAGGAGAGTCTAAAAAACACAAATTTCACAGATTGCGCCGAAAAATCTGCGAAATCTGTAAAATTTGTGGATAAAGGCGCGATGCGCTTTTACCGCAGCAACAACCCCACTTTGTCGGGATTGTTCGGCTGGCTTGGGTCGGCCATCACAGCCACCACCGAGCCAACCTGCACCTGTGACATGCGAATCAGCGGCAGGGTGATGGTTTTCTGTACCTGGTAAGGCGCGTAGCCTGGAATGCGGATTTCCATCACAACGGCAACGCGCGGGTCATCATTGATGCGCATCCCGGTATCCTGCAAAGCCAGAATGGTGGCCTCGCCTTGTTGGCCGGTCGCCATCAATGCCTCAGCCTTTTTCTGGTTGTTCTGGCTCATGCGGCGGATGATGATAAACGGCACAGCGATGGCTGCAACTGTGATGAGCAGCGTACAGCACACCGAAAGAATGATGAAAACAATAGTGATTCCCCCGGCTGCGGCAAATGGGTCCATGCTTTTCCTCCGTTCCGTATCTTAAATACCTTGAAATCAGCATCCATAGTATACAATAAATAGGACAAATTGCATCCTATTACCTTGCTCCCCCGAATGGGGCAGTTTGCAAGAGCAGAATCTGACCCTCTCGTTGCCCTGTGCAAAAAAACGGCAACCCCCGCATTTTTGGGCGCGCTTGAAAATGGAGGTAATCCCGGTTGGCAGGTGACATGGTATGATTTACCCATCCCTGCCTGAGAGAAGCCGCATGACCCTCCGCTCCCGTCTTTCATCTTTCATTTTTCATCCTTCATCTTTTCTCCTCGCCCTTGCCCTGCTGGCCTATGCCCCCTTCTTTTGGGAGCGCGGTTTCTATTGGGACGAAGCCCCCTGGACGTGGATTTACTACCGCCTCGGCCCTGCCGCCCTCACCCAAACCTTTTCCACCAGCCGTCCATTCTGGGGGATGATTTACCAGGTCATGCTTCCGCTCATCGGCCCGCACCCCTGGGCCTGGCAAATCCTGATGATTCTCCTGCGCTGGCTGACCGGCGTGCTGGTTTGGAAGCTCTTCAGCCGACTCTTCCCGCAATCTCGCCTGCCGCTGTGGGTTGCCGCGCTCTTTCTCGTTTACCCCGGCCTCGGACAGAACTTCATCGCGTTGATGTACACCCATTTCTACATCGTCCTCAACGCCTTCTTGCTCTCGCTTTATTTCAGTGTCCTTGCCCTTCAAACAAAAGATTGGCGCTGGCACATCCCCGCCCTGGCCCTCTCCATCGTCAACCTGCTAACGATGGAATATTTCTACTTCCTCGAATTTTTCCGCATCATTTTGTTCTGGCTCCTGGCCGAAAAACCAAAAATTAAGTGCGCAGCCATTTTTTACTTGCCTTACCTGTCTATTTTTTTATTTGTTACGTTTTGGCGCGCCTTCTTCTTCTCCAACCAAAACGCCAGCTATTCTTACCAGACCCTCGATGATATTCGCGCCAATTTCTTTTTGGGGATGGGAAAACTGCTCTGGAACATGCTCCAGGCCTTTTGGGTGACTCTCCCCGCAACCTGGATCCTGCCCTTCGAGCCGGTAGACGCCTCCGCTCTGGGGCTGTTTACCACCATCGCAGCCTTTACCCTCGCATTAGCCGCCACCCTCCTCGCCGGCCTCTACGTCCTCCGAGCATCAAATATCGAATATCGCATCCCGAATATCGAATTAAGAATCACCAATTACTCTTTCCTGCTCCTCGGCTTCATTGCCTGGCTGCTCGGCGGCGGCGCCTTCTGGCTGGTTGGCGAGCGCACCCTGCCCCAATTGCACTTCTCCGCTGATAGATTCAGCCTATCCTTCATACTCGGTTCCAGCCTCATCCTGGCCGCCCTGCTGGGATTTTTATCCCGTTTCCCGCGCCTGCAACTGACCCTGCTGGCCCTGCTCATCGGCTTCTCGGTTGGCAAACACTTCCAGACCAACGCCACCTACCGCCGCGATTGGGACACCCAACGCGCCTTTTTCTGGCAGATGTCCTGGCGCGCGCCCTCGCTCGAACCCGGAACGACCCTCATCACCAACGACCTGCCGGTGACAGTCTTCAGCGACAACTCGCTCTCCGGCCCGCTCAATTGGATTTACAACTCCTCGATTTTGGATGACAACCAACGTCAGGAGACGTTGGACTCCGGCATGA
>CAYLZI010000211.1:0-5158 GCA_964388215.1 uncultured Anaerolinea sp.
AGTTACCTAAAACAGGTACTCAACTTCTTCCATCATGCGCTCAAAAATGGGCGTGATGCTTGGGTCAAAGGTGATTCCCATTTGGGCTTTAATGTGCGCAATTGCCCTTTGCCTGGAATAAGCCTTGCGGTAGGGACGGTCGGAGGTAAGCGCATCGAAGACATCGGCAAAGGTAAACAACCGAACTGCAAAGGGAATTTCTTCTCTTTTTAAGCCATAGAGGTAGCCGCTGCCATCCCATTTCTCGTGGTGATAGAGGGGAATTTCAAAGGCCGGTTTCAGGTGTTCGATGCGGGAAAGAATCTGATAGGCGTAGAGCGGGTGTTTTTCCATGATAACCCGCTCTTCTTGCGTGAGCGGGCCGGGCTTCAGCAAAATCGAATCGGGGATGCCGATTTTGCCAATGTCATGCAACATCGAACCCTGACGAATCAGGTCAATTTGAGGTTCAGGGATGCCCAACCTGCGCGCCAATAAAATCGTGATGCCGGTAACTCTTTGCGTATGTCCTTGGGTTTCCTCGTCGCGGAGCGCAAGTACCTGTAATAATCCTTCGAGGGTGGAAGGTAGTTCACTCAAGCGGAACTCCCCCCAGTAGCCCGCCAGCGGCGTTTCTCGCATTCTCTAAAATGCTGGCATTTGGGTTTCGATGCTGCCTGGGATTGTCGGCTGCATCTTAAAAACTGGGCGACAGGAATTTGCCTCGCCAACCCGCCGGGCAATTTCTTGCAAGGAGCAGCCTCGCGCCGAGAGCAGCAGGTCATGCTCTGCGTCTGAGAGGGCGAACTGTTCTCCAGCATAGCCCTGCGCAACTGCTCGGGCCGGGTCACTTAACAGCAGGGCGCAAAACTTTTTGCTGACCACCGCGGCGGCAAGAACGCGGTTAATTTCGCAAAAATCTACATCGGTTTTTTGAAGGGTAACACGCTGCTCTAAAATAGGGCTTGTTAACATGATTGACACTACCTTTCTGGCATGGAGGCCGCTTGATTGGCCGGGAAGGCCAGGAGAATGAACGCGCCCAGCCCGATGAAGATATCCCCGGCGCTGAATGCAAAGCGGTAGGGAATCCAGTCGGGCGGCGTGAAACGGTCTGCCAGCCAGGGAAAAATAATCGTATTGGGGGCGAGCAAAATATCTTTGGAGACGCCCAGCCGCTTGCCAACTTCCAATTGCGAAGCAGTATCGGGCGAAACCAGGTGCGAGACGGTTTCGGTGCTGATTGGCATGAACCCGCCGTTGGCAAAGATGACGACCAGGTTCAAGAACAATCCAATCGCGAGGATGGATACCCCCGCCGTCCGCCAGTTCAGGGCGCAGAAGAGGAGCAGCCCGCATTGAGAAATGACAAGGCTTGCGGCGGCGAGTGGGTCAGGAAAAAGGTTTCGCGTGGCTGGCAAGAAAAAGGCCAGCAGTTGTGGCAAGAAGAAGACAGCCACGAGCCATGAGTGGCTGAGTGCCGGAGGCCGCCAGGTTTCTTTGTTCCACCTGGCAACCAAAAGGCCAAATACAATCCCGAAAACAACAGCAGAAGCGAGAATCATTAATGACCGATTGTGCCGCCTTCAACCGGGGCGCCCGCGCCAAGGACAAGCATCAGCGCAACCAATGCCATGAGAACGAATTGAATGTGCTGCTTCTGAATTTTGGAAACGAGGGATGCGAATTGAGCGGTTACGGTTTTCATGAGACACCTTTTGTAGAATGGGTAGGATAGATTTTCTATAGATTACCTCATCCCAGGCTACAAAGATGACTACAGAACTCAACGTTTGAGCAGTTTTTTGTACAGTTTCTCGGTTTCTTCGGATGGATTGACCCCCAATTCATCCATAAGCACAGCCCGGCAGGTCTGGTAAACGCGCGCAATGGCCGCGCCGTCGCCTAACGCAGCGTAGGCGCGCATACTTAGCCGGTAGGCATCTTCCAGCAGCGGGTCGGCTTTGAGCGCGGTTTGACAGGTTTCGATGGCGCGAATGGGCTGGCCCGATTCTAGGTATAAAACGGCCAGTCGGTTCAGTGCTGCGTGGTAGTTTAATTCCAAGCGGGCGCGTTCTGTATCGGCCCACTCCAGGTCAACATCAGATAGATAAACGCCTTTCACCAACGCAACGGCAGATTGGAGGCTGCGGATTTCCTCTTCCTTGCCGGCGGTTGATTTGCTCCGCTCGAGGAATTTGGCGAAGCTTTCCACATCGTAGTCGTAGTCAATCTCGGTATTGAAGCGATAGCGTTCCCCTTCAAAAAGGATTGTTTCTTGCCCAATGGCGTGGCGCAAGCGGTACATGTTCGTTTTGAAGCGCATCTTCATGCGCTCTGGGCTGATATCGGGCCAGAATGCGGCGGCCACGTCCTCTTTTGTTTGGGGCAGTGATTGCAGGAAGTAGAAAAACAGGTCACGGGTTTCGCGGGTTTGCCACTCTGAAAGAGGCACTTTTCTTCCATTAAGATATACCTGAGCTGGGCCAAAGCCATGAATGACCAGCTGCGGCTGCGAAATAAAAGCAGATTTGGAGATTTGGCGCAATTTTTTGCGCAAGGCCGGGATTTTCGCAATAAACAAGTTGGCGCGGGTAAAAACCTGCCGCATTGTGGGTGATAATTCTGGAGGAATGGGGGTTTTGTCGAACCGGCTTTTCATCTGCCCAGCGATGACGTGCAAGGGGGTGGTTTCTTTCATTGCCCGGTAATCTTGGGTGAATTCTTGCAAGAGCGGCCAGGCGAATTCGGGCTGCCCAGATTCAATCCAGGCTTTGGCCAGCCACAAACGGCAAATATTAAGTTCGAGTGGGCGTCCATCCTGTTCGTACAGTCGCTTGGCCAGCGTCAATTCTTCGGCGGCCTGCCTGGGTTTGTTTGTCTCTAACAGAAAACAACCCGATTCCAGCCGGAAGAGGGCCTCTTCTCCCGCTGAAGTATCCAGGCTGATGCGGGCCAACAAATCTTGCAACAGGTTTGCGGCAACGTCATATTGCTTTTTCAGCCTGGCAGCGCGCGCCAGGGCAACCTCGTTATAAAAAATCCAAAAAGAGTGTTGACGCTGGGTTGCTATGACTAACGACTGCTCATAACATTCAACGGCATATTCGAGTTCCTGCAAATCGAGCAGCAAATCTCCCAGGCTGCTTAAAGCCACAGACTGCGCGCGCACATAATCGCTGCGCCGGGCGCAGTCTATGGCAGTTTCAAATGTGCGAAAAGCCTTTTCATACTCTCCGCCCTGGTGGTACAGCACGCCGAGATTGTTGAGCAGCGTAGACTGCCAGCCCAGGTTACCGCTTGTCTCCCAGGCTTTTAGGGCGCTCAGGTAAAGTTTGGTGGCAATTTCATTCTCGCCCAAAACGTTATGAACAGCCCCCAGTTCCATTTCGAGAATGGGAATATAGTTCCGGTCGTTGAGGGCGCTGAACAGGCTGAGAGAATTTTCGAGCCACGCTACCGATTCTGCCGTCCGCCCCAGCCTGAATAAGGCCATCCCTTTAACGCGCTGGGCGGCGGCAAGGTTATATTGCGCGTACGGGTCCTGGCTGCCGCTGGTGAGCGTAATCGCTTCTTCGGCGTCAGATAAAGCGCGGGCATAATTTCCCGAATCGCGGAAGGCTGCGGCGCGGCGCACCAGGGTGACAGATAGGTTTTCGACATCGTTGACCGTTCGCTGGCTTTTTTCTGCCTGGTTAAGCAGTGAAATTCCGGCCTGGGTCTCGCCCCGAATGTGGGTCACCACCCCTTGCAACGAGATTAATCGGGAATTTTGCTGAAGCCGGAAAACTGGCAGCCGGTCTAGCCAATCTCCTAGCATGGCGATGCGTCCATTCCGAATCAGGTGGGTGCCGCAGGTTTCTAGCAGTTTCACCAGGGCGTTTAGGTCGCCATTGTGTTCGTAGATGTGGTGCGCTTTTTCCCAATCTTGCCTTTCTTCATAATAAACCGCCAGCAGGCGCATCACGTTGCGGATGACTTCGGAATTTTCTTCCTGCAAGATGGCTTGCAGGTAGTCTTGAAACAGGTGGTGATAACGAAACGAGCCTGATTTTTTGCCCATTGGGATGGCAAACAGGTTGTTCTTCTGAACCGCGCCAAACAAAGCCCGCCATTCTTCGCGCAAAGCGGGCAGGAGCGGGTTGAGCACTGCTTCGCAAATCTCGGCATCCACTTCCTCGAATAACGATGTGACCAGGAGAAACTCCCGCATGGGTGGGGTTTGTTTATCCAACACTTCGCGGGCAAAGTAATCGTAGAGTTCAATGCCAGTGCGGGCCGCCGGCATTTTCGGCTGGCTGCGCGTTTTGCCCAACGAGAGACGGGTAAGTGAGATGGAGGTAATCCAACCATCCGTCTCTTCGGCCAGAAGTTCGGCATCTTCTGTCGAAATGGGCCGGTTGGCGTTTTGGGAAAATAAGGTTTGAATTTCATTGGGCAGGAAGGCCAGGTCTTCTAACCCCAAGCCGCCCACCTGGTCGCGCGCCACCAGCAGGTGTAAATCTGGCAGGGCCGGTAAAATGCGAGAGACCAAAACCAGGTGGCAGTGTTCACCGGCTAGTTGGATAAAGCGATTGATAAAAGCGCGCAGCGGCGAAACCGGGTCGATGAACTGGTAATCGTCTAAAACGATGGCAAAATGCTCGTGGATGTGGTGAAAAATTTCATTGGTCAGTATGATTGCCAGGCGTTCGTTTTCCTTCTCGATAGATGCCATGTTATTGAGCAGTGCCAATGATTCAGCGCCGAATGAGGGGAATCGCTCTCGCAGGCAGGCAATCAGGTAAGAAAGAAAACGCTGCGGCTCCTGGTCTAATATGTCGAGGGAAAGCCAGCAAACAGGGATTTCGCTCGATGAGACGAAATCTATCAAAAGGGACGTTTTTCCATACCCGGCAGGCGCAGAGACCAACACCAATTTTTTATTCAGCAAGGCGTGGAGAGTCTCAATTAACCGGGGGCGCGAAATTAACTCCATCCGGCGGCGCGGGGGGGTGATTTTCGTCTTGCTAATTGGGAAATGCTGGGTTGTATCCATCGTCTCTATTGTATTTTAGTCCTGTTTCATTCCAAATCTTGATGGATGTGGGAAATGAAAAGGGGCTGTCCAATTAGTCGAGCCATGGACATAAATATCAGGCGGCCTTGATGAGCGCTTTCAGGCCAACCCGCAAGTTCG
>CAYLZI010000212.1:0-5106 GCA_964388215.1 uncultured Anaerolinea sp.
CCAGGGTTCCGGGCGTGCCGGAGATGAGGGCGTTATCGATGGCTTTGGCTGCTACCTTGAGCGCGTCACAGTTGGTGGCGGCTTTCATGCCGGGGTCAACATTATATTTTCCCCGAAAATCGGCCAGGAAGACTTTCCCTATATCGCCGGCGGTATCGAACACAACCGGCGCAAGGACATAGATGCCGTTGGAGTAAAAATTGGCTTCCCGGGAGCGTGGCGCGGTGTCGATTGTGGAGAGGAACAGGAAGTTGGCAAAGGGGTGGGGGCCAAACGCCAGGTTGTTGACGCCTCGGTCGCGCAGGCCAATCATGAACAGGGCGCCTTCATTGGCGCGGGTAGCAAAAACCAAAATGCCCGGCTCTTCTGCGCGGCGGGACTCCCTCCAAATGCTGGTGATAATTCCGTTCATTTCATCGGTCAGTTGGTTGCCCTGGGGTCGGGAGTATTGATATGTTGCCAAAATCTCGCCGCCCAGCGATGTAAAGGTTTCCCGGAATCCATTGGCGAACATCTGGGCAAATGCATCGTTCTGGCCTTCTATCACGGTCGCTTTTTTTTGTTCCAATACGCGATAAATATAGTGCGCCATCTGACGCGACTGGGCGGAACTGTTCGGCAAGACGCGGAAATACCACTCGTTGCCCACAATTACATCGTCATTGATGGCCGAGCCTGTAATAGCGGGAATCCCATTTTGGGCGTAAATTTCGCCCGCCGGTTTCGAGACCTGTGATTGGGCATGTCCCAATACCACCAAGGCCCGGTTGGTTTCGACCACTTTATTTGCCTGCGCCAGACCGACCTCGGTCTGGTTTTCATCGTAGTAAAAATCGACCCTGATTTCCCGTGGACGCGCCACGCCCTGACGCCAGGCCTGGTTGATTTCTGCCGCGCACAATTCGACGCCGCGCATTGCGTCCACGCTGTCAGGGAAGGGTTCGTCTGACCCCTGGACTTTCTCCCGTTCCAGCATGACGGCAACATACAGGGGAATCGCCTGTTTTTGGGATGTGGTAAACCAATTGGATGTGACGACAAGCAATCCAATCAATACTACCCCTGCCAGGATGCCAATAGAAATTATAAGTCTACGATTCATAGAAACCGCCTCGGGGTGCGGAAATGCCTCCGCCCCACACTATCAAGATTTACTCCATTAACGCCTGCACGCTGGCTGTCGTATTCTGCAATCGCTGCCCAAGCAACTGGATGATATACCGGTGAAACTTACCCGCCAGCGCCGGGTTTTGAGATTCTATTTCTTTCAATTTATCCTGTGAAAGGAGATAGATTTCGCTTTGAACGTCTGCCTGTACCGTTGCCGAGGCCGGGCCGCCGCCATAGAGCCCCATTTCTCCTACGCTGGTGCCAGCGCCCATCGTGCGCAAGCGCAGGCGGCGGTTGTTGCTTAATTCACGGTAAACTGTTACGCGCCCGCGCTCAATCAGGTAAAGCCCTGGCGATTCCTCGCCTTGCGAAATCAGAAGATGTTTTTCGGGCACGTCGAGCCGTTGCATATACCCAAACAGCATTTTGAACTCTTCCGGCTCGAAAAACGCGCCCAGGTTTTCCACCAGGCTGCGTGAAGTGATGACTGTCATATCAGAAGACCCCAATATGAAAGATTCACACCATTCTACTGCGTAGTCCAGGGTCTCAAAAGTGCGAAAATTTGCGCTGCCGAGGTCGAAGCCATTAATGGTCAATTTTTTCAGCACCTTTTCGCTCATGGCAACAAATATCAATGAAAACTTTGTCGTTTCAGACAGATAGCCTAATTTATTAAAAACCTTTGCAGTGGAAGAATCGATGCCAGCCGTTTGCGAAAAATCGATTACGACAAATCGTACTGGGGCCTGTTCCGAGTCTGCGATGCGGCTTTTAACCTGTTTGTATATTGAATGCGCTGTTCCAAAAAATATATATCCCTGCAAACGCAAAATCAACATTTGAGCGCCGCGTTCTTTCAGGTACGCCGCATGTTTCATTGGCCGGTCAACGTTGCTTTGGAAGGTTTTGCCTGTCAGGACGCTGCGGATTACTTTGGCCTTGCTGTAACTGACCACAAAGATAATGACCATCAGCACCAGGCCCAGGCCAACCCCGCTCAGTAAATTTACGAATACAACCGTAAAAAAGATGGCCAATACCACCAGGTAATCTGTAATAGAAAATTTAACATAGCCCTGGTAGACCCATTCGTAGATAAAATTGAGACCCAATGAAATCAACAAGCCGCTAATCACGAAATTCGGCAAATAGCTGAGATACTGTAACCCAAAGAACAGCGCCAGCCCGAACAAACTGGCGACGACAAAATTCAAAAGTCTCCCCGGCTGACCGCGTTTATACGCGACGATGGTCAGGCCAGCCGATGGGTAGCCAACAATCCCTCCGCCTGCGAATAGCGAAAATATGTTCCCTATACCTGCCAGCCGCAGTTCGCGGTCGGGGTCAATATCTTGCCTGGCAGCCATCTCGATTCCATTGATGTTCAGCAGTAAACTAATGAGTGCCGTAAAAATCAAGACCAGGGCGTTGCCGGCATTCAAAATAAGGACGCCCCAGTTGATATCATCGAGCATAGTTAAAAGCGGGTATTGGAAAATCGCATTCGCATTTGGCTGCGAAATATTCAAAAGCCAGCCAGATGCGCGCAGTGCATCTGGCGAAGCAAAGCGCAAGCCGACCAGGTAAAAAATCACCACTGAGCCTATCACTAATAAAGGGTTCAGCCAGGTAAGAGTGCTTTTTTGTTGGATGAAGAAGAAGATTATTCCAAATGCCAGGGCTGGTAGCCAGAATATGAGCAAGTCGGGTGATAAGAATTTTTCCAGAGAAAATTTCCCAATGATAAGTTCCATCCCACCCTTTAAGAGAATCCACCCCAGCCCGGCCAGGAAACCTCCCGAAACAGGGTAAGGCATGAAGCGAATCAGTTCTCCTAATTTACGATAACCCAACAGCAGATACGTTAGTCCGACAGTTAATGATGCCAGCAAGACAGATGCTAATACAGTGGCTGTGATTGCTGTCTGACTTTGGCCCTGCATCATAGAAATCACGCTTGCCACCAGCCCTGCAAAAACCGGCGTCATGGCAGATTGCGGAAAAGCCACCATGCCAGGCACCGAGCCAAAAGCGCCAAACAAAAACGCAAGTACCAACCCATTGATAAGCGCCAGCATGACCCCGCTGGCAGGGTCTCCGGTTGGGCTATAAATCAACACGCCATAGGTGATGGTGTTCACCAGGGCGACTAACCCCACAATTAACCCAATCGATATGGAATTTATAAGCGTTGTGGGCTTATTAAGTTCGTGGAAGATATTTTTCATTCAACTTGCCTGTCCCATATTCATACTGGAATAATTTTCTTCGCGCCACGATTCGTACCATTTTTGCGCAGTGCTGGCGCGCAGCCAGGCCGCCAGTTCAGGTGCAATGCCTGGCAAAGGCTCACCACGGGCGAAGTACTCCAAACTATTGGCAGTCTCCACTTTTTCGTGGATGTTGTCCACCCAAAACGCTTCCGGTTCTTGTGGATAAAAGATATTTGAACCCGTCTCGCCAAATGGTGGCAGGTCATGCCAGCCTGTAACGGCCCGGCTGGTGAAGGGAAGCCCCAATTGCGCGAACATATTCCTGATGGCCGATTCAGCCCCGTAATCCCGAACCGATTCGTAGATGAAATGAACGAGCGGCAGCCCGGCGGCTTTGATTTGCTGACGAATAAATTCCACCCGCTCGAAGGCGGCCAGGAAAATCTCCAGGTTGGTTTTTTCACCCCATAGACAGAGCCACGAAGACCAGGTTTGTAGCGGGTCGCGCGCAACAAGAATCAGCCGTAATTTTTCGATAGGGTATCCGATGGCTTGTACCACGTCGAATGGGTTGAACTCGGTTTCGATGCGCGTATAGGGGCCGATGGTTTCTTTGATGAAAATTGGCGTCTCGCCGTTAATGAAATCCCAAAAATACTCATCCCCTTGCATGGCCCAGCGTAAGACATTTTTCCAGGGTTGATAATAGGATGGGATGCCGCTCGCGCCAAATACCCGCAACAAAACGGTTGACCCGCTTCTGCACGGTGAAATGCATAGGATGAGTGGGGCGACTGTTTCCTTATTCGATATACGGATTCGTTGAAAAACCTGGGGAAAATCAACCGGCGCAATGTGATAATGACTATTCATACGGCTACCGTTAGTTTTTTCTATGTATGAAAGGATAGCACTTCAGAGAATATCACCATTTTTTAAAAATAGCCAACGAATTATTGTTGGCTATTTTTTGCAAGAGCGCCCCTGGCGGGTCGTGAACTGTTGGCACAGCGGGGCGGCGATGGCCGGGGCGGTCAGGGTCTGGCGGGTACAGCGTAGGATCGTCGGGCGAGTCAGAGTCGTCACCCAGGTCGAGGGGAGGGTAGTAGAAGGTGATTTCGCCGTGCAGCAGGTTGCCGTCGCGCTGGACCGTGACTTGGTGCAGCAGACCGCGCAGGATGGCGCGGCGCTCATCGAGGTCGGTGGATGTTTCCAGGGTGGCGCGCAGGCGAGCCAGGCGGCGTTCGAGAATGGGGCGTGGAAGTTCGCGGACGGCTGTGTTGATTTGTTGGTCCAGCCCGGCGAGTTTGGTTTCGAGTTCGGTTTCTCGCTTTTCGTGGTGATCCATAGACGCCAGGAGCGTTTTGGTTTTGCCGTGATCGGCAATGGCGTCGCCGATGTTGGTCAACTGGCGGCGGGTATTGGCGAGTCGCTTGGTGATTTCGGCGCGTTCGTCGAGCAGCTCACGCAGTCGGCTGGCGTCTTGATCTTGGGCGAACCAGTAAGCGGCCCGCATGTTGTCGGGCTGGAGAATGTTTTCGATCAGCAGTTCGTTGATGGTGCGTTCGAACAGCTGGCGCGGAATGCGGTTACGCTGGCACTGGCCGGGATTGCGGATCGATCTGGAGCAGATGTAGGCTTCGGCGCGGGTTCCGTTGCGCTGGGGGCTGGAGTGCCCGGAGAGTGGGGAGCCGCAGCGCGCGCAGACGGCCAGGCCAGAGAGCAGGTAGCTGGAGTTGGCCCGGCGCGGGTGGGCTGGGTCGCGTGAGTCGAGGTGCTT
>CAYLZI010000213.1:0-5084 GCA_964388215.1 uncultured Anaerolinea sp.
CGGGTTGTTTTGGATGAAATCATCAACGGCGCCGACCCGCTGGATGCCCTGCGCGAGAACCCCATACCGGGCGGCAACGTGCTTTCCAAAGCCGCGCTGGTGGCTGCGTATCACGAAATGACGGCGCGCGGCGAATTAAGCCCCAATAAAAGCCTGCTCGAACGCATCCGCATGAAGCCGGTGCGCACGCTTTCGGGCGTGACCACTGTCACCGTCCTGACCAAGCCCTACCCCTGCCCCGGCAAGTGCATCTTCTGCCCAACTGATGTGCGCATGCCCAAAAGCTACCTGCCCGACGAACCCGGCGCGATGCGCGGATTGGAACACAACTTTGACCCCTACACGCAAGTTCGCTCACGAATCGAAGCGCTGGAAGCGATAGGACACCCCACCGAGAAAGTCGAACTGCTCATTCTGGGCGGCACCTGGAGCGCCTACCGCCGCGATTACCAGGAATGGTTTGTCAAACGCTGTTTCGATGCGCTGAACACCCCTGCCCCGCACGGCTGGGTTCAGGGGGTTGAACGCTGCGCCCCCGGTGAACTGGCGATTGCCCATGCCCTCAACGAAACAGCCCCGCACCGCAATGTTGGCCTGGTTATCGAAACCCGCCCCGATGAAATTACGCCCAAAGAACTGGCCTGGCTGCGTTATTTAGGCGTAACCAAAGTGCAAATGGGCGCGCAAAGCCTGGATGACCGTGTTTTAGAAATGAACAAACGCGGCCACGATGCCGCCCAAACGCTCCAAGCCACTGCCCTGCTGCGTGCTGCCGGGTTCAAAATCGTATTGCACTGGATGCCCAACCTGCACGGCGCGACCCCTGAGAGCGACCGCGTCGATTTTGCCCGGCTGTGGCAGGGCTTCTGCCCCGATGAAATCAAAATCTACCCCAACCAATTACTCGCCAACGCTGAACTATACGAAATCTGGCAGCGCGGCGCGTACCAACCCTACAGCACCGAGCAACTCATCGACCTGATTGCTGACCTGAAGCCGAGCGTGCCGCGCTACTGCCGCATCAACCGCGTCATCCGCGACATTCCCTCGACAAATGTGGTGGAAGGCAACAAGCGTACCTCGCTGCGGCAGGATGTCCACGAGGAAATGAAACGGCGCGGGACCAAATGCAACTGCATCCGCTGCCGCGAAGTGCGCGAGACGCAGGTGGATGTTTCCACGCTGAAACTGGATGACCTGACCTACACCGCCTCCTATGCCGAGGAGCATTTTCTGTCCTTCCTCACCCCCGCTGACCAAATTGCCGGTTTCATTCGCCTGGCCCTGCCCGAAAAAAACGCACCCTCGACCTGGCTGCCTGACCTGGAGGGAGCCGCCCTCATCCGCGAAGTACATGTTTACGGACAATCGCTGCCCGTCGGCGCGGAGGGCAACGGCGCGGCGCAGCATGTTGGCCTGGGAACGCGGCTGTTGCAAGAAGCCGAAAAAATTGCCCGCTCAAACGGGTTTGGGCGCATGGCCGTTATTTCGGCGGTTGGCACGCGCAAATATTACTTAGAGCGAGGCTTCGAGCGGGGAGAGTTGTACCTGGTGAAAGATTTGTATCCTGAATGACGAAAACCAGCGTCCCGAAGGGTTTTGAGCCTTCGGGACGTTTTTCATCAGGGGTAAAGGCCAATGGCGTCAATATCTGACCCGGCATCGGTTCCTGTTGAGGGCGCGGTTAAGCGCACATAGCGGTAACTTCCAGGCGGCACGGAGGGAATGTCAATATCAATTCTCACGCCGGTTGCAGGTGGCAGCACAAGCGGATTGGGGTCATACAACGCAGAAGCAGGAATTTCTAAATTATCACTTTCAAGTAAATAGTCGCGCAGGTCTGTGTTCAGGTCTGGGTTGCCATCGCACCAATACATTACCTGGTGCCAGGGGCCGTCCACGGAATTTCCTATTTCAACGATAATGCAATCCATGATGATGCCCGCGCCTGCCGCCATTTCGTAATAGACCATATCGGGCGAGGCGTTGCCGCTTGTCTGAATCAGGCTGGTGCCCATGTCGATGATGACCCAATCTCCATTGAGCAATGTGTAAATACTGCCATCGCCAGGGCCAATATTGAGATTACCCGGCGGCAGAGCAATGGTTGGCGTAACGGTAGGCGTGGCAGTGGCGGTGGATGTTGCCGTGGGGGTGGCAGTTATTGTGGGGGTTCCGGTTTCTGTTGGAGTGGCAGTAACCGTTAGCGTAGCCGTTGGGGTTGGGGTTAGGGTATCTGTCAGGGTGGGGGTTGGGGTAGCGGTTACAGTAAGCGTTCTGGTTGGGGTAGCGGTTACAGTAAGCGTTCCGGTTGGCGTAGCGGTTACGGTAACGGTTCCGGTTCGCGTGGCGGTTGCCGTAGTTGTTGGCGTAATCGTTCCGGTCTGGGTAATTGTAGAAGTGGGGGTTACAGTTCGCGTGGAGGTAACTGTAGGGGTTCCGGTCCGCGTGGCGGTTACTGTGGGCGTCCTCGTTAATGTGGGTGTTCTCACCAGCGTGCTGGATGGCGTAAACGTGCGGGTAGGAAATACCAGCGTAGGGTAAATAGGCGTCCAGGTATAAAAAGGCAGCGGAGTCCAGGTTGCTGTAGGGCCGCTGGTTGCGGATTGCGAGGCAGTGGGCAAAGGAGAGCCTGCGGGTTGCGTGGCAGTCGGAGAAAAAGTGGCGCGCGGAACAAAGGTAACAACGGGGATGACAGGCGGGTTAAGCGGCCCGGAAGGGGTTAGAAACGTATCCCACCAGGATGGGGTGTTCCCAATCTCTGGCATCAAAGGGGCGACAGGCGCGCTGGTTGGTAAATTGGCAAATTCGGTGTTAGGGTCAAAGGATGAATTCATGCTCGCGCCGGGCAGTCTCCAATAAGGAGACAGGCGGGTTGCTATCTCGCCAACCAAAAACATCACAAACAAGCCAACCAAAAAGATTATCAAAACCAAACTGCGGCGGTCACGCTTCTTTGGGGAGGCTGTGCTCATTCTCTTTCACTTTCAATGGCAACCGAACAAAGAACCGGCAGCCCGGCAAGCTGGTTTCATCATGCCCAGGGCTTTCAACCCAAACCCGGCCCCCATGCGCATCTACAATACCGCGCGCAATCGCCAATCCCAGGCCAGGGCCACCTCCTTTGAATTTGGTCTTTCCAGATGAGTGCATATATACTTCACCGGTCTGATAAAACTTCTCGAAGATGAGTTCGTGATGCTCTGGGTCTATGCCAATGCCCGTATCGCTGACCACAATTTCGACATCATGTTTCCCATCACCAATTTCGACAAGATGCCCCTGAACGGTAATGCGTCCTCCGTCGGGCGTATATTTAATGGCATTCATGACCAGGTGATAGAACACCTTATACAATTGGTCGGGGTCGGCCTGAATGATGGGAAGCCCATCGACGCCCTGCATGGCAAACGAGAGATTCCTTTCATGGAGGGCATCTCGAAAGTCCTTATAAACGCGCGCCAATACCACGCCCAGGTTGGTATCTTCAGACAAGATTTTCAGGATTTTGCTGTCAATGCGCGAGACATCCAACATGCTGCCCACGATTTCCTGCATCCGGTCTGAACCATCCAGAATGCCCTGGGTCAGGCCCATCATTTCTGGCTCATCTTTGAACTTCATGGCGAGCATCTGGGTATACCCTTTGACCAATGTCAGCGGGGTGCGGAGTTCATGCGCCGCGACTTCGATAAAACTGACCTTCGTGCGGTCCATTTGTTCCAAAACTTTGTAGGTTTTTTCCAGTTCTTTGGTGCGTTCTTGCAAGCGCCCGGTCATTTCATCGAAAGTATTTGCCAATTCTCCAATTTCATCGCCAGTGACAATTCCAGTGCGTTGATTCAGGTCTCCACCTGCCACTGCCTGCGAGGCGCGCAACAATGTTTGGAGAGGGTTGATGATTCGGCGCGAAATATGGTCTCCCAGCAAGACGACAACAATCGCCGCCGCTGCGAACAACAAGAAATAAAAGTTACGGCTGGTAGAACTGGCATCCACCACAAAATCTACCGGCAAAACGACCCCAAATACCCCAAACCGGGCATTGCCAACCTGCAAAACGCCCCGCGCAATGCTGTAATGACGTCCCAAAACTATTTTCGTCTCGCCAAAAACAACATTCGAAACCGTCAGGATATCGTTAAGGGAGGCCGGGGCGAGAGAAAAAGTGCTTTCGGGTGACGGATTTTCAATTTGCCCGGCCAGCGTGGATGCTATGATTTTGCCTGTGCTGTCATAGACAATAATATCGGCAAGCAAGGTGTTCTTCAGGCGTGGCAGGAAGTTATCCAACGAGATGCCTATCACTACAACGCCCACAACCTTTTTGCCTTGCAAGATGGGAATGGCGGTGTAATGATAATAACGCTGGTTGATTCGATTCCACCCTAAAATGCGAGAGGGGAGGTCGGAACTGCTCAAGAACAGCGGGCTTATCCACTGCGATTTCCCTATCCCAACATCATAAGCGATATTCTCCAACCTGCCATCAGAAGAACGGAGCAGGTGCAGCAGTTCTTCTCCCTGGTCGTTAATCAAAAGTACCTGCTCAAGATTATTTCCCTCAACCTGGGGCCTTGCCAGCCTTTCAAGCGCAACGCGGTCTCCAGCCTGAAGTGATTCAACCAGGTTAACCGTATAAGCAATCAATCGCCCCTTTTCGACATGCTCCTTTTCTTGCACGCCAAACTGATTTGAAACCGTCTGACCGACCTCGCGCAGCTGATTTTTGAGCCGCTCTTCCTGCGTCCCCGCAACCAGACTCGTCACCACATAGACCCCAATGGCGGCCACCGCCAGGGTCAAAATCAGGTATGGAATCACGACTTTGAAACGAATGCTCACGAGATAACCTCAGCAGACTTATTCAACGTTGAATTATATACCTTATCAGGGCGATGATTAAATAGTGAAACCATAACGATTTTTCTCAGCCTGACTCAACACATCCTTATAAAGATTATACACATATCACCAAAAGCCGTACATTACCATAAAGCGAAAAGCTATGGCGTTCTCAAGAAAGCAGGTTTCTCCCTCACCCCTGCCCCTCTCCCGGTGGGAGAGGGGAAATTCCCTTCCCC
>CAYLZI010000214.1:0-5070 GCA_964388215.1 uncultured Anaerolinea sp.
ACCATCAACTGTTTGAATGCCTCTTGTCTATCCATTTTTAGCGGAAACTAAAGTTATTTTGACGATTGGGAAAATCTCGGTATAATCAAAATCAGACAAAAGGAGTCTGATATGTTCTTATTTGAAGGCCCAGACCGAAGAAAAGAAGAGCAGCGTATTCGCAGCGAGGGGCGGCTGCCGCCGGGGCAGTCGCTGACTGTTCAGTTTCCCGTTTTGCATTATGGCCCCGTGCCGTCCTTTAACCCCGCTACCTGGGATTTTCGCGCCTGGGGCGAGGTGGAAACCGAACAACGCTGGACTTGGGGCGAATTTAACCAGTTGCCGCGCGCCAAACTGGTGATGGATATCCATTGCGTGACGCGGTGGAGCAAGTTCGATACGGTTTGGGAGGGCGTTTCGGCCCGAACCCTGGTGGAGCAGGGTCTTATCAAACTGAAGCCGACTGCGAAGTATGTGATGCAGCATGCCGAGTATGGTTTTACGGTCAATTTGCCGTTGGAAGTGGTGTTGCAGGAGAATTTCTTGCTGGCGACTCACTTCAACGGCGAGCCGCTCACGCCTGACCATGGCTATCCGTTGCGGGGGGTGGTGGGGTATCTGCCTGACAGGCTGGGGCTAGAGTCGCCGTATTTTTGGAAGGGTGCGAAGTGGCTGCGCGGGCTGGAGTTTATGCCTGCCGACCGGCGCGGTTTTTGGGAGCAGGCCGGCTACCATAACCGGGCCGATGTGTGGAAGGAAGAGCGGTTTGGCTAAGAACGAAAACACGTTGCTTTGAAACCAAATTTTTCATTGCACCCGAACGCTCAACTCAAGTTAGAATAGGGGCGATATTTTGAAAACAAGGAGAATATATGCCAAAGCGACGAGAAGAAATCAGGCGGCAAAAGGAACAACGCGCAAAAGTCATTCAACTGGCTGGAATTGTGGTTGCGGTGGTGGTTATTGCAGCCATCGCGTGGATGTTCTGGCCCGAACCAACCCCGTCAAATGGGCAGGCCCGCCCGCCCGCGCCTGCCGCCGTTAAACAATATGACGCCCCCCCGCCGATGACGATTGACGCGGCCAAACAATATTTTGCCACCTTCAAAATGGCCAAAGGCGGCGAGTTTGTTGTTCAACTGTATCCCGATAAGGCACCCATCACTGTCAACAGTTTTGTTTTCCTGGCGCGCGAGGGCTATTTCAATGGGGTCACTTTTCACCGCGTCCTCGATGGATTCATGGCCCAGGGCGGCGACCCAACCGGAATTGGCTCTGGCGGGCCTGGCTACCAATTTCAGAACGAAGACAGTGACCTGACTTTTGACAAAGCCGGGGTGATGGCAATGGCGAATGCAGGGCGCGATACGAACGGCAGCCAATTTTTCATCACTTTTGGCCCCACTCCGCAGTTGAATGGCGGTTATACCATTTTTGGGCAGGTTGTCGAAGGCATGGATGTAGTCAACAACATCACCCGCCGCGACCCGCAGAGAAATCCCGACTATAGCGGCGACGTCATCGAGAGCATCACTATTTTGGAAAAATAAGCACGGCTGGCTTGAAAACCTTGCAAAATGCGCAACGGCCACCAATATTGGTGGCCGTTGTGTGTTTATTTCGACAGTCCTATTTTGTCTCTGGGGCCCAATCCAGGCTGTAAATGTCCTGCACTTCGATTGGCAGTGGGATGGGGCGGGTCTCGGTTCCGTCGGGGCGCGCCAGGTAGAGTTTGCGTTCATAGAGCGCGATGCAGGCAATCTATTTGCAATCAAAACCTTTTGGACACGGATGACGCGGATTACACGGGGAATCTCATGGATTTTTCTTAAAAAATCCGTGCGCCCCCTATAGGGGCAGTCCGCCGAATCCGTGAAACCCGTGTCCAGGTTTTGTGTTTTTCACGCTAAATCAGCCATGCGTTTTGTCTTTCAGGGCGCATCAAAATGAACTCTAAACTCAAGTAAGTTAAATACTATTGCCAGGGGTCTCTTGCATATCGTTGCTCCACAACGTGCAGCGGTTACGCCCGGTTTCTTTGGCGTGGTATAGGGCCAGGTCGGCCCGATTGAGCAGGGTGAGCAAGTTGGTGACATCTGGCGAGATGGACGCAATGCCAAAACTGGCGGTAACAAAGGCGGGCGCGGTATCGGTTTCGATGGGGCTGGAGGCGAGCTCATGGCGCAGGCGTTCTATCAGGATGAAGCCTTGCTCTCCATCTGTTTCGGGCAACAGGATGACAAATTCCTCGCCGCCGTAACGACCAATTGTATCTGGCTGGCGTACGCTTGCGGCGCAGCGTTGCACAACGGCGCGTAAAATTTCATCGCCGCGCGCATGTCCAAACGTGTCGTTGACTTTTTTGAAATAGTCGAGGTCGAAGATGACAACCGAGAGTGGTCGTTTGTAGCGCAGCGATTCGCGGAATTCTTTTTCGGCAATTTCGAAGAAGTAGCGGCGGTTGTAGATTCCGGTAAGAGAATCGGTAACGGCCATCTGGCTGATTTGTTGGTGCAGGCGGGCATTGCGCAGCGCTGAGGCGGCGTGAGCGCTAAACAGTTCCAGCATTTTTAAGTCGTTTTCGATAAAAGACTGGTCTGAGAAAACGAAAATTACGCCCAGGAATTCGCTGGCCCAGGTGATGGGCGCGCCAGCCACTTTTCCCCAGTAAGATTTTCCCAGGTCGGAGGTGCGCCCGGTACGGTAATCATCCAAAAGGACGGATTTTCCCATTTCCCACACGCGCCCGGCCAGTGATTCGCCGCGCTGCGCATATTTTTCTAGCTGGGGTTGGTTATCTCCCAGGCTGATGGCAAGTTCGAGTCGGTCTTTTTCAGGGTTGTATAAGTAGAGCGCCATCGCGCTGCCGTTGAGCAGTTCTGTGGCATGTGGAGCAATCTTCCAAACCAGGGCATCTAGCCCCAGTTCGGCGGAAATTTGCAGCCCGGCCTGCCGCAGGGTCTCTAATTGGCGAGCGTAACGCTCCTGGCGCTGTTCTCCCTGCTTTAGCTGGGTCATATCGCGGGCAATCATCCCAAACAAGCGGTGCTTTTCGGTACGAATGGGAAAGGTAACGGCGTGAACCCATTTTCGAATCCCGGTGTTATGCGTTAGCGGGCCTTCAAAGGCGCGGGGGAGTTGGCTGCGGGCAATGAGCGGCAGGTTGCGGGTCAGTTGCTCGTGGAGTGATGCGCTCGCGTCGTTGAGTTTCCAGTCGGCATTATCGAATAGTTCGGGGAATAAATCTGCCATGCGTTTGCCAACTGCCGCGGCGCGCGGGATTCCGAGAAGCGTTTCGCAGCCCTGATTCCAATCCAGCACAACTCCTTGCGCGTCGAATACCAGGATTCCATCCCCGGCCTGCTCTACAACTGCGCGAAATTTGGCGGCGGTGAACTTCTTACTTTCGTCTACGCTGCGAATAGCGTCCAGGTCCAGGTAAATGTTAAAAAGGCTGAATCCAAATTGGTTGGGGATGACGTACGTTGTGGATAACAAGATGATTTTCTTGCCATCGTAGCAATGGTATTCGGCTTCGACAAATTCTCCCTGGTGGTCTCGTTTGCCGGTCTTCAGCATTTCGTGGCATTGTGTTTGAAGGTGTTGCGAATGTTCGCGCGTTTGCGATTCTGGATTTGCCAGCCCGAACTGAACCTCCCAGATGGGGCGTCCCACTGCGTCCCTGGCCGGCAGTCCAAGCATTGTTTCGAGGGCTGCATTCCAAAAGACAATGATGCCGTTTTCATCGGTTGCCGAAATACCCAGATTAATTTGCTCTGCAAATTTTTGAAATAGGCCAACGCGGAGCGGCCTGGTGGGCGTTTCTTTGGTTGCATTTCCTGGTTTGGTTTCGTTCTGACTCATCATTTCCCTATTCTGTTAAAATTACTTTCGCTGAGTGATTTCAGTTAAAATAGCCAAAACCTATTTGGCATCTACTTACGGGTAACGCGTCCTGGCGAGTAGATGTGAAGGAAGGGTACTCTTATGGAGATTGGACAGTTTTTTGCCAAAGAGTGGGCAGGCCCGGCATTTGTAATGTTTGGTCCACCGCATCTTGCGGCGCTCCTCATTATTATCCTGTTAAATATTGGATTGTTACATTTCAAATACACGACAGAAGTAGCGCGACACCGTTTGCGCTGGGCGATAGCCATCATCTTGTGGGCCAATGAAGTTGGTTGGCATATTTGGAACTATGCAGTTGGGCAGTGGGATATCCAGACCATGCTTCCGCTACATTTGTGTTCCGTGCTGGTATGGGTAGGGGCCCTGGCACTGGTGACGCGCAACTATGGCGTTTATGAATTTATGTATTTCATGGGCATTGCCGGGGCATTGCAAGCGCTTTTAACGCCCGATGTGGGAACTTACGGCTTCCCGCATTACCGCTTCTGGCAGACGTACATTTCGCATGGGCTGATTGTGACTGCGGCAATTTATATGACTGTGGTGGAAGGATTCCGCCCAACCTGGAAGTCACTGGGGCGCGTTTTTTTGTGGATGAACGTCTATATGGGCATTGTTTTTGTCATCAACCAGTTAATTGGCTCAAACTACTTGTTCATTGCCCACAAGCCGCCGACTGCCAGCCTGCTGGATGTGCTTCCGCCCTGGCCCTATTACATCGCGTACATCGAAGTCATTGGGTTGGTGATGTGCTTTGTGCTTTATATCCCATTTATCATCAAAGATTGGCAGGCAAAGCAAACGGCCCAACCCGTTGCCTGAACAGGCCGGGCTGGAACTCTCGCCTGGTTTTTAGCTCAACACATGCGAGAATGCCGCCCTTGCGGACGGCATTCGGTTTGGCGCAGTGGCTTCCTTGGAATTAACCGAGGAGGGATGCCACTGCGCCGCGTTGGATACTGTTACTGTCCATGCTAGACATCACCTCCTCCTTTCTAAAGGATAGCAGTGAATGAATGACTTACCCCTGAATGATGAAAAGAAGTATGACATAGAAATAATCGGATGTCAATAGGCCAGTCACTTCTCAGCAATTCAAAATTAAGTTGAAAGCAAAGATGCCAAAGCCTTAACGCCAAGGCGCAGAGTCGCAAAGATTTGTATGGAATTTGGTCTCTTAAT
>CAYLZI010000215.1:0-5061 GCA_964388215.1 uncultured Anaerolinea sp.
ACGACACCAGTCATACGACGACGAGTATTCATCCTAGACCTTCCTATTCAGTCGCCTTCTGCGTTTCAGCCAGGATAGTCTCCATCCGGGCGATGTCGCGCCGAAGCGCGCGTAAACGACTGGTATCAGTCAACTGGCCGGTCACCTGCTGGAAGCGAAGCTTCATCATCTCTTCGCGCGTATCAGCAATTTTGGCCTTGATTTCATTGGCAGACAGGGCACGGATTTGTTTCGCTTTCATTCCTTACTCTCCTGCCCCCGCCGCATGGCGGGTAACGATTTTAGTTCGGATGGCGAACTTGTACTGCGCCATCTTCAGCGCTCGCATGGCTTCTTCATGGGAAAGGCCGCCAATCTCTATCATCATACGACCCGGCTTGACCACTGCGACATAATACTCGACACTACCCTTACCCTTACCCATACGGGTTTCAGCAGCCCGATGGGTATAGGGCTTGGCCGGGAAGATGCGAATCCAGACCTTACCACGACGCTTCATCTCGCGCACAATCGCACGGCGTGCAGCTTCAATCTGGCGGGCAGTTACCCAGCCTGGCTCAAGGGCTTGCAGGCCCCATTCACCAAAACTTACCTCTGCGCCGCGCAGGGCTTTACCCTTCATGCGGCCGCGCATTTGTTTGCGCCACTTAACACGTTTCGGCATTAACATAGCATCAACCTCTCTTCAGGCACGGGCGATTCACTCGCTGACGTACACGCCCTCGGTGGATTCAATTTTTTCTTCCACTTCCTGCTTCATCTCGCCCTTATAGACCCAGACTTTGATGCCAATACGGCCATAAGTGGTCAGTGCCTCAGCGCGGGAAAAATCAATGTCTGCGCGCAGGGTTTGAAGCGGAACACGACCTTCTCGCAACCAGACCGTGCGAGCCATTTCTGCGCCCGCCAGGCGGCCAGCCACTTCAATTTTGATACCCTGGGCACCCTGCCGCATAGCCGATTGCATAGCCTTCTTCATCGCACGGCGATATGCAATACGGCGCTGAATCTGGTCAGAAATATTACGGGCAATCAGGTAAGCATCCGTATCCGGGGCAGAGAGTTCCTTGATGTCAAGGTCTATCTTCTTGCCCACAAGTTCCTGAAGACCCTTGCGAACCTTCTGAGCGCCTTCGCCTTTGCGGCCAATCAAGATGCCTGGCTTGGCCGTGTGAACTGTAATTTTTACCTTGTTGGAATAACGCTCAACTTCCACACGCGAAACGCCTGCCTTGGGCGAGATTTGTTGTACCAAATCACGGATAGCGAAATCCTGCTGGAGTTGTTCACGGTACTGCGCGCCTTCTGCGAACCAGCGGCCTTGCCAACCGCGACTGACAGCAAGGCGAAAACCAATTGGATGAACTTTACGACCCATATATTCTCCTTACTCTTAGGCTTCGCGTTCCCGCAAAATAACTGTAACGTGCGACGAACGGCGCAATACCGGTTTGAAACGGCCGCGAGCACCAAAGCGGCGCCACTTGCGGGTGGGAGCCTCATCAGCAAAGATGGTGGCAACGTACAAGTCATCACGGCTAACGCCAAAGTTTTCCTCAGCGTTTGCCACTGCCGACTTGAGTAGTTTCAACACAGGCTGGGCAGCGCCATTCGGCACAAAGCGAAGCAGGTCGAGCGCATCATTGGCATCTTTTCCACGCACCAAATCTACAATCAGGCGCACTTTCTGAGCCGAGATGGGCAAGAAGCGTAAATAAGCACGGATATCTGTCATGGCTTACTTCCTCTTCGTTGACTTCTCCGAGAGGTGCCCTCGGAAGGTGCGCGTAGGAGCAAACTCACCCAGGCGATGCCCTACCATATTCTCGGTGATGTAGATAGGCACATGGCGGCGTCCATCATGGACGGCAATCGTATGCCCCACCATTTGCGGGAAGATAACACTAGCGCGGCTCCATGTTCGGATAACCTTCTTGTCACCACGCTGGTTCATCGATTCGATTTTATTGAGCAATTTCGGGGCGATGAACGGCCCCTTCTTCAGAGATCTAGACATAGTCTCGTACCTCGTTTACCTGTCACGCCTTAGCGGCTGGTCTTGCTGCGACGGCGGACAATATACTTATCCGTCTGCTTATTCTTGCGCGTTTTATACCCCAGAGTGGGCTTGCCCCACGGGGTGCGCGGACCGGGCTTACCAATCGGCTGGCGGCCTTCACCACCACCATGCGGGTGGTCGCGGGGTGTCATGGCAGAACCGCGCACCGATGGGCGAATACCCAGGTGGCGTTTGCGTCCCGCTTTGCCCAACTTGATGTTGCTATGGTCAAGATTGCCAACCTGCCCAATCGTTGCAAAACATTTCTGGCGAATGAGACGCACTTCGCCAGAAGGCATACGAATTTGGGCGTAATCGCCTTCTTTGGCAAGCAGTTGGGCGGCGGTACCGGCAGAGCGCACCAACTGGCCGCCTTTGCCTTCCTTCACCTCGATATTGTGAACCATCGTACCGACCGGAATGCTGGAAATCGGCAGGCAGTTGCCGGGACGAATTTCCGCACCCGCGCCAGAATATACAGTATCACCGACTTTCAGGCCAAGCGGAGCAAGGATGTAGCGTTTTTCGCCATCAGCATAATGCAGCAACGCCAGGCGCGCAGTGCGATTCGGGTCATACTCAATCGCAGCTACTTTGGCGGGAATATCCTGCTTATCGCGCTTGAAGTCAACGATACGCAGGTAACGCTTGCTCCCACCGCCTTGGTGTCGGACGGTGACGCGGCCATAAGCATTGCGGCCGCCTTTTTTACGCAGGGACACAAGCAGGGAGCGTTCCGGTTCACTCTTGGTAATTTCCTCGAAAGAGTAACCCGTCATACCGCGTTGCCCCGGGGTGACCGGTTTATATTTCTTGACAGCCATTACTGCACCCCTTCAAAAATCTGGAGAGTCTGGCCCGCTTTCAGGGTCACAATCGCCTTTTTGTAGCCGGGTTTGCGAACCATCAAACGGCGGCTGCGGGCGCGGCGGCCACGCTTGGCCGCAGTATTGATTATATTCACGCGCTCCACTTTTACGTCGAACAAGGTTTCGATGGCATCTTTAACCATCACGCGGGTAGCCTCAGAGGCGACCTCGAAAGCGTACTGATTCAATTTGCCAGATTGGTAATTCGACTTTTCGGTGATGAGCGGCCGGCGGAGAACTTCATAAAGTGTTGTCATTCTCGCCTCCTATGCCAGGTTGGAATTCAAAACGTCCAGCGCCTGCAAGGGCAACACGACTTTCTCAAACTTGAACAAGTCGCGGATGTTGAGATACCCTGCCAGCAAGACCTTGGCGCCTTCGATGTTGCTTGCCGAGCGGGCAACCACATCATAAGATGCCGATTTTTCGGGAATAACCACCAGCGCGCTAGATTGACCGACCAGGCGGTTGAGCGCCTGCGCCATCAGACGAGTCTTCGGCTCGGCGAGCATCAGGTTTTCCACAACCACGATGCCCGATTCTGCGGCTTTTGCCGAGAGCGCAGAGCGCAACGCAGCACGGCGCATCTTGAGCGGCATACGCTGGGTATATTTTCGGGGATGCGGGGTAAAAATACGTCCACCGCCAACCCATTGCGCAGCACGGGTGCTGCCCTGACGGGCGCGGCCTGTGCCTTTTTGCTTCCAGGGTTTTTTGCCGCCACCGGCCACTTCGCCGCGCAGCTTGGTGTCATGCGTACCCAGGCGAGCATTCGCCATCTGACGAACATAAGCCTGGTGCATCAAATCCACATTAATTGGGGCTTCAAAGATGGCGGCAGGAAGTTCGACCTGCTTCACCTTCTGGCCTTCCATATTGAAAACGTCGACTTTCATAGCGTCTTTCTCCATTCCATCGCGCATTACTGCTTGCGCGCCTCGTTGATGACCACCAGGCCGCCTTTGGGACCCGGAACGGCGCCATGAACACCAATCAGGTTACGCTCGGCATCCACCAGAACAACCTTCAGGCTTTGCACTGTGACCCGGTCGCTGCCCATATGACCCGGGCGGCGCGAGCCTTTGTAAACGCGGCCTGGCGTCGTACCCGATGAGTTCGAACCCGGGGCGCGATGCCGGTCAGACTGGCCGTGCGTCTTCGGGCCACCACTAAAGTGGTAACGCTTGACACCGCCGGCAAAACCTTTGCCTTTGCTGGTGCCAATCACGTCAACGCGTTCACCAGTGACGAATACATCAACCTTCAACACGTCACCAACAGAAACGTCCGGAGTCTTGGCGCGGAACTCACGCAACACGCGCAGGGGCGGCAGACTTGCGGTTTTCAGATGGCCTAATTCACCACCGGTCAAACGCTTGGGGTGCGTCTCGCCAAAACCCAACTGCACTGCGGAGTATCCTTCCGTCTCCGGACGTCGGATCTGGGTAACATAACAAGGCCCAGCTTCGATCAGAGTGACGGGATAAGCAACGCCACTTTCATCGAAGATCTGGGTCATGCCGATCTTCTTTCCAATCAGCCCTTTCAACATCCTCGGTTTTCTCCTTTACAAAAATTTTTTGAGACTGTCAGCCGGGCTATGGCTGCATCATCTCCCAGTCGGGCAGTCAACCGACCTGCCGCGGCCATTCGATTTGTTGGCCTACGCACAGGGTCGTTCTTGCCCTACCGTATTCATTCAACCTAACTGGTCTGACTATGCTTGCCCGCCAGACCAGTTAGATGTATTGACGAACGAATTAGATTTTGATTTCAATATCAACGCCCGCAGGCAGGTTCAAACGCATCAACATATCAATCGTCTTGGAATCAGGGTCAAGAACATCAATGAGACGATTGTGAGTCCGAATTTCGAAGTGCTCGTGCGAATCCTTGTCGATAAAAGTGGAGCGGCGTATTGTAAACCGTTCCTTCTTGCTTGGCAAGGGTACGGGACCAACAACACGGGCGCCAGAGCGCTCAGC
The DNA here is from genome assembly GCA_964388215.1 of uncultured Anaerolinea sp. GTDB lineage: Bacteria > Chloroflexota > Anaerolineae > Anaerolineales > Villigracilaceae > UBA5195. The sequence goes on from CAYLZI010000215.1 coordinate 4,914, forward strand.
GGTTTCGACAATGCGCTTGGCCGACTGGTCCAAAACGCGGTGGTCATAAGCCTTCAGGCGGATACGAATTTTCTGCTTGGTCATTTCTGTACCTATTCGAGAATCTTGGTGATGACGCCCGCGCCAACGGTCAGACCGCCTTCGCGAA
>CAYLZI010000216.1:0-5044 GCA_964388215.1 uncultured Anaerolinea sp.
CCGTCGAACAGCGCGCCGATAAGGAACCGCAGCTTTCGGATTTGAGAGAATCGGGGTGTATAACCGGCGATAGCCTGGTGGCATTGGCAGAAACGGGACAGGAAGTCCCCATTCGCTCGCTGGATGGTAAACAAGATTTCCAAGTATTGGCTTTTAATCCGCAAACGATGAAACTGGAAACGGCCTTGGTGAGCCGGGTATTTGCAACTGGCGTGAAGCCTGTTTATAAACTCACAACCAGGCTGGGACGCGCAATTCGAGCAACTGCCAATCATCGCTTTTTGACCATTCGCGGCTGGAAACGTCTCGACCAGTTGATGGCCGATGATTACATCGCCCTACCACGATGCAACCCATCGCCTGCCAACCAAACAATGACCAATGCAGAACTCGCTTTACTGGGGCATTTGCTCGGAGATGGTTGCACCCTGCCTCGCCATGCCATCCAATACACAACCCGCGAACCCGATTTAGCAGAAATGGTTGCCAACCTGGCCAGGGAGGTGTTTACGGGCGAGATAGAGCCACGCATCCAGCGAGAACGGAACTGGTATCAGGTCTATCTTCCCTCGACCCGACATCATACGCATCGTGTTCGCAGCGCAATCAGCGAATGGTTGGAAGGATTGGAAGTTTTTGGGTTGCGCTCCTACGAAAAATTTATTCCCGCCAGGGTCTTTGGGCAGCCTGCTGAGGCGATTGCACTCTTCTTGCGTCATCTATGGGCCACCGATGGCAGCATTCAACTGGTGAAAGGAAAAAAGACGCGCCCAATGGCATATTATGCCAGCAGCAGTGAAAGACTCGCGCGTGAAGTGCAATCTCTTTTATTGCGGCTCGGAATTAATGCCATATTAAGAGCCACCCCACAAGGCACAAAGGGGCGAATCCAGTATAGTGTTACGATTACCGGCAAGCCTGACCTGGTGATGTTTGCTGAAAAAATCGGCGCGGCAGGGGCTTATAAACAACAGCGTTTACAAGAAGTGCGCGAGCATTTGCAGGCGCATTCCACCAACACGAATCGCGATGTTATACCGCATGATGTCTGGCGCATGGTCGTTGCCCCAGCCATGCAGAAAATTAGCATGACCTCGCGCCAAATGCAGTCTGCCCTGGGGAATGCGTATTGCGGCACGGCACTTTACAAACAAAACCTCAGCCGTCATCGCGCGACGCGCCTGGCAGGAATTGTTCAATCGGAAGATTTACGATTGCTGGCCGATAGTGATGCATATTGGGACAGCATCGAATCGATTTGGCCGGATGGTGAAGAGCCGGTGTACGATTTAACGGTTCCTGGCACGCATAACTTTATTGCCAACCAGATTTTTGTTCACAACAGCCTGGAACAGGATGCCGATATAGTGATGTTCATCTACCGCGATGAAAAAGACCCGGCCATGCAGAACGTCACGCATTTGAAGGTGGCAAAACATCGTAATGGCCCCGTTGGACAGGTCGATTTGATTTTCCGCAACAACCTGACCAAGTTCGAGAACGCGGCCACGCGCACGGTGGATTTGGATAAAGTGTAGGGGCGCGGCCACCGCGCTCCTACCGGAGAGATATATGTTCCCCGGCTTTACTTCTTCCGAAACCTTTACGCCCGTGCCGGATTCGTTGTTCCGGCTGATGAACGACATCCGCGACGCGGACGAACTCAAGGTGACGTTGTATGTCCTTTGGCGCATTGAGCACGCCGAAGGGCGCTTGCGGTACATTTCGCGGGGCGACATCCTCGAAGATAACGGGTTCATGTCCCGGATGTCTGCGGCGGAGGTCGATGCGGGGCTGGAAAAAGCCCTGCGGCGCGGGACGCTGTTGACAGTGGAGTCTGGCGGCCTGTGGATGTTGAATTCGCCGCGCGGGCGGGCAGCCGCCGAGGCGTTGAGAAATTCCCCCGGCGGCGAATCCGCCCGAATCCCGCCCCCCATCCCGCTGCCGCGCCCGAACATTTTCAAACTCTACGAAGAAAACATCGGCCCGCTGACGCCGCTGATGGCCGATACGCTCAAGGACGCCGAGCAGGAGTTCCCGGCGGAGTGGCTGGCCGAGGCATTCACGATAGCGGTGGAGCGCAACAAACGGAACTGGAAATACATCGCGGCGATTTTACGGCGCTGGAAGGACGAAGGCTATGAAAGAAAAAATCGAAAAGACGCTGGACAGGATGCAAGGCGATATTCCGAAAGCCAGTTCTCCGAGTTCCTCGACTGAATTGAAGCCCAGGGTGGAGCCGCTTGGCAACCCCGGCTGCCCGTATTGCCAGGGAGTCGGGTTTGTGCGCTATGACGTGCCGCTGGGACACGCGAAGTTCGGAAAAATTGAGATTTGCGTCTGCCGGGGCGTGGATGTGGCAGCCACAGCCCGCGCCCGGTTGTATGCCCTAAGCAGCCTGGACCGTTTGAGCCACCTGACCTTCGAGAATTTCAACGTGACGGGCAATCCCAAGTCGAAGCACGCCATCACCCAAATCGAACGCGATAACCTGGAATTTGCCCGGACGGTTTGCCACGATTTTGCGGAACTGCTGAACGGCTGGCTGCTGCTGGAGGGGTCGTATGGCTGCGGCAAGACTCACCTGGCGGCGGCGATTGCCAACGCGGCGGTGGCGCGCGGCGTGCCAACCCTGTTTATCACCGTCCCCGACCTGCTCGATAGCCTGCGTTTTGCCTATAACAGCCCCGAAACGACCTTCGAGGCGCGCTTCGAGGACATCCGCAGCGCCAACCTGCTGGTGATGGACGATTTCGGCACGCAGAACGCGACCGGCTGGGGCCAGGAAAAACTGTTCCAGATTATCAATTACCGCTACATCAACAAACTGCCGACGGTGGTGACGACCAACCTGGTGTTGGACGAAATCGAAAGCCGAATCCGCTCGCGCTTGCAGGATGAAGAACTGGTGAAGCACATTCGCCTGGTGACGCTCGATTACCGCCACCCCGAAGAGACGAGCAACCCAGGCCTTTCGATGCTGGCGCTGAAAGATGTCCGCGAAATGACCTTCTTGAACTGGCAGGCCCGCCAGGGCGAGGTCGGGCAGGAGATTGTGACGGTCAAAACGGTGGAGCGCAAAGGCGCGAGCGGCTACACCGTGAAAGATAAAGAAATCGAGCGCGAGAAGGTGACGCAGGCGCACATCGACCGCCTGAAAAAGGCGCACGACGCGGCGGCGGCCTTTGCCGATTCCCCGCGCGGCTGGCTGGTGCTGTTGGGGCCGTCGTTTTGCGGCAAAACCCACCTGGCGGCGGCGGTCGGGCATTACCGGATGGGGATGGGCGGACAGGCGATTATGACCGACATCTCGGTGCTGCTCGATTACCTTAAACAGACCTTCCGCCCGAATGCGGATGTCTCGTTCGACCGGCGATTTTACGAAATCCGCACCGCGCCGCTGCTGATTCTGGACGGTTTCAAGGAAAGCAACATGAACTCGGCCTGGGCCGAAGACAAACTGTACCAGATTTTGAATTACCGCTATTACGACAACCTGCCGACGGTGATTACCTCCAACCTCGACCCGGATAGTTTCGCCAAGAGCCATCCCAGTTTATGGAACAAGATTCTCGACCCGACCAAGTGCCAGGTTTTCTCCATCGATATGCCGCCGTTCAGGAAGCAGAAGGGGAGAGGGAGGAAAAGCAAATAGAAGATTTCAGGCGCGGATGAACATATCCGCGCTTTTTTTGCCTCTTGTATTGATGCACAATCGTGCATACAATATTGACATGGAATATGAATGGGACCCACAAAAAGCCATGACAAATCGGCGAAAACATGGCATTGATTTTGCAGATGCCGTGACAGTGTTTAGCGATGAGATTGCCATCACTATTCCAGATGAATATCCTGACGAAGAGCGATATGTGAGCATTGGAATGGACGCGCTTGGCAGGGTCTTGGTAGTCATTTTTACCTGGCGTGGAGAAAATATCCGCCTTATTTCAGCGCGAAAAGCAGAAAAGGTTGAACTCGAACAGTATCAAGGATAACAAACTATGGATAAAACTTACGATTTCAGCAAAGGCAAACGCGGGGCGCTCGACCCGCTTCCGGCGAATAAAACCCGCATTACCATTCGGGTTGACAACGATATCCTGGACTGGTTTCGGGGCGAGGTTCATGCGGCAGGTGGAGGCAACTATCAAACATTAATTAATCGCGCCCTGCGCGAATATGTCCAGGGCCGCCAGCAGCCGATTGAGGAGATTGTGCGAAAAGTTGTCCGCGAGGAACTTTTCGCTTCGCGGGCTGGAACGTATCAGGTGGCTGAGAAAAAATAAATGGTTTGCAAAACCCAGGAGGAGCCATGTACCAAACGAATACATATGAAAGTTTGCTGGCCGAAACCATCAGCCTGCCCGGCCACAACGGGCAGGTCATCAACGCCTATTTTGCCCGCCCGCTGGGAACCGGGCCGTTCCCCGGCATGGTGCTGGTTCATCATATGCCCGGCTGAGACGAGTGGTACAAGGAAGCCACGCTCCGCTTTGCGCGGATGGGATACGCCACGCTCTGCCCAAATCTGTATTACCGGACCGGTCACGGCGCGCCCGAAGATGTGGCCGCCAAGGCGCGCGCGGCAGGCGGCGTCCCCGATGACCAGGCGGTCGGCGACCTGGAGGGGGCGGCGCGCTTCCTCCTGTCCCTGCCCAACGGGAATGGCAAGGTCGGCATTTTCGGCACTTGCTCCGGGGGCCGCCACGCTTACCTGACCGCCTGCCAGAGACCGGTTTTCTCTGCAGTGGTTGACTGCTGGGGTGGGCGGGTCGTGATGAGCGAAGCGGACGATTTCGTCAATGAAGCCGAAGGGGGGCGCGCGTGGCAGTGGAATTGAGCGCGGAGGCCGCCCGCAGGCTGGTGGAAACCATCACGACAGTCCTGGCCCAGGCCGAGGCGGGCGGGCATATCATCGAGGAAAAATCCAGCCTGTAGGCAAAGACTATTTTCTGCCCGGCAAAAACAGGCCAAAACGCTTCACAGTTTGTGGTAAAACTGGCGGGAAGGGAGAATCCGATGTCCCGCAGCATTCACCTTT
>CAYLZI010000217.1:0-5031 GCA_964388215.1 uncultured Anaerolinea sp.
TTTCACTCTCAATCTCATTGACCGTCTTTTTTGATTTCATCTCGCTCATCGCCTCCTGGATGAGCCGCGAAAAACACTCCTCGATATTCCCAAACAAAACCCCTTGGCGGGCATAGACTTCCGTCAGCGCCCGGCGCAGGAAACCGAGCTGCCTGGGTCCCATCCGGCCGGCATTGGCAAATAATTCGCAGACCATTGTGCGATAGCGCGAAGCTTCGATGCGTTTGGGGATTTGCAGGAAATTCCAGCGCAGGGGGCGTTCAGCCCCCGGATGCAGCTGGCGGATGTCCACCCGCCCCTGGCTGCCCGGCCAGCGTAATGCCCGCCGCCAGCCCTGGCCGAAGTCCAGGACGATGACACGGTGGTGCAGTTTGGTCATGACCTCGAAGGCCAGGCGTTCGGCGGCCACCGATTTCCCGAAACCAGAATCCCCGATAAAGGCAGTATGGAAGTGCCGTTCCGGGGAAAGTTTCAGCAAGGCATCCGTTACCCGGCCCGTTTCCACCGAATACTGCCGACCCAGGATCAAATCGCCGGGCATGTCGGGGTAGAAGGCAAAAGCGGGGGTTTCCTCCTGGGTGGTCAGGGCTGCGCCCTGTTCAAAGACCCCCGGCGCAACATAGGAGGCCGTTTGGAGCATGGTTAGCAGGGTCGAATCCATGTAACCGGACAGCACCCCCGGGATGCGCTCCATGCGGGTCGAGGGGGTAAAAACCGCGGCGTGTTTGCGGATGTAAGCCTGCTCTATCCCGGCCAGGTCGCGGCACTGCACCCCGGTGACCACATCCTCCGTACCCTGGAAGCTCTCCGGGATCAAGCCCATCAGCGCCTGGACCCCGCGTTCGCTGCGCGCCAGGGCGTAGACATCGGTGTGAAAAGCGCCTTCGATGCTGGCGGTGTTCAGCTTCGCCGCACGCGCCGTAGTATGGCGGTGCTGGCTGGTGTGAAAAGCGCCTTCGATGCTGGCGGTGTTCAGCAATTTCTCCTGGGTGCGCAGGATCTGGGTCACCAGCATGGCCGGGTCGTTCTGCCATTGAGCCGACTCGCCGATGGAAAACGAGGGCGCAATCCCCACGGACAGCCCGGAACTGGCGGAACGTCCAATCCCCAGTCCGGTCGATTCCGCCGTGGATTTGGTATCCGATGTCGATTTGGTGTCCGCCTGCGAGAGCGTGTTGCTCTGGCTGGTGGTATCCGCCACCGAGTTGGTCACCGAGCCGGATTCACCCCAGGACTCGCTTTCGGAACGGGAGACAGACTGGCTTTTGCTTTCAGAATGACTCTTGCCTTCGGCGTGCGAGACCCCATCCGCCGTGCCGCTGGTATCAGAACTCATCGACATGGATGAGTGGGTGTCGGAAGCCCCCCAACTGCTCACGTCCGAAACCGCCTCGCCCTGGTTGTACCCGGCATTGATTTTGACATCGCCAAAGCCCAAGGCTTTCACGATCTCGCCGACGATCGGAATATCCTTGCCGGCCGCGCTGACCCCGGCATTCCAACCCTTCGAGTCAGTTTCGGTGTGCGCGCCGCCGACCGAATCGGTGTGGGAAACCCCGCTCGAATGCCCGCTGGTGTGGGACTGGCTTTCAACATGCGAAGTGCCGTCCATTACGCTGGTACCGTCCGTAATGGCTGTCCCTTCGGTGACGGTGGTGCCTTTGGAAACCGAATGCGACCAGCCACGCGACTCAGCCTGCCCGACCGTATGCGCCTGGCCTTCGGATTGGGCTTGCCCATCGGTATGGGCTTCGCCGGTGGTGTGAGCATCGCCGACACCGTAGCCGTAGCTGTGTGAAGCGGATTCAGCCAGTGCCCCGGAGAGCATGGCGGGCAGGGAGATGCCAAAGGAGACTGAGCGCACCCCGCTTTGCTGGCTGGCCCAGATCGAGACTTCCTCGGCAAACCCGGCCAGCATCGAGGCAATGGTGCGCACCGGGATACTGTAGGCCAGCACCATCAGCAGGAACTCCTCACCCAGGCTGGACATGCCCCGGTACAGGATTTCATTCTGCTGCAAGGACATATTCAGCGCGGTCGAGTCGGCCTCGATCAACGGGTTGCGCTGGTTGCGATTGTTTTCACGCACGCTCTCGCGCGGGTCAGGATGACCGACTGCCACGATAGCATGCGGAAACTGTTCGAGGGCGTTGTAAAGCCATTGCGCCACGCGGATGCCCAGGTGATCGAGGCGCATCTGGCGGTAAGCGCCCTTCAGGCCGGCTTCGAGGACCGCCAGGTCGCGCAGGGATTGCCGGGCGGCCGCTTCCAGGGTTTCCGCAAAAGATGCGACACCGTAGCACTGGACAATCCCGATGGCGGGCTCATCGAAAATGCCGGCAGCTACATAGACCAGGTTGACATTGGCGCCGTTTGCGCCGCGCAGCACCGAGCGCATTTTTTGCAAAAGCCCGGCGTCCGACCGCACTTCGACCGGGATGAACTTGACGTGTAGCAGCCGCACCACGCGGTAGCCGCTGAATTCCTTCCCGGCCTCGCGTTCAGTCAGGTGGAACCAGATGTAATCCAACTGGTCGCCGTTGAAAACAATGTTGCTGTCGTGGACCACCAGGTCATTCGGCGCGAGGTCGGTTTTCCGCTCGAAGCGCAGCCATTTTGGGATGATATTCTTGATGTTTTGAATCATTCATGTCTCCTGAAAGGAAAAACAGGCATTGCCTCAACCGCCCACGAGGAGGCCTGTACCGGAGCTCCCTAATTAATTGAGAGAAGGAAGCTCCGGTGCTCATGGGCGGGTGGCGCAATCTTGCTTAACTTTGAATTCCATTTGTGCGCGAGGCGAGCGCGAAAACCTTGGCATCGACCTCGCCTTGTTCATTGGGCGGAAACTCCTTCAGGAGAGCCTCTGCCCCGGATTGGAAAGCGTGAAAATAGACAGCGAAACACTCAGCTTCACGCCGGACCGTCCATCGCCCGGCTTTTTCTCCAGGTGTATGCGGCGCGGTGACACCGGCATCCCGCTCACCATTCAGGGGAAATTCCACGCCCCAGATCTCACGGTTGCTTTTGACCATGCTCATGGGCGGCTACTCCTTCTCCACGTAGATTGGTGGGGTCGGCACACCGGCAAGTCGGAACAGGCGGTGGATCTGCTTCCTGGCCCAAACCAGGTCTTCGGAGCGGTTGTAAATGGTTTGTTTGCCATTCACATTCCGGCGCATCTCCGAATCGGTGAAGCGGTCATTCAGGGTGTCTGCCAGGGCATAAGCAGCCGTGGACAGGTTCAAGCCAACGATGCACTCGCCTTTCCAGCGCCAGTGAACCGATGCAACGTAGGCGCAGTCCTTGGCGAAGGCTACCGGGAACATCTTTGTGACAACCTGCTCCCAGCCTTCAGGGTAATCCGCGGGTGTACACCAGATCTGGAAACCGGCTGAGCCGGCCTCGAACAGAGCGTCAGGAGCGGGATTATTGCCAATGTCGAGCTTGCGCGCCATCTCCAACACCGGCTGAAACCTGCGGTGTTCGGACGAAAAGGAAGGCTTGTGGGCGAGGGTGGTCAGGAAGGAGCTTTGCATGCCCCACCTACCAGTCCTCGGCCAGCGGTTGGCCACCGTACAGATCGCCGCCGCTGATGCGATCCTCGAAGTACGCTTCCAGGTGTTCGTCCTCGGCGAAGGCCGGGCGTGTACCGGAAGCGGCGAAATACGCGTCCGCTTCGGCCCACATTCCCTGGACTTCGAGGATCTGATCGCGGAATTCCTCGGCCGGCTGCCGGTGATCGAAATCAGCTAGGCATTCCAGGCCTCCGACCACCAGGTGGCCGTAGACCGACCAGACGGAAAGGGCGGGATTTTCCTCCTCGCATTGTTCCAGGATGACCTGGCCGTGTTCATCCTCGCCAGCACTCAGGCAGGGATGAATATCGAAGCCATCAAAGCGGGTATCCGCTGCGAGCTGGGCCACCAGGCATTGCAGGGTGGTCTGTGCCTCAGACCCATAGGGGGTGGCATCAGCCCAACCCTGGGGGATATCGAACAAGCCCTGGATGGGTTCGACCGTTTCGACATCCTGCGGGTTATCCCCCGCCAGGGCCAGCTGGCGCGCTTCGTCCAGATTGCCCGCGAGAATGACTCGCGTAACTTTGACTGTGTATAACTGTTGCATCTTGATCTCCTTGCCGGGTCGCCCGGCAGCCTGTGTAAAAACGCAAACAGGGAGGATCGTTTGATCTCCCTGTTTGCGCGAGTGGACGGCTTGCGCAGTCCGGAATGTGTTTGTTCGTTGTAGGATTTTGTCTTTGGCTGGTTGCGCTGGAATAATCACAGATCGCGCACCCATTCTGCATCAACCACGTCATCGGATGGGACGCGCACAACCGCCCGGACTGGATGGGTCAGTACCCACACCCAGCGGATGGTTCTGCCTGTCAGGCCGGCGACGAGCGCCAGTCCGAACAAACCCCAGACTCCCATGACCGCGAACTGGATTGTTCCACGCAGGATGACATCGAGAGTTTGCATTGCGCCTCTCAGAAAGCATAGCCGCGCAGGTCACAGTTGCTTTTGCAGAAGACGAACGGGACGGAGTAGCCTCCGGTGGTCAGAGGGTCGAGCATTCCCAGGCGCAGGGCTTCCCCGCATTCGGGGCATTGCACCTCCAGAACGTTCGAGTCAACCTTGGGAAGAAAAATGTTGCCATTTCCGTCCATTTCAAGAAACAGTGTGTCAGTTACAGCCATTTGAGCCTCCTTGTGCTGCGGCTGTTACCGCAGTACCTTATACCGGGGTGTCTCCCCGGCTGATATATGAAATACCGGGACATCGTCCCGATGATCTGCCGGGGAAGACCCGGCCTGCGCCTGACAGTAGCAGGCGCAAAAGGATGGAGTGTTCCCTTGTATGCTCGTAGTGCAGCTATTCGGTTGTAAAGATGCAAAGATCCAACGTTGAAAAACAAAAGCCAACGTTTACGGAATCAGGTTCATCGTGGGATGAACCAACGTTAAAAATAAAAACGTCAGTTCGGGATAAGGGAACTCCGTGAGATAAACTTGAGTTTGCCAACCAA
>CAYLZI010000218.1:0-5030 GCA_964388215.1 uncultured Anaerolinea sp.
CTCTTCGCCAACCTGCGCGAATTTAATCGGCAGGCAAATTCTACTCGTACCGCAGGGCTTCGACCGGTTCGAGGCTGGCGGCGCGGTTGGCGGGGTAGATGCCAAAGAACAGGCCAATGATGGTAGATGTGATGGTTGCCAGCAAAATGGCATCCATGCCGACTGCCGGGGTGAAGGCGTTGCCGGTGGCAGTGGCAACCTGCCCAACGATGTAAGCAATCACCCAGCCAAGCAAGATGCCGATGAGGCCGCCTATCAGGCTGAGCAAGGAGGATTCGGTCAGGAACTGAATCAGGATGTCTTTTTTACGCGCGCCAAGTGCTTTGCGCAGGCCAATTTCACGCGTGCGCTCTGAGACTGAGACGAGCATAATGTTCATGATGCCAATTCCACCGACCAACAGGGAGATAGCGGCGATGCCGCCCAGAAAGGTGGTGAAGACGCCCAGAACGGTCTGGACCGTTTGCAGGAAGTCTTGCTGTGAAAGGACGGTGAAGTCGTCGGCGCCAACTTCAGTGCGGTGGCGGGCGCGCAAGATGTTGGCGATTTCCTCGGTTGCAAGCGGCACGTCTTGGGCGGAGGCGGCCTGGACGAAAATAAGGTCAACCCGATTGATTGTGGAGCGGCGGATGATGCGGGTGCGGGCGGTGGTCATCGGGATAAAAACGACATTGTCCTCGGAGCCAAACGAGCCGCCGCCTTTTTCTTCCATGACCCCAATTACGCGGAAGGGTTGGCCTTCGACTCGGACGGTTTCTCCCACCAGTCCTTCGCGGCGGCCAAAGAGTTTATCGGCCACTTCCACGCCGAGCAGGGCTACCGAAGCGCGCCCTAACAGGTGTTCCTGGTTGATTTCTTCGCCTTCGGCCACCCTGAAGTTGCGCACCTCAAAATAGTCAGGAGTCACCCCACCCAGGGTAATGCGCGCCTGTTCACCACCCGCCGAAGCGTTGATGTTATTGCTCTGAATGAAAGGCGCAACGGAAGCAACGTGCGGCGCAAGGAAAGGGTCGGCAATGGCTTCAGCATCTTCGATGGTCAACGGACGCACATTGCGCAGGTTGGCCTGGTCATTGCCTGAAAAAACAAACAAGAGATTCGTGCCGATGCCGCTGATGGCGCCTGTAATCGAATCTTGCGCGCCGCGCCCAATTGCCAGCATGGCAATGACCGCCGCGACGCCAATGACGATGCCCAGGATGGTGAGGCCGGAGCGTAGTTTGTTTGAGTTGAGGCTTTCGAGTGCCTCGATGAATGCCTGGAGGAGGGTCATGCTGTCTCCGAATCAACCACGCCATCGCGGATTCGAATGACGCGCTGCGTTTGGGCGGCCACCTTGGGGTCGTGAGTAACGATAATCAGCGTAGTGCCAATTTCACGGTTCAAGTTAAGCAGCAAATCTATGATTTCCTGGCCCACTTTTGAATCGAGGTTGCCGGTCGGTTCATCGGCCATGATGATGGCGGGGTTGTTGACCAGGGCACGCGCAATGGCTACACGCTGCTGCTGTCCGCCAGATAGCTCGGTCGGCTTGTGAGTGATTCGGTCTCCCAAACCAACGGCGATTAAAGACTGACGAGCTTTCTCTTTACGCCCGCCGGTGAGACCCGCATAGCGCAGGGGTAGTTCGACATTCGAGAGCGCGGTCTGCCGCCCCAGCAGGTTAAAAGATTGGAAGATGAAGCCCACCTTGCGGTTACGAATCTCTGCCAGTTGGTCATCGCGCAGGTTGGAGACTTCTTCTCCGTCTAGCAGGTAACTGCCGCTCGTGGGATGGTCGAGGCAGCCGAGGATATTCATCAGGGTAGATTTTCCTGAGCCAGACGGGCCCATAATGGAAATGACCTCGCCTTTGAATATTTGCAGGGAAAGCCCACGCAGGGCATGAACTTCCACATCGCCCATCTTGTAAACTTTGGCCAGGTTTTCAGCAACAACAACAGGTTCAGCCATGAATTACCTCCCTGGAGGGCCGCCCATTGGGCCGCTAAATGTGGCGGGAGGATTCAGGACAATGAAATCGCCATCTTTCAAGTCTCCACCTATCACTTCGGAAACGGTGTCGGAGGTGGAACCCAGGCGAATTTTGACCATTTCGGGCACGCCGTCTTTCAAGACATAGACCACCCGCTGCCCATCAATGACACGCACAGCGCGATTCGGGACGACCAGAACATCTTTAACTTCCTTCACGAGGATGTTCACCGCAGCGGTCATGCCCGGCCTGACAAATTCATCGGCGTCCGTCAATTCCACCGTCACTGTGAAGTTGACCGCGCCTTGCGCCACAGCGCCGGTTCGAGCTACCGTAGCGACAACTCCATTATACGTTTTCCCCAGAGCGGCATCGAAACTCATTGTAACAGGCTGGCCAATCTGAATGTTGTTAATATCAATTTCAGAAACCTGAACGTCTACCAACAGGCGCGAAAGGTCGTCTATTCGGAAGGCAACCTTGCCCGGAGAAACCTGGTCGCCAATCAGCGGCTCGGTGGAGGTAATTACACCGTCAAACGGGGCTGTGACATGCACGAGATTGAGGGTCGCCTGCGCGGCAGTGATGCGCGTCTGAAGGGTGGCAACATCGAGTGGGTCAGGGCCGTCCTTAATGCGCTCCAATTTGCGTTTGGCTTCTTCCAACTGCGCGGTAGCAACATCCAGGGCGGCCTTGCGCTGGGCAACTTCCTGGTCATCGGGCTTACCGGTAACATAATTCAACTGGGCCACCAACTGGTCAACCCGCATTTGCGCGGCGGTGAGATTAGCCAGCCCCTGAGCCTTACGCGCATCGCCATCCCTGAGATTCTCTACCAGGGCATAGGCGCGGCGCGCCACGCTAAGTTGCTGCCTGGCAAGGTCTAGTTCGGCTTTGGTATTTTCGATGTAAGAATCACTCGCCCGCTGGAAATTGATACCGTCATAGCGGGTTTTGGCATCATCGTATGTTTTTTGGGCAGCGACGACGGCCTGCTCGGCTTGGGCGCGCGCGACAGTGGATGTTTGCAAATCTTCAAGAGAACGCTGGGTGCTGAGCAGGTCACTCTGAGCCAAAATAATGTTCTGAGATACGGAGGTCATTCCCAGGCTGGCAAGCACATCCCCCGCCGAGGCCGAATCTCCCAGGCTAATGTAGATGCTTTCCACCGTTCCACTGGTCTGCCAGGTCAATTGCGCGCTTTGTCGCGCGCGCACCGTGCCAGTCGCCCCGACAATAGCCAATAGGTCACCCTTTTCAGCAACAACAGTCTGATATTGGCTGTCTGTGGCTTTGGCGTTTTGGTTGAGATAGTAAGCCACCCCAAGCCCTGCCAATACCAGAATGCCAATCAGCCAAAAAAAGTTTTTTATTTTCATAGAACCTCCAGTTTGTGCCAGTCTAAAGAAAAAAGTCTCTCGATAACTGTCAGGTTATTCAAAGCATTGGCAGACCCAACAGTTTTCATTGTATTACCAAACAAGATTTACAGCATCCGAGCAAATTATCAGGTAGATAACCAATCCGCCCTGCCGGCCGCGCTGCGCTTTTGTTTTCGCAAACAGGTGTTCCTGCCAGACAGGCATAAACAGGCCACATCCTTGCTAAAGACTTAACGGATTTACGCCAGCTTTTATTCGCATTTTGACTGACTAAAAACGGTAGAATCAATTAAAACATTCTAATCTACGGTTGCCCTGCGGCAAAGTTCACAGGCAGACAGGTTTATACAACTCTAACACGCCGAAAGGTGATGAATGTCGCCTGGTTTGGTGACATAAGTTGCTGTAATGTATAAACAGGCTTGATTATTATTAATCTGTTCTATTCGCTGAAAAAGTTGGGCTGTTTTTCCAAAGGAGCTTGGGCATGTATAAAATTCTGCATAAAGAAGTGCTAAGTGAAACAGTGAAATTAATGGTTGTGGAAGCGCCACTGGTAGCGCGCAAAGCCCAGGCCGGGCAATTTGTCATCGTGCGCAACGATGACAAAGGCGAGCGCATCCCGCTGACGATTGCCGATTTCGACGCGCAGCAAGGCACAATCACCATCATTTTTCAGGAAGTGGGCAAATCCACAGCCCAAATGGGGCTGTTTGAAGTAGGGGATTCTTTCGAAAACATCGTCGGGCCGCTGGGACATGCCACCGAAATCGAAAACTTCGGAACCGTCGTCATGGTCGGCGGCGGCGTGGGCATTGCGCCGATTTTCCCCATCACCCGCGCGCTCAAACAGGCTGGCAACCATGTCATCTCCATCATCGGGGCGCGCAACCAATCCCTGCTGTTTTGGGAAGAGCGAATGCGCGAATATTCCGATGAGTTGATTGTCTGTACCGACGACGGCTCATACGGGCGTCAGTCGCTGGTCACAGAACCACTTAAAGAAATCTTGCAACAACACCCCGACATTGCCAAAGTGTGGGCAATTGGCCCGGCAATTATGATGAAATTCGTCTCGGCCACCACCCAACTCTTCAACGCGCCAACCATCGTCAGTCTGAACACCATCATGATTGACGGAACCGGCATGTGCGGCGGCTGCCGGGTGACATTTGGAGATGGCGGGTCTCAATTCGTCTGCGTAGATGGGCCAGAGTTCGACGCCCATAAAGTTGACTGGGGCCTGCTGCTAGAACGAATGTCGTTCTACCGCGCCGAAGAAAAACGCGCCTCCGAACACTGGAAAAATCACCAGTGCCGGTTGGACAAAGCCGCTGATTCTATGGAAAGGCAGTCTGCGAATGGCTAAAATCATCCCCACCCGCACCCCCATGCGCGAACAAGAGCCAGAAGCCCGCGCCCACAATTACGAAGAAGTCACTTACGGCTACAGCATCGAAGAAGCCCTGGCCGAAGCCGCTCGCTGTCTCGATTGCGCCAAGCCAACCTGTATGCCGGGCTGCCCGGTCAAAATTGACATTCCGGGATTCGTTCGCCACATCAACGAGGGCAATTACCAGGCAGCAGTTGACCTGATTAAACAAACCAACGCCCTGCCGGCCATCACCGGGCGGGTCTGTCCGCAGGAAACCCAGTGCGAAGGCGTGTGCGTG
>CAYLZI010000219.1:0-4981 GCA_964388215.1 uncultured Anaerolinea sp.
AGAAGTTGGCTCGCAAGCAATACTATTCTGGCAAACAGAGTGAACACACCATCAAGTCGCAGGTGCTCACCACCAAAAAACTGGTATTGCATGTCTCCGGGAATGTGCCTGGTAGTGTTAGCGATGCAACTGTCCTGGCTGGTTCAGGCATCATGCCTTCTATTCCAAACGATGTCCAAGTCAATCTAGAGCGTGGTTATGAAGGTGCTGAAGACCGCTATCCCTACAACAAAATCTACAAGGCCAAGCGTGCGCAGCGCAATCAGCCGTTGACTCTGTTTGAAAACCTCTACAATCACCTCATCAACAAAACGCGGATTCTTGTGGAGCAGGTCATTAGACGCTTGAAAAAGTTTCGCATCGTTTCAGAACTGTATCGCAATCGACGAGCAACTCATGCCGATTTCTTCCTTGCCGCAGCCGGGCTTATCAATTTCAGAGCCATCAACTCGCTCAATTGGGCATAGATTGGCTGCATTGCTTGCTTGTATTGTCTCTGCTTACCTATCTCAACTTATTATGCAGAAGGTTTAATGGATACATCGCACACTTCCAGGCTTATTGGCTCTTTACCCTGAATTGTACCGATTTTTCCCGCCATCCGCACTGTTTGTTTGGCTATTCAGTTAGCAAGGTGCTGCAAAAGTCGAGTTTAAAGGAGCGTCTATGGACATCCAGATTCAGGTCAATCAGCAACCCGTCACCGCCTATCTTGCCTTGCCTGGTGTAGGAACCGGCCCCGGCGTGCTCGTCCTCCATGCCTGGTGGGGACTCAAGCCTTTCTTCAAACAAGTCTGCGACGAACTGGCGGAACGGGGATTCGTAGCCCTGGCCCCCGACCTGTATCATGGCCCGGTTGCGGCCACCATCGACCAGGCCAAGTCACTGATGCAAGCCGCCGACAGCCAGGCAATGGGCGATACCGTCAGGGCGGCCAAGGACTTCCTGCTGGCGCATCCCGCCCGGAGTGGGAAACGGCTCGGCGTGGTAGGTTTTTCGATGGGTGCTGGCTGGGCGATGGCAGCCGCCGCGCAAGACCCAGAGCAGTTCGGCGCAGTCGTGGCTTTCTATGGCGCGGGGGAGGCCGACTTCAGCAAAATGCAGGCCAAATACATGGGCCACTTTAGCGATGCCGATGAATGGGAATCGCTGGCATGGGTCAACTGGATGGCGGAGGCAATGAAAGCAACCGGGGTTGTTACGACCCTCTTTATCTACCCGGGGCTGGCGCACTGGTTCGTCGAATCCGACCGTCCCGAATACGACCCCGCCGCTGCCGCGCTGGCCTGGGAGCGGACGTTTACGTTCCTCAGGGACAGCCTTTAACGGTTCTACCGGTTTTAACGGGAAAATCCGCAGGGGCAACCCGCCCAGCGCGAAAAATTATCATTTTATGCCCTGGCGAACCACCCCTAACCATCCATCCCGCCAAAAACGGGAGAGCTCTTTATAACTGTACCGGAACCTGGAGATGAAGCAATGGCCGAGAACAAAACCCAAAAAACTGACGCCGGCGTCACCGATTTCCTGAACAAGATTCCCGACGAGAAAAAACGCCAGGACAGTTTCGCGCTGTTGGAACTGATGCGGCAAGTTACCGGGCTGGAGCCGCAAATGTGGGGCGAGAGCATCGTGGGTTTTGGCGATGCCCACTACAAATATGCCAGCGGGCGCGAAGGTGACTGGTTCAGGGTCGGTTTTTCACCGCGCAAACAAAACCTGGCGCTCTACATCATGGAGGGATTCCCAAAACACCAGGAATTGCTGGCGAAATTAGGCAGGCACAAGACCGGCGTCTCGTGTTTGTATATCAAAAAACTGGCTGACATCGACCTTTCTGTGTTGCGGGAGTTATTGGCCCAATCCGTTGAATAACTTGGGTTTAGAGTTGGCTAAAACAGCGCAGATGCTGCGCTGAATACATTTGAACCTTTGCAATCGAGAAGCAGTCAAATAGATGACTGATTTCGAGCTTTTTACTTTTGAAAACGATGCCATGCACTTGTGCCGGGGCCAAAGGTTTGGTCTGACCATCTTTTGTGTCTGGGTGTCAGGCGGGGCGATCTGGCATGACCGTATCTAGCGATGTAAACTCTCCAGGTTGGTTGAGTATCGGTTTGGCATTTGCGCAGGGTGAGTTTCATGGTTTCATCATAGTCCCATTTCCAACAAACTCCCCCGCCGAGGGGGAGTTGGGGACTGGTCAGGTGGACAGGTTACGGCTTGATGATGATTTTGGCCCGGGCGTGCCCTGCGCCCAGGTAGCGCAGCGCCTGGGCGGTTTCGCTCAACGGGTAGGTTTTGTCAATGACCGAGACAATTTTCCCGTTGGCGAGCATCTCACGAATCGTCAGCAAATCCTGCTGGCTGATATTTGCCGAGACCTTGGTCAGGGTGCGGCCATTTTTATCAGACATCCATTTGCCAAACAGCAGGGCATCAAAGATTTGTTTGGTTTTGCCGCCAGCCATGACGTAGATTCCCTGCAGTTTGAGCGCCTGTTTGTATTCGACCAGGGAGTGGTACCCGTTGACAGCCAAAATCAGGTCATACTGCTTGCCACTGCGGGTGAAGTTTTCCTGAGCATAATCAATCACCTGGTCTGCGCCCAGACGATAGGCCTGTTCCTGGTTGCGGGCGCTGCACACGGCGGTGACCGTTGCGCCATAGAGCTTGGCCACCTGGATGGCAAAGGTCCCCACACCCCCGGCGGCGCCGTTGATAAGCACCTCCTGCCCGGCCTGAATCTTGCCTGCATCGCGCAGACCTTGCAGGGCGGTCAGCCCGGCCACAGGCGCGGCGGCGGCCTGTTCAAAACTCAGGTTGACGGGCTTGTGCACCAGGTGTTTTTCTTTTGCCAGGGCATATTCAGCAAAGCCGCCGTGGCCGATGTCGCCAAATACCTCGTCACCGGGCTTGAAGCGGGTGATATTTTTGCCAACTGCCTCCACCACCCCGGCCACGTCTGCGCCCAGGATGGGGCGGACTGGCTTGAAAAAACCTGCGCCACCCAGCCGCACCAGGAAAATATCGGCGGTGAGCATGTGCCAGTCCAGCGCGTTCACCGAGGCGGCGGCCACCTTAATCAACATCTGGTCATCATTGGGGGTTGGCGTTGCCACCTCCCGCAGATGCAAAACATCGGGCGCGCCGTATTTTTCATAGACGATGGCTTTCATTCTTTTATCCTTTAGAACTGGTTGAGAATCTCAATCATCAATCGGAATGAGCGGTCTGGGTTGGCAACCTGGTTGACCGTGCCGGTCAGGTAGATGTCTTTTTCCGGCACAAAAAAAGCGACCGTGCCCGAAAGCCCGGAATGGCCGATAAACTCCGGCAGGGGTTGGAAGGGCGAAAACAGCCTCGGCAGTTTGAAGCGGGTCAGGCCGACCCCGGCCTCCAGTGGGAAAAATATCCGGTTCCACTGCTTCATCCAGGCAAAGTTTTCCATCGGAAAAAATTGCCCGGCAAAGAACGCCCGCAGGAAAATCATCAACTCGGCGGAGGTCGAAACTATGCCACCATCAGCGCCGAAGGAGGTCATGGCGAGTGGCACATCCAGCCGGTTTTTCTTATAGTAGAAGGGCGCCGGGCGGGTATCCCGGCTGTCTGTGTAGAGATAGGTGTTGCGCAGGCCCAGGGGCGTGATGATGAATGCTTGCAAGGCGGCTGGCAGGGGGTTGCCGCTCACGATTTCAATCAGGCGGCCCAAAAGCTGGTAGTTCGTGTCGGAGTATAGCGCCTTGCCTTTTTCGCCGGGGCGGAAGGCCGGTTTCATCTTTTTCGCTTCCGTAATCACCTGTTCGAAAGACCAGGTCTGGTCTATGCCGGCGGTCAATTCTTCGAGGAAACTTTTCCCGCCGGCCTTTTTTTGCTGAAAGTAATCGGGCAGGCCGGATGTGTGCGCCAGAAGTTGCCGGATGGTGATTTGCCCGGAGTAATCCACCCCCTTGATGACCAGCAATCCACCCAGCATAGATTTACCAAGGTAATTGGCCGCCGGGTCATCCAGATGGAAGGCTTTCTGGTTGGCCAGGCCCAAAACGGTAGCGGAGACGAAGAGTTTGGTAGTGCTGGCGATGAAGTATTGGCTTTCGGTGGCGAGATTCCCCGCCGCGCCGCAGAAGGCCAGGGAACGGTCTCCGTTTTCAACGCAAAACGATACGCCGAAGATGGCTTTGTAATCAACGGCTTTGTCCAACGTACGCTGGAGTTTGTTCAAGGATTGGGTTTGATTCATGGCGTAATCTTCTTGTTTGATGGTTAGTCTGTGGCATCCTGCTTCAACGATTCCAGGAGGGTCTCGTACCAGACGATATTGAATGCATAAAAATCACGCCCATATTGCAGGGTCAGCAATTGGAATTTAGCCGCTGCTTGCAGTTCGGGGAGGATTTGCAGGTGAGCTGTCTGCTGGTGAATGAAATCCAACTGGCCCAGGGTTTGATGCAAGTTCTGGATGTGCGTCTCCAGCACGCGGATGCGCTCCTGCGGGTCTGAAAAGCCCATGAAATACATGCGGGTCAGGGCCGGGTCTTTGACCTTTTCAGCCTCGATTTCGGAGGCCAGCCAATCTTGGAAGGCCTGCCGCCCGGCGGGGGTCAGGTGGAAAATGCGCTTGTTGCGCCCGTTTTCGACCTTTTCTTCTCCGGAAATCGAGCCTTTTTCTAGAAGCCTGGTAATTGCGGCGTTGATACTGCCGAAACTGGCGCTGTAAAACAACGAAACGCCGCGTTCAAGCGCTTTCTTGATTTCGTAGACCGTCATCGGATGCAGGGCAAGCAACCCCAGAATTACAAATTCCACTGTGAATACCCTTTCGTTATATATCTAATAGTAATGCAAAATGAAAAAGATGTCAACATGTGATATGCAGCTTTCGTCAGATTTTCTCCTCATGTAAGTTTGACCATCGGACAGTTTTAATAACTCATGTTACGCACCAAGCGGCGAGAACCGGGTAAGATTAGCGGATGAACAA
>CAYLZI010000220.1:0-4928 GCA_964388215.1 uncultured Anaerolinea sp.
GGCAAATCTTTCACGCGACCACCGCGAACCAACACCACAGAGTGTTCCTGCAGTTGGTGTCCTTCGCCAGGGATGTACGCGGTCACTTCGATACCATTGGTCAGGCGCACGCGGGCAATCTTACGAAGCGCGGAATTCGGCTTCTTGGGGGTCATCGTGCGGACGACGGTGCATACGCCACGCTTCTGCGGCGCCCCGCCTGCCTGGCGAAAACGACGCTGCTTGTTCGCATTTAAGGTATATTGCAAGGCGGGAGCTTTGCTTTTGACCTTTTTTGACTGGCGGCCTTTGCGGATGAGTTGATTAATTGTTGGCACACTTGCCTCCGAAAAAAATCCTGCTGATTACATGGTTTTTGTCAAATTCCGAGCAAAGAATGAGGCCATCAATGTCCTGCCTGATGGCCTCATTTGTCTCGCGCAATGGATAAGAGTTTCTTACCTACGGGCAACGGGTGTGTATTCTATCACAGTAAAACAGTCGAGTCAACTATTTTACGCCCATTAAATCTTCACCCAGACCGAGCAGGCCGGTTTCCATCCTGGGAGGGTGAACTTTTTCTTCGTCTTTGCCGAACTTGATGATATCGCCACCTTCATTGACGGCCTCCACCGCCAGTCCCAGGGATTGCAATTCCTTGACCAGCACGCGGAATGAGGCCGGGATGCTCGGCTCTTCGATGGGTTCGCCCTTGACAATTGCCTCATACGTATTTACACGACCGGTAACATCGTCCGATTTGACAGTGAGCATTTCTTGTAGGGTATATGCCGCGCCGTAGGCTTCCAGCGCCCATACTTCCATTTCTCCAAATCGCTGACCGCCAAACTGGGCCTTGCCGCCCAGGGGCTGCTGGGTCACCAGCGAGTAGGGCCCGGTAGAACGAGCGTGGACTTTGTCTTCGACCAGGTGGTGCAGCTTGAGAATGGTCATGACGCCCACCGTGACAGGCTGGTCATAACGCTCGCCGCTTTTCCCGTCGCGCAAGACCTGTTTGCCGAGGGTCGGAACGGGGATGCCGGTTTCCAACATCACCTGGAAAGCCTTCTGCTTCAACTCTTCTGCCGGAATGCCATCATGTCCCAAATTGGTGAGCCAGAGTTTGAAGCAAGCCTCAATGGACTTGGGGTCTTTTTCATCTTCAGCCCGACTGTAAGGCACATTTTCAAAACTGATGAGTTCATCGGGGTTATACCCTTTTTCAACCAGCCACTGGCGGACAGTCATCATGCGGGCATAATAAGGGTCCAGGGCGATGCGCGAAATATCGTAGCCCTGCCCGCCCAGCCAATACTCAAGGTATAACAAACGGACTTCATCGTCATCTCGAATTGCGCCGGGTTCGTAATCCTGCTCCGAAAGCCAATCCCACGCATCGGAAACGGTGGAACGCCAGGCTTCATCAACCAACCAGGCGCGGGCC
This sequence comes from uncultured Anaerolinea sp., assembly GCA_964388215.1. Lineage (GTDB taxonomy): Bacteria > Chloroflexota > Anaerolineae > Anaerolineales > Villigracilaceae > UBA5195. The sequence continues at coordinate 1,424 of CAYLZI010000220.1, forward strand.
AATTCGGCTTCGATTTCCTGTTCTTTTGCGCCATCGAACACGGGGGTAATGGCGCGATATCCAAGCCGCTTGGCAGCCCAACCGAGATGAACTTCCAACACCTGGCCGATGTTCATGCGACCGGGAACGCCGAGGGGGTTAAGAATCAGGTCAACCGGCGTGCCATCTTCAAGATAGGGCATATCTTCGACTGGGACCACGCGCGAGACAACACCCTTGTTGCCATGCCGACCAGCCATTTTGTCACCGGCTGTGATTTTGCGGCGCTGCGCAACTGAGACGCGCACCATCATATCTACGCCTGCCGAAAGGTCGGCGTTATCTTCTCGGGTGAAGACCTTCACGTCCACCACTTTTCCGCGCTCGCCGTGCGGCATCCGCAGGGAGGTATCTTTCACGTCGCGGGATTTTTCGCCGAAGATGGCGCGCAACAGGCGTTCTTCGGGGGTCAATTCTTTTTCGCCTTTGGGCGTAATTTTTCCAACCAGGATGTCATTGGGACCGACTTCCGCGCCAATGCGGATGATGCCGTTTTCGTCAAGGTCTTTGATGGCGTCTTCGCCAACATTGGGGATGTCGCGGGTGATTTCTTCGGGACCTAACTTAGTATCGCGGGCCTCGACTTCATACTTCTCGATATGAACCGAGGTAAATCGGTCTTCCTGCACGAGCCGCTCTGAAATCAGGATGGCGTCTTCAAAATTACCGCCCTCCCACGAGAGGAAGGTAACGACAACGTTTTGCCCAAGCGCCAGTTCGCCGCCATCGGTGGACGAAGAATCGGCAATGATGTCGCCCTTTTTAACAATCTGGCCTTTAACAACGGCGGGACGCTGGTCTATGCAGGTTGATTGATTGGAGCGGTGATACTTGCGCAGGGCATGGGGCTGCAAGCTGCCATCGGAACGCCGCAGGACGATTTCCTTGCCAGTGACAGAAATGACCTCGCCATCATCATCAGCCACAACCACCTGACCAGAGTCGAAGGCTGCATAATATTCCATGCCTGTCGAAACAAGCGGAACTTCGGGGCGCACCAGGGGAACCGCCTGCGCCTGCATGTTTGAACCCATTAAGGCGCGGTTGGCGTCATCGTGTTCGAGGAAGGGAATCAGCGCGGCGCTGATTCCTACTACCTGATGCGGGGCCACATCCATATAATCCAGGTTTTCTGGGGTTGAGTCAATAAACCCGGAATGGTAGCGACAAGACACACGCCGGCTGGCAAATTCGTGGAAGTCGTTCAATTCAGCATTGGCCTGCGCGATAACGAATTTATCCTCGGCATCGGCAGAAAGATATTCCATTGTCTCGGAAACAAACGGCACGACCAAAACGATGCGGTGAGATTGCGAAATTTTCGCGGCGGACGCTTCGTCAATCCTGTCACCCGCTTTGGCAATTACTTGACCGCCAAGCACAATATCTTCGCGCAACATGCGCCCAATCAAGGCTGGGTCGTCAGCGGATAGGGATTTGATGACGCGGCGGTAGGGCGTTTCGATAAAACCATATTCGTTGACGCGCGCGAAAGACGCCAGGCGGCCAATGAGACCGATGTTCGGGCCTTCGGGCGTTTCAATGGGACAGATACGGCCATAGTGTGAGTGATGCACGTCGCGGACATCAAAACCAGCGCGTTCACGGCGCAGGCCGCCTGGCCCCAGGGCCGAAAGGGTGCGTTTGTGGCGCAGTTCAGCCAGCGGGTTGGTCTGGTCCATAAACTGGGAAAGTTGGCTGGAGCCGAAGAACTCGCGCAGGGCGGCCACCACTGGGCGGATGTTGACCAGCGTAACCGGGGAGAGCTGTTCCTGGTCACGGATGGACATGCGCTCTTTGATGACTCGCTCCATGCGGCGCAAACCAATGCGCAGTTTGTTTTGAATTAACTCGCCGACGGTTTTGACGCGGCGGTTGCCCAGGTGGTCAATATCGTCAGGGGGTTCAACGCCGTTATTAATTTGAATCATGCGCCGAATGAGGCGAATGATGTCGCGTTTGGTGATGGTGCGGTGCGGAATGGGAACTTGCAGGTCAAGTTTCTGATTCAGTTTATAACGGCCCACCCGCTCAAGGTCGTAGTGTCGCTGGTCGAATAATTGTTCCACAAGGAATGCGCGGGCATTATCCAGCGTGGCAGGGTCGCCGGGGCGCATTTTCTTGAAAAATTCAATTAAGGCGGCTTGCGCAACCGTCAGATGACCGCTCAAATCCCATTCCGGTTCCTGACGCAGGGTGGTGGGGATAAACATGCGGTCGGGATTGTTGTCTACATCTTGGAAGAGTGAAACAATTTCCTCGTCGGAGCCAGTAGAGAGAACGTCATCGGGACGACCATCGCCGACAGCCGCGAGGGCGCGCAGGAAAACAGTGATTGGAACGGTGCGTTTGCGATTAAATTTTAAGATGATGTAATCGTTTTTGCGGGTCTCGAACTCCATCCACGCGCCACGGTCTGGAATCAGCTTGGACATGGCGAGCGAGCGCCCGGTGGAACGGTCGGTAGGAGCCTCGAAGTAGACGCCGGGAGAACGAATTAATTGGGAGACCACGACGCGCTCGGTGCCGTTGATGATGAAAGTGCCTTTGTCGGTCATCTCTGGGAAGTCGCCCAGAAAAATATCCTGCTTAATGGGTTCGGGGACATCCGGCCCGGCCAGCAGTACGGAAACATAGAGAGGGCTGGAGTAGGTCAGGTCGCGCTCGACGCATTCTTCGATGGTATGTTTGGGTTCGCCAAACCAATATTTCAGTCCCCATTCTTGCGACTCAGGGCTGCGGCTAGGAAAATACAGCTTCATGCCCTTGTTATAAGACTCGATGGGTGAAACCTCATGAAACAAATCGCCGAGTCCTTCACGCTTAAGGCGCTCAAAAGAATCCAGTTGCACTTCGATGAGATTGGGCAGGCCGATGTCAACCGGGATACGCGCATAATTTTTCCGGGAGAGTGCGGAAGTCATTGAATTACTCCTAACCTTAATTTGGGAAAACGAGCAGAAACACAAAAACCATCATGCCACACAGCATGACGGCAAAAGGGGATTATATCGAACAGTTTGGGAAACTGTCAACAGCAATCTTCGATTCGCATTTACTTTCTCAAAATCCGCATCACGCCCCTGCGAGTTGCCGGTGGTCTCAATGGTTGCTCAGCCGCGTTTGTCGATACGGTCGATGGCCGAATCAATCATGCTGCGCCAGGCCAGCAGCATTTCCTTGTGGGCAGCGCGACGATGCTCCATAAAGCCTTCCGGCAGGAAGGTTTCGATGCTCTTGCGCATTTCATCGCGGGCATTGCGATAATGTTCGCGGGCTTCTTCGGGGATACGGCTCTCACGTTTGGTCTTCTCGGTCATGGGAACCTCCAGTTCGAATCTGTTTTGTAACTGCCTACCCACCCTCACCCCCGGCCCCTCTCTCGGTGGGAGAGGGGAGAAAACAGGGACAATTTTGTCGCTTTCAGCAAGAAAATCCGTTTCGTATGTCCGATTCCCTCTCCCAA
>CAYLZI010000221.1:0-4845 GCA_964388215.1 uncultured Anaerolinea sp.
CTACCGTCTCGCTACGCCAACTCCTGACATAAATTTATTGCCGATAATGTCTATTTGTTATTCGTTATTCGAGATTCGGCATTGAACGTTCGCGGAGCAAAAGTCGGGATGATTCTAAAACAAAAATCGGGAATCGGCGGCGTTCCGAGTCCCGATTTCCGAATATCGAGTATCGAATATCGAACATCGCCTTACAATTGCGAAGTGCAGTTGGGGCAGCGGGTAGCCTTGATACTGACGGTCGAGAAGCAGAAAGGGCATTCCCTGGTGGTTGGCGCTGCCGGGGCTGGCGCGGGTTCTTCCCTTTTGGCTTTGTTGGCCGCCTTGACAATCAGGAAGATGACAAAGGCAATGATGATAAAGTCAATAATTGCCTGAACAAACGCACCCCATTTGACCGAGGCCGCGCCAATCTGGATGACTTGTTCAGCGAAGTTGATGCCGCCCAGCACCAGGCCAATCAACGGCATCAGGATGTCATTGACCAGCGAGCCGACAATCTTCCCGAACGCACCGCCTATGATAACGCCGACCGCCAGGTCAATCACATTGCCGCGCATGGTAAATTCACGAAATTCTTTGAGCATGAGTTTCCTCCTAAACGAAAAAAGTGAGCATATCCCTCGCTATTCTAAGCAAGGCTTATCGGGCTGTGCAAAGGTATAAATTCGCGTCCACTTCTCGGAAAAGGCAAAACACGACTTCGCCGCTCTTAAAATATGCTGAAACCAATTGTAAACGAAATGATGTCGTCGTATCTTCATAGAAAAGCGGGTCGGGATATTCACTTAAGTCATCCGTCCACGCCAGGGCGTACTGCGCGCTGGCACCCTTGACGGCAGGCGCCACCTGGGAGAATTCATAAGGAACGCCCTGTTTTGTGGCGCTTTGCGCCGCCTGGACAAACCCATCCATCTTGCGCATCATTTTCTGCGCTTGAGGGGAATACAAGGTAAAGGAACCCACCAACACGGCTAGAAACGTCATCAGCAACCATCCCCGAATGCGGCGCCAGGCCCAGGTAGATTGACGAGAATATTCAAGGGATTGCAGGCTGCTCCAGCGCAAGAGCGCATTGAACGGCACGAACAAGATAATCATTGGCAGGAACATATATGCCATCAGGAACAAGGTGCTAAAGATTTTTTCGGTGGCATAAGCAGTGTCATAGGCCCCCTTGACGGCAATCCCAATTGCAGCCAACAGTGATGCCAATACAATTCCCTGCAAAGCATGGTAGGGCAGGGTCACAATCAACCCCAGCAGGGCAACAGCAATCATCGACCAACCGATAGACCCTAGCGCAGTTTGCGCATTGTAGTGCAAAGGAATATCACGAATCAAAAGAGAATTGATGTTGGTCGAAACCAAACCATACAGAAAACCCACCCACGCCCCCAAAAACAATCCTGACAAACCACGTTTTGTAATCGGAAAATCCATGTTGTATACACCAGAGAAAAAATATCAACGAATATCAACAAACTCCTGTGATTGTATCGCCAGCGACATGGCGTGTCAACGCGCAGAAACGCTGCCGATTATTGATTTGCCCTTTTGCTTCCTTGCTCATTTGCCGATTTGTTATACAATTCCACCATCGAAACAACAGGAGGCAGGTATGGAAATTCTAGGCATCGATGTGGGCGGCTCGGGCATCAAGGGCGCGCCCATCAACACCGAAACCGGCATGATTTTGGTTGACCGCTACCGCATCAAAACCCCCGAAGGCGCGGAAACCGGCCCAGTGGCAGAAGCTGTCGCCCGCATTGCGCACCATTTCTCGTGGACAGGCCCCATCGGGGTTGGCTTTCCTGGCCCCATCAAACACGGCGTTGTCAAAATGGCCGCCAACATCTCTAGCGCCTGGGTGGGCGTCAACGCCGATGAATTGCTGGGACAGGTCACCGGGTGTCCGGTCACGGTTTTGAATGATGCCGATGCCGCCGGGCTGGCCGAAATCACCTTTGGCACGGGGAAAGGCACGCGGGGCGTGGTCATCATGGTCACGCTCGGAACTGGCATTGGCACGGCCATTTTCTGTGACGGCAAACTACTCCCCAATGCCGAGTTCGGCCACCTGGAAATTCAAGGGCATGACGCCGAGGAACGCGCCTCCGATGCCGCCCGCCAGCGCGAGGAACTCTCGTGGAAGAAGTATGCCAAACGCCTGAATCGCTACTTCAACGAGATGGAAAAATTATTCTGGCCCGACCTGTTCATCCTGGGCGGCGGAATTAGCAAATACCACGAAAAGTACCTGCCCCTGCTCAAAATCGAAACGCCCATTGTTCCGGCCCAATTCCTGAACGAAGCCGGTATTGTCGGCGCGGCGCTGGCCGCTGCCATAAAACAACCGAAAGCCTAACTTTTCTGGTGCGCGGAAGATTGCTTCCGTATTCGATTTGCTTTCGCTGTTTCAGACGGCAAACCATCCAACTCCAAGAAACGAAAACGCCGCATGTATATGCGGCGTTTCAACGAGACTGGTATAATCTTTTGGTGCCGAAGGAGGGAATCGAACCCTCACTCCTCACGGAACACGATTTTGAGTCGTGCGCGTCTGCCTGTTCCGCCACTTCGGCTTGCTCGTTAGCGCACCAAAGTATACCACTCCCAACCATAAGGTCAAGATGAAACTCGGAATTATCGGCTTACCCCAATCGGGCAAAACCACCCTGTTCAACGCCCTCACCCGCAGCAACACCCCCACCACCGCCTCCGCCGGGCGAATCGAAGTCCATACTGGCGTGGTAGATGTCCCCGACCCGCGCGTAGATAAACTCTCTGGCATGTTCAAGCCCAAAAAGACCATCTACGCCAAAGTAATCTATGCCGACATCGCCGGGCTGGAGGGTACGCAAAAGGGCATCTCTGGCAATTTACTCAATACCCTGGCGCAGATGGATGGGTTTATCCATGTCGTGCGCTGTTTCGAGGATGAGAATGTTCCGCACCCAACCGGCTCCATCAACCCGGCGCGCGATGCCGATAATATGCTCTCGGAACTCCTGCTGAATGACTTAATCGCTGTCGAGCGAAAACTGGAGCGGCTGGTGGATGAGCGCCGCAAAGGCGGAACCGATAAAACGCTCAACGAGCGTCAATCGGCCCTGTTTACCCGCCTTAAAGAAGCTCTCGACGAAGGCACGCCCCTGCGCAAACTGGAATTTTCCGCGGAAGACCAGAAAGAACTCGCCAGCTACGGGCTGCTGACCCGTAAACCAGTGTTGACCGTCTTCAACCTGGGCGAGGGGCAAACTGCCCCCTCGCTGCAACTCGACCACGACTCAGCGGCCTTGCCCGGCAAACTGGAGATGGAAATTGCCCAGTTGCCGCCCGAAGACGCCGAATTGTTCATGGCCGAGTATGGAATCGATGAACCGGCCCTCAACCGCATGATTCGTCTGTCGTTTGACCTGCTCGACCTGCAAGTCTTCTTCACCGTAGGCGAAGATGAAGTCCGCGCCTGGACAACGCGCCGCCACGCTACGGCTGTCGAATCAGCAGGAGAGATTCACACCGACCTGGCGCGCGGATTCGTGCGAGCCGAAGTCGTCGCCTACGAAGACCTTATCAGCCTGGGAAGCATGGCCGAGTGCAAGGCCAAAGGCAAATTCCGGCTCGAAGGAAAAGAATACATCGTCAAGGACGGGGACATCGTTCATATTCGTTCCAGCATATAAGCACAATTACGGGTTGGCATTTGCCAGCCCGTAATTGTTTTATAAAGACATCAAGCCGCCATTTTGTGCAATAATGAGCTAACTCGAAAAGGGATGGCCTCATGCAACGTCATGTCAGGTTCGCTTTGCTTTTTTGTTCGCTGCTTCTCGCCATGCTGGCCTGCAATATGCCTGGTTCAGCCGCTGCGCCTCCGCCAGCCGCGCCAGTGATTGATGCGACAAAAATTGCGCTTGAAATTCAAACTACCCAAATGTCGCTCCAGATAACACAATCTGCATTAGAAGCCCAGAAACCGGTGGAACAGCCCACCCAGCCGCCTCCGCCCCCCACCCAGCCGCCAACGGAACAACCCGCCACGCTTCTGCCCACGCCCCCGCCGACTGACATCCTACCTACGCCTGAACCAGATATAGATGCGCTCATCCAGAACGCTAAAATCCTGCTTTACGAGGATACTCACTGGATTGGCCTGTGGGTTCAGGATGCCCTGAATGGCATGGGCGTAAAATATACCCAACTAGGCGACCGGCAGGGAGATTTCTTGGGAGCGCTCAATTCCGGCACGAAATGGGACTTGATCATTGTTGCTTCCGAACATCGCAGCGGTGTACAAGGCGAATTTTGGGACGCCATTTTGCCGCGCGTCGTAGAAGATAAAACTGCCCTCATTGTCGAAATGTGGTATCTCGACCGCATTGCCAATGGGCGCATCAAACCCCTGCTAACACAATGCGGAATTGAGTATCAACGCAACTGGGCATACGCTGAATCTATCTATTTTCTCGATTCAAGCCACCCGGTCTTTTCAGAGCCAAACGAAGGATTTTCTCTCATCAATTACGACGCATACTGGGAAGATGCCGGGGATTTGATCCGCCTGCTACCCGGCAGCAACGCCACCCTGTTGGCCGGCACTTTCCAAAATCGAAAATCGGATTACGGCGTGATGGCATCCTGCTTCGATGGCAGGGTTATTTTTCAAACATTTTGCAATCACGATTTTCACCGCAGTGATATCACCCAACTCTGGCAAAACTACATCTACTACACGCTCGAAAACCACTTTATGGCGGTTCGCTGATATAATTTAGACAATCATCTAACTACCTTGACAATGTCAGATTAGACAAATGTTCTGTTTTTTCGATGGCGCAAGCG
>CAYLZI010000222.1:0-4747 GCA_964388215.1 uncultured Anaerolinea sp.
TGCACAGCTTTGTAAAAGTGGTGGTCGAGGGTTGCTGTTTTTTCGCTCTCTTCCAGGCACTTATTTCTCCATTTGCCTTGCGCCCTTGACTTCCCACATCATCTGTAGTAATCTAAAGCCAGCCAGGATTTTCCGAAACGGGAACCAGCTGCGGCGCGCAGGCGGGCGAGGTCAAATTTTGGGGCGACGTTTGGCGCAGTTTTGGCAGAAGCGCGTTCCAGCGCTGCCAGCCGCTTGTCGTAATCCTGAACAGCCGAGAGCAATTTTTCTTGCAAGGGTTTCAGCTCGCGGGTAACGCGCGACCAGGGGCTGGGGTCATAAATTTCTCGAATTTGGGCCTGCAAAGCCTGAATTTCACTCCACAGGTTGTAAACTTCGGGGTGCGTATTGGGAAGGGACGCAATGGTAACGGCAGAAAGTTGCCTGGCGAGCGTCTGGGCTTTGCTGCTTTCAATAAATTCGAGCGCGTCGCCTGTCGCGCATAATTGAGCAGAGGTTTGAACCGCTTTATCCAGCGTGGTTTTGAGGGAGCGCAAGTACGAACCAGCCAGGGCTGGCTGCCAAAAGTTTTGGCGCAATTGCGCAATGGTCTGGACAGCGGCGCGGTAATGCGCCAGGGCGGCGGGCAGGTCGCCGCTTTCTTCGGTCAGCGCCGCCAGGCCTGAATGACAGCGGACGGCAATTTCGGGCAGGGTTCCCTGAGAAAGCGCCAGGGCAGTTTGGAAGGACTGGGCCGCATCTGCCGAGGGCTGGTAACTGCCCAGAGCGGCCAGGCTGGCGGCTTGTTCAATGACCAGCCCCATTTGGTGGAATTGGCTCTCAGCGCGGGTGAGCAAAACCAGGGCTTGTTCCACAGAACCAGCGCGGGCGAGCATTTCACCCAACCGTCGCTCGGCCAGGACAATTTGAATGGACAACCCGGCTTGGCGGGAGTTTTCAAGGGCTTTTTCGAGCATTCTGGCGGCTTCTTCAAAGCGATTCTCCAGCGCAAAAACCCGCGCCCGCTGGTTATAGGCCAGACCCAGCATGGGGTTTTGCCCGGTTTCGAGATACTGCGCCTCTGCCTGTTCCAGGTATTCGTGAGCCATTTCATACTGGTTGAGTTCCGTCCAAATGCGAGACAGGTATAGCGCGCAACCAGCCATGCCCAGGCGTCCGGGGTCGCCAAATTCTTGGAATCGTTTTTGAGCCAATTCCAGAGTGTTCAGAGACTCTTGGTAATACCCCAGGAGAGCCGAAGCATACCCATAATTTGCCAGCGCGTTAGCGGCAGCGAACGAAAAGCCTAAAGACTGGTAGCGTTTTTCGGCCTGGCGAAAATGCTCCAGGCCAGCGGCAAGGTTGCCCAGCAACAATTCAAGCTGCCCGCTGTCATTATGATTATCAGCAATCAGGCTGGGAACCTCGTGTTCTGCGAAAGCCGCCCGCGCGCGTTGAAGTTTCTGAATGGCCGGGGTCGGGCTGCCGTTATGGATATCCGCTTGCGCCAGGCCGTTCTCGCACACCGCCCACCATAAACCCATCTCTTGCTCAGAGAATGTTGCGGCGGCCTGCTCGAAATATTCCACCGCCTGGGGGTAGTCGCGTCCCGAAAGGAAGTACCACAGCCCAAGCTGGTAGTGGGTTTTGGCAACATCCAAAGGGGCATTGCATTGCCGAAAAGCGGACAGGGATTCTGTGAGTTTGGCATACGCGCCCTGATAATTGCCTTGCCTGCGCGCGCTGCTGGCTTCGTTTAGCCAGCAGGGCGCCAGGTTGAGCGGGTCTGCGCGGGCTGTGAAGGTTTGCTTGCAGGAATCGAGGTTTTCTTGCGCCCCTGCAAAATTGCCACACAAGATTTGAGCATACGAGAGCGCCAGGCGGCACTGGGAAGCGAACTCTTTCAGCCCAGCCTGCTCCAGCCCAACCAACGCTGCGCCAAGCCGATTGGCGGCTTCGCCCGCGTTGGGGCGTGTCCAGGCCAGGTGGTTGAGTTGCCATTCACAAGCGGCCAGCCAGCCTGGGTCGCTCAGCGCTTCAAAACCCCGGCGGGCGCGGGTAATAGATTCTGCCACTTTAAGCGGCTGCCCCCAGTGATTGTAGGCGCGCCCCAGGTGCCAGGCGGCGCGCGCTTCAAGCAGTGGGCTGCCTGTCAGACGCGCGGCGCAATCGGCCACCAGGGTTATGGCCCGGGCGCGGCGCGGGGAGGAATTGGAGGCTTCTTCGGCAGCCTGGGTCAGTTGGTTGAGCAGGGTTTTGGTCAGTGGGGGAAGCGAGGCGAGTTCCTGAGGTAATTGATTGGTCTTAATGTCTTCCCCGAGGACAAAATCGGCCAGTTTGCAATAAGATTCAAAGGCAAGGGTAGCAGACATGGCGGTTCAATCTGGTTGGATTTCCAAAACCAGTTCCAAATCGGATGTGATTTCTGGTTCAAGCGTGGCCTTTATGGGAATATCTGGGAAGTGAAGGCGGTCTTCACTGGCGAGAGTGACGGTTTCGTGGTATTTTCCCCAGCGCAGGGTGGCGGTGATGCGCGCGCCAGGAGCGGAGGCGGCCTCCAGGCTCATGGCGATTCCCAGGGCGGCGGTCAGGGCATCTGCGGTGGCCTGCGAAAGCCCACATTCAAGGATGACCGAATAGGTCGCGCCACCCAGTTGGACTTCGTCACGCAAAAGGGTGAACCAGTTGTCTTCGTACAGGTTCGCTTCAGCGCGATAGGTTTGTTGGGGCGGGGAAAAAATCTGTTGGAGTTCCTGGAAACTTTTCTGCAGGGTAACTTGCCAGTTGGCAGGCTGGGCGGGAGCGGCGGGCTTTTGCAAAAAGGCCAGGCTGGGTTTTTCGCCCGCGGGCAAAGGCGTCAACGCGCTAGATTCCATCATGTCCAGCATGTCCATAAAAACTTGTCTTAGCGCGGGATTTCTTAACAGTTTTCGATAAAAATCCGGGTAACGAATTTCCACATTAACGCCTTTTAGGGCTTCGTCCACCATGAGTGACATCATATCCATCTCTTCGGTTAATAATGATGGTTCGGAAGAAAATCCCGCCAAATCTGACGCCAGTTTTTGCCTGGCCTTTGTGCTTTTCCTGTTGTCAAAATGCTGTGTGTCCATTAAGGTATATTCCTGTTCTGGCTCAAAATCTTTCGCAGGTCGGCCAGGGCGTTGAAATGTAAACTGTAAATCGCGCCGGGGCTTTTGCCCATTCTTTCAGCAATTTCGGGCAGAGAATGCCCCGCAAAGTAGTGAAGATGAATCACCTGACGGCGCGCTTCGATAAGTTGGGAAATGGCGGGCAACAAATCGTCTGTAACGTCTCCGCCTTGCAAGAAGGTGGACGAGTCGGTCAGGGTTTCATCTATTTCCACCAGTTTGTTTTCGGGAATGCGTGATTTTTTGGTTTCAATCCGAAAAAAATGCAGGCAAGCCAGAGTAACAATAGTGTAAGCCCATGGTTCAAAATCTGTATCATAAGGGAAATGCGCATTAAGAATCATGATGGCGGATTCGGCAGCGCACTCCTGAGCGATATCGCGAGTTTCACGGCCTGGGTAGAAGTTTTTGCGCAATAAGAAATTGTATGCCCAGGTTTGCAGTTTATCCATGAGTGGTTCCCAAACCAGTCTGGATCTTTCGTTCTGCACAGCGTACAGGTAGTTATGTAGATGTTCGTAATGCTCACGCACCCGCTGGATATATTCACCAGTCCGGGCCGGGTCGGTGCCTACAAAGTTTTCGACGCGTTCCCGGTCCAGGTTGGCAAGCAAAACGGGCCGCAGCTTGTTGGCAAGTTCGGGCGGTAGGGCTTGCGCAGATTTTTCGATTTCGAGCCTGAGTTGGTCGCGTATAGGGTTCATGGTAACTATCTAAGCCTTTGTAAACATATGCTTAGTGCCTTGAGGTGTATTTGATTATTAAAGTTGTTCCCGAATAGGATTAGGAAAGCAAGAAGTTCCACAATCCAGCACAAATCGCAATCACATCGTCATCCATTAGTGGTCGATGATTGCGAAAATCATGAACCAGGATGTTGAAGCGCTTCATACCAGCAATTGCATTTTTCTGATTCTGCTGGAATTTGTGGTTAAGGAAGAAATGAGGCATGATGGGCTAAAACTCTGCCCAGAGGATAGCCAACATGCCTCGACGAAAGTGTACCAAAGACCAGCCGGAAGTTACAAGACCGCAGAAGAGAATCACGCTCCCAATCGAGATGGAGCAATACAACGGAATTGTGAATGATTGCCAGGCCTATCGCAAATGGCTGGATGAAATGATTGTCAACCATCGAGAATTGTTTCCGGAAAACATCGGCGATGGTTATCTTTTGCATGATGACCGCAGTTCTGCCAAATTGGAAAATGTTCGGCTGCGCCGCATTTGCCTGAAAGCACGAGACAGCGAAGGCAAGGAACAAGTGTTCACGATTGCGCCAAGTGGTGTCATGCCGTATTTTGTTGGCATGACTGATGAAATTGAGAAAGCCCTGTTCTTGCGCCGTTTTGATGTGCCCTTTTGGGCTCTGGCCTATGTTTTTGGGCACGATGACCAGTTTTGGTATCGGCTGGAGAACCATTTTGGGCGTTACAACCTGGTTCAAACCACCATCAAAGACCCAGAGAAGCTTCCCAAGCACTTGTTGGCCGACGAAAAAGTAACCTGGTTGAATGGTGAAGAAGTGGTAATCGCAACCACGGTCGGTGATGACTGTGTTCTGGGCGTTTCTGTGGCTTTGGGCATCGATACTTCCAATCTGACAGCCGCCTGCC
>CAYLZI010000223.1:0-4746 GCA_964388215.1 uncultured Anaerolinea sp.
TCATGTGCTTCGACTTCGCTCAGCACTCGTGGGCTTTACCACCGATCGGGAATTCGCTTACAGCGCAAGCGTCACCCTGCCCCGAAGGTATGAATATTTAATTGTCAGGATTATAACGATATTTTCAGTAAACGGACAGGCCTCAGTCAAGAATGAGTTCCTCACTGAGGCCATAAGTGATTACGCCTTAACGATGCAGTCTACCGGGCAGACAGCGACGCACTGGGGCGCATCGAAGTGACCGACACATTCCACGCAAGTTTCAGCGTCGATGACGTAGATGTCGCCTTCGCTGATGGAGTTGGTGGGGCATTCCGGCAGGCAGGCGCCGCAGGCAATGCAGTCATCTTGAATTTTCAGAGCCATAATATTTTCTCCTTGGGTAGTGTAAGTGCTTATGTTCTTATACTTATCTTGGGGATGGCTGTCAAATGACATCCTTCTGTGAATCCGGGTTAATTTGTCACATTACAACGCTGTAACCCAAAATTTATTTCGCAACCCAGGCGCAAGTTACGTTGTTACATTCAGGCTTCCAGCCCTGAGCGGAGCGTTCTCCAGCGTAGTCGAAGGGCGGTTTTGCGCAAAACGTCGCTTCATGTGACATTGTCAAAATACTCACGTCCCCTTTGGCCGCGGAATAAATTCCGCGCTACGGAAGGATTTCGTAAACCTGGATTGCGCCTTCCCTCCCACGCAGGGCCAAGGCGCCGACCCGATTGAAATGATGGTCTTTTGCAATCGCCGCGACTGTGGCCGGTCCAACGATAATTTTATAAGGGCGGGCGTATTCCTGCATCCGGTAGGCAACGTTGACAACATCGCCAAGCGCGTTAAATTCAACCCGGTCTTTGGTGCCAACGTAGCCAACCATCGCCTTGCCAGTGTTGATGGAAACGCCAAAGACCAGGCGGCGGTTGGTATCGAGGGAGCCGGTGCGATTGAGGTGCTGGATAAGTTCTCGCCCGGCCTGCACTGCCTTCTCTTCGCAACTCTTTTCATCTTTTTTATCGCCGCGCTCGATAAAGATTCCCAAAATGCCATCGCCGAGGTACTTAATCATGCCACGATAGTGAAAAACAATTTCGGAGGCTTTCTGGTAGAAATTATTAAGGATTTGCGCAAAGTGTTTTGGCCCCAGCGTTTCTGCCAGACGGGTTGAATCTTCGATATCAGCAAATAAAACCGTTACTTTTTGTTCGGTCAGGGCCGGGAGTTGACCGGTAGACAGGTAACCTTTGAGAACAAATTCGGCTTCAGTTTGGGAAACGAAACGCAACAGCAGCCGACGAACATATTCTTCCTGGCGCACTTGTTCGAGCAGTTCCATGCGCTGGATGGTGAGCGCGGCCTGGTGGCTGATGGCAACCGCCAGTTGCAGGTCGCGCCGGTCGAAGGGGATGGCGTCGGGGCGCGATTTGTGCATGGCAATCAACCCAATCACCTGTTCGTTAATCATGATGGGGAGGAACATGGTGGTGGGCGCCACTTCAGCCGCTTTATTGCGCAAGGCTTGCTTGGCCAATGGGTCGGTCAGGTCAGAGGTTTCCAGGAATTTCAGTTCACGCCGCAGCATGATTTCGCAGTAATCCACGCCCATCGAGCGTTTCATCATGCGGGTGACTTCCTTGATTGCAGAGGCGGAATCCAGGATGGTATTGAGTTTTTGGGCGATTTCGGACATCAACAGCGAGTGTTCTTCGACAGATGCCAGCACCAGTTCGCGGGTAAAGTGATGCGTCCCGCTGATATTGGAAACGCGCCTGATTTTTCCGGTCTGGTGCGCAACGTGAATAACAATCGCGCCGATACGAATCAAATCATCGGGGTGGATGTGACACGAGCCAACCAGTCGCTGGCGGTTGACGTAAGTGCCGTTGGTGCTTCCGAGGTCGGTCAGGGTGACGGTGTTGGTGGGGTCATCCAGGAATACTTCAGCGTGGTTGCGCGAGGCAGAAACATCTTCGATGACAATATCACTGCTCGATGCGCGCCCAATTGTTAATTGACCCGGTTTCAACTCAACCAGTTTAGGTTCTTTATCGGGCGAAGTCACCACCAACTGCCACATGATTGGGGTTGTCCTTATGAATAAAATTGCTTCGTGAAGTAGATTGGCTCGGGAAAGGCTGCGAAAATCATATCATAAAACGGCTAACCACGCTTCAGATAGCCGACGGCCCGACCTTCTTCATCGTCCATGATGATTTCGAGCAGGGAGCCAGGGCGAAAATCGCGCGTGTCCACCAAGCGCAGGGTGTTCACCAGGATTTCGTCCACGTTTTGGCACCATTCGGTTAACCGGTTAGGGGTGGAATAGAAGAACTCTCGGTTGAAGATAACATCCGGGTCATCGGTATAAATTGCCAGCGGGTAAATATGGGCTTCCATCAAGTCTTGGAAGAAGTGGGTTCCAAAGGATGGTTCAGGGGATGTGCCAATTTCCCGCCCAGAGAGTTCAACTAACGCCCGGGTGTTATAAATATCGCCATAAGCAACATGCACGCCTAAATCGGGCGTGGAGGTTCCCCAACGCCCCGGCCCCACGCAGATAAAGCTATGCCCCTTGAGCGCCTGGTTCAGTTGCCCTATGGCGCGTTCCAGGCGAATGCGGTCGGCGGGCGAGGGCAGGTGGAAGTACCCTTCTGGGGTGACAAACAGGATGTAGCGGATGCCTTCAATCAATCCGTGCGGAACCATGCGGCGGGTGGAAAAGACGATGTCGCGCTCCAACAATTCTTCTGGGATGTGGGTCTGCTCACCTGCGTCAATATGGCTCTGGGGGCGGCATTGCAGGAGAGTAATTTCGATTTCTGGCTGGATGCTGCGGGGGTCTGGCACGCGCACGGTAAATTCAGTATCGACCGGGGCTTCGTAATGGGTTTCTAGCAGTTTGAGCATTTCGCGCATGTGCGCGGCGAAGGGCGTGCGGCGCAACATTTCATCGAACGTAACGACCATTTGGCTGGTGTCGGCGGCGATGGTGCGGATGGCTGCCAGGTAGCCGCCTTCATCAGTCTGGGCAATGTAGCGCAGCGGCGGGTAGCGCGGATTCAGCACATCCTGAAGCGGAACTGTTTTGAGGGCGTTTTCTTCCAGGTCAATCAAGTCCACATATTTTTGCGAGTAGCGGCTAATCAGTTCCACTGACGAGGCCGGATGCAGCAGGGGATGGCTGAGGGCAACCAGGCGTGGGTGGTCGTCTGCAACGGTATCTACTGCGCGGGTGCCCAGCCCCCATACCAGGCGCAAAAAGCCATCTTCGCGCCGAATCTGCGGAGACCAGCGGTATAAATTGCGACTAAACCCAACGCCTGCTCCCTGCGGTAAGAAATATTTTCCGGCCTTTTCGCCTTCTACAAATTGAATCAGCACGGCCAGGCGTTCATCGTAATCGGCCAGTCCTTTATGATGCCGGTAAAGCAGGGCGTTGGGGTTCAGGCCGCTGGCGTAAATTTGGGTGATGGCGCGAGTCAGGTCGCGCAGGTTTTCTTTTTCGGTGCCCTGGTTGGGGCAGAAGAAACTGTCATACTTCCCGGCAAAGGAAGTGCCAAAGTTGTCCTCAAGCAGGCTGGAGGAGCGCACAATCAGCGGGCGTCCATCCGCTTCTCGAATAATCGCGCGCAAACGTTCGGCGATGTCTTCGGGAAAACGGCCTTGCTTGAATTCCTGCTGAATGATGGGAAATTCGGCGCGCATTTGCGCTTCGGGCTTATATTTCTGGTCAGACCAATGCACCAGCCCGTTGGCCGCCAGGAAGGAGTAAAAGACATCGGAAGCCAGGAAATAAGAGGCGGGCAGGCGCACCGATTCGCGCAACCCCGGCGAGGCGACCTCGCGCAGGATGCGATGGGCCAGCAACATCCCCGCCGATTTGCCGCCGATTTTGCCATAACCAATTTTGCGCTTGCGAATTTCATCCAGGTCGGCAATGGTGAACCAGCGCCGCGCAATTTTGATGTAGGCCAGTTGGTCGCTAATCATGGTGCGAATCAGCACCACTTTGATTTCCTTCAGCCGGGCATCGAGCATTTTGCGCTTGTCGGGCGGCATGCGCTCAATCATTTCGGCTTGCTCGAACAACATGCCCTGCGGCGCAAGTTCAGGGTTGAAATAAATCATGTTGGGGATTTCGCCGCGCTCCCCCACCGTCTGGCGCACCAAAGACTCGAAGTCCTCGTAGAGCAGGTTGTAAGCGAAGTAGAAATCGGTCATTGCGTCGCGCACCCGTTCCATGCGCAATTCCCATAGTTCAAAAGATTCCTCGCTGTAGGGGTCGTGCAGCCCTTCCCGAACCTGCGATTCGATGGCTTTTTTACGCACTTCGGCCTCGAATTCTTCATCGTGAATGATGCCTCGAGTCAGAAGCATCTCGCGCATTTTGGCGCGGATGCGCGAGGCCAGGACGGGGTACTGGGTCAGCGCCAGGTAAATATTGAGGACGCGGTCGGTGGAGGGGCTGGGGAGGGTCATGTTCAGTTACCAACGAGACAGTAATCAGTTACGCTTCGTTTCGTCCTCAGTTGAACTGCGGATGGGTGGGTAGCCCTATTCTATAACAAAAAGCCAATAACAAAAAGCGCCGGGAAAAAACCCCGGCGCTCTGACTGGAAACTGATTACTGATTACTGATTACTGGTCACTGCCCTTACCCCAGGTGCATCGGCATAATCACATGAATGAAACCATCTTCGCCGACCGGCTTGACGACGCCCGGCGCGTTCGGCGCGGAAGTTTCGACGGCGA
>CAYLZI010000224.1:0-4617 GCA_964388215.1 uncultured Anaerolinea sp.
TAATCTGCTTGGCCATGATGGGGTGGGTGACAATGCGAATCAGAATGGTGAACAGAATAATCGAAACGCCGAAGTTTCCGACGAGCGCGTAGATGAGGAGCAGGGTATTTGTAAATGGGTTGACGATGAGTAAATCCCACATAATCTTTATCCTATTGAGCTGGGGTAAACGTCCACTTTTTGGCGCCATTCAGGTCATAGGCAACCATCAAGAAGGGTGACCCCATCGGGGCGATAACAACCATATCATCGACAAGCAGCGGCGCGGTATAGATTTTGTTCTTGTCGAAGTTATCCTGCCATTTGGGCGCGCCGGATGTATCCAGCGACTGGATGCGGCCCATCTCTGTAACGTAGATGACCTGTTCTTCGAGAACGAGCGGGCCGGCTACGATGGAACCTTCATCGTCTCTGAACCAATTCACCGTGCCGGTTGCTGCATCGATGGCGTAGAATTTGCCGGTTCGCCCAAATACGGTTCCGATATAGAGCGTGCCATCGCCGAATCCGGGTGTTCCCCAAATACTGCCTTCGAGTGGTTTCATCCAGTTGGATGAACCATTGGAAGTGTCAATGGAATAGAGATTGCCCGACAGCGTGCCAACGTACAGGGTGCCCTCTACGATTACCGGGGAGCCGATGATGCCGTTATCCAATTCCTTCTCCCAGGCTGTTGCCCCGGAGGCAGTGTCAATTGCATATAGCATGTGGTCAAGCGTTGCAAGGTAGATGTATTTTCCGTTGCTGGCAGGCGTTGTCCACAGGGCGTACTTGGAGAGATTCTTTTCCCAGCGTTTGGTGCCTGACAGGTCGAAGGCATACAGCGTACCATCTCCTGACGGAGCGAGAATCGTATCATCCAGGATTAAGGCCCCACCCAGCCAGGGTTTGGCGGTTTCGAAAGACCAGCGGATGCTGCCGGTAGATGCGTCGGCGGCGTACAGGGCGTGACCGCTCGCTGCCGCGCTCCCAACCACAAACAGGCCATCAGGCGTGAGCGCGGGAGGGGCGTAAAAGTTCATTTCTGCGTTATATTCCAATGGGAACCGCAGTGGGGAGATTTTCCCGGAGATGTTGGCGGTCGATTCTGTCCCATTTTGGGCTTGCACAATATAGACATGGCTGTTGCTGGAAAGATATATCAATTCCCCATCGGTGGATATGCCCGGCCAGTTGGTGGCGGGCGGCGCGCCGCACGCGCTCAATGCGAGGGTCAGTGTTGCCAGCAGCGCGAACAAGAACAGGCGATTGAACTTCATCAAAACTCCTAATGGACGGGGTCTATTCCGCCCGGATTGAATGGGTTGCAGCGCAGGATGCGCCAAGTTGCCATAAACCCGCCTTTGAGCGCTCCGTATTTATAGATTGCCTGGTAGCCGTAATGAGAGCAGGACGGGTAAAACCGGCAGGTGTTGGGCGGCATGGCCTTCGAGATGGTCATCTGGTACAGCCGAATTAGCGCCAGTAGTGGGATGCGCGGCCAGTTCCAGATACTGCGGGGCAGGTTGCGCAGGGCCGGCTCATTTGGGTATTCGTTGGGCAAGTAATGGTCAGCGCACATCGCCGGGTGTTTCTTTTGATAAGCCTGCCCGCCGCAAAAGTCCCTGCACGGCGGTTTTGACATCTTGGAAGTGAGCCTGGAGCAGGGGAGCGCGGGCAATCAGGAGGATGTCCCAACCAGCGGGGATGGTTGGAAAGATAGGGCGCATTGATTCACGCAAGACACGCTTGGCCCGGTTTCTTTGCACTGCCCCGCCCATCGAACGGCTTGCGCTTACGCCGACCCGTGTTACATCTTCTTCCGAGCGGGAAGCCACCAACACAACAAGCGGGTGCGCGTAAGATTTTCCTTCACTTCGCACCCGCTTGAAATCGGTGGACCGGGTCAGGCGAAAGCGACGCTTCACCGGTGACTCGCGCATCAGGACTGGCGAGCATATTGGAGCAAGATGCTCCGCAACGCTTTACCAGCGAACCCGTTTAACGTGATTATTGGACTTCACCGTCAGTTTATAGCGCCCACGCTGGCGGCGGCGGCGCAAGACTTCGCGCCCGTCGGCGGTGGCGTTGCGCGAACGAAAGCCGTGAACGCGAACCCGGCGGCGAATTTTTGGTTGATAAGTACGCTTGGTGGCCATTCCTTTACCTCATTGACATAAAAGATGATACCGCTTGCTTGCAATTTGATACAACGCGCAGGAAACGCTTCTTATAGAAGTCTCACCTTGCAGGGTGTTTCCAGTTAGCGGCATGGATAAAACAAAAATTGTGCCGTTCAACGGCTTGAGCGGCACGCCATTATACCGTAAAGTGATGGAATCTAAAAGGAATTTTTTGCGGGGCCAGCATTTTTCACTATAACTGTGGCTTGGCATTAATGTCGAGGCACGCCTGGCAAACAAGGCGATTTTTGGGATGGTTTTCTCATCAAGCCAATTTATGGCATCTCATATTGAGGATTGCTGTTTGCGCGGCGCGCCCAGGGCTTCTTATAGAAGACTGGTTACATAGCAAAGGGTTCTTCCCGAAATCCTTTAGGCAAAATGAAGAGATGCTCATTTTGGTTCTACTCTGACGGGTTGTCCCTGTCCGTCCATTTTACCCAAAATGGGAGACTCATAATTTTTTGGAAGGCTAAAACCGCTGCCTTATTTTGGATTGACCAATCCCTGGCGCAGCGCCTCGCTCATGCGAACGACTACTACGCGAGAATCTCCATCCCATGAGGGATAGTAGTTGAAGTTGACTTCGTAAGGGCCAAAGGGCGTTTCATACAAGCCAAAGCGATTCGAGGGCGGGTCCTCAATTTCATCCGAAAGGTACAGGTAAAAATTGGCATCTTGTGGTCTGGTGGTGAGGTTGGGAAAACTGGCCTGTTCGAGCAGCGTTTGCCCGCGTGGCGATATATAGAACATCAGTTCTGGGCGGTCGCGCAGGTATTGGCTGATTTGTAGGCCTAAATCATTCCAATCACGGTTTCGGATGGAGCGCGCTGCCTCGTATTGCCAGGAAAAATTGGCTGCTAGCCCTGCAATGACCAGCAAGGTAAAGGTGATTTGCGCCAGGCGCGTATTGGGCAGGGCGGTCTTCCACATAAAAGATAGCCCGTGCGCAGCCAGGATTGCCAGGAAGGGCAACAACACCTGGTAGTTGCGCGCAAAAAGCACTCTCTGTAAGCCCATATAAGCCAGGTGTAGGACCGGAATAACCAGGAAAATGGCGACTTCCATCCAACTACTGCGCTGCTTGACCAGGGCATAGGCTCCGGCCAGGCAAAGCAGGAAAACTGTGAGGGCGAGCGGCGCGTAGGGGGAAAATGCTGCCAGGGCCAGGTAAGAGATGGCTAATCCCCAGTGTTCTGGCCCAGGGAGCACTGTGTAGCCAAAATGGCCGCCGCTATAGTGATGTATCTCGAACTCAATATCTTTAACTGCCCGCAAGGGTTCGATCAGAATTCCTGGCGTTGAGAGCAGGAAGGATGCCGCAAAAACGGCAGACAAGCTCAGTTCAAGCATCAGAGTTTCGCGCCAGCGCCAGCCTTGCGCATTCGCAAGGGCCAACCCGCCAAGCCAGACTGGGATGATGAACATCCCGCCGTAGTATTTTGCGCCACAAGTCAGCCCTGCTGCGGCAGCGGCCAGCACCAGCCATCCAAATTTTGCGTATCCATTGGCTTTAAGGGAAAGAATTATCAGTAAGATGGTGAGTGTGCCAAATTGGGATAGAAGCCCATCGGGAGCAGCCCAGCGGGCGTGATAGGCGAATTCCCATGAAGAGTAGAGCAAGAGAGCTGCCAGCAGGCCAACCAGCCGGCTTTTGCTGAGCGCGGCTGCCAGCGCATAGGCCCAAACCCCGGCCAGCAGGGTTGCGAATAAAAAGAAAGGCCGGGCGCGCGGCAGGAAGTCTTTTGATACCAGGATGTCTTGGATGGTTTCCAGGACAGGGGTCATACCTTCGGCGCGTTTGGCTGCGAAAGTGGAAACCGCGTCTGGAAAACTGGCAACCAGCATTAAGTTGTAACTGACCGAAGGGTAGTTGTACCAGCCCGGCAGGACGGTGATTGTGCGGTAGGTTTCACGCACCGAGCGAACGAGTTTGCGCTCGTCCCAGTGGTTGCCAAAATCAATCCCTGTCAGGCCCAAGATAAATGCGCCTGCAAAGGCCAGGGCAAGGCACAGCAGCAAGAGCCGGTTCAAGGTTTTATCCTTATTCATATTTTCAAAGTTTACCAGTTTCCTTGCTCTTTGGCACTCCCCTGTTTGATAAATTCATGGTGTTCTCAAGAAAGCAAGTTTCGCCCTCACCCCTGCCCCTCCCCCGCCGGGGAGGGGAGAAAAGCCCCTCTACCGCCGGAAGAGGGGTTGGGGTGAGGGAATACGCGATAAAACGCTATGCCAGCCCCAGGTCACTAACCGGGATGTCAAGCCAGGGTGAATAGAACTTTACTTTTCAGATTCTCCTAAAACTGCCCCGCCTCATCCGCCATGCGGACAATGCGCGGGTTGAATTTGCCGACCACTTCGACCAGTTCGCTTTGGGCGGCGAGGACCTGTTCGATGGGTTTGTAAGCCTGCGGCGATTCGTCTAATCCGCCGCCGAGCAGGGTTACGCCGCGTT
>CAYLZI010000225.1:0-4610 GCA_964388215.1 uncultured Anaerolinea sp.
TCGCCTTCCAGGCCTGTATCGAGTGCGGCACCTGCCGGGTGATGTGCCCGCCCAAAAACGTCTTCTGGAAACTGCCGCGCGGCGGGTATGGCGTGGCTTATAAATTCGGTTAACGCGATTTCCAAGCCTGAACAAAACACGCCACGCATCTTGCGTGGCGTGTTTTATAACCCTAAAGAAGTTACAATTATGTTATGAATGCGCTCAAACCACACTTTCTGCTCGACCCCGAAATCTATTTCCTCAATCACGGCTCTTTTGGAGCCTGCCCCAAACCTGTCTTCGATGCGTACCAGGCCTGGCAACGGCGGCTGGAACGCCAGCCTGTGCTTTTCTTGGGGCGCGAACACGATTCCCTGCTCAAAGAATCACGCGCCGCGCTAGGGCTTTATCTGCACGCAGATGCAGACGACCTGGTTTATATTCCCAATGCCACGCATGGGGTCAACATCATCGCCCGGTCGCTCAACTTGCAGCCAGGCGACGAAGTTTTGACCAGCGACCATGAATACGGAGCCTGTGACTTCACCTGGGATTTTATCTGCGGCAAGGTGGGCGCAAAGTATATTCACCAGTCAATTCCTTTGCCAATCCAATCTGAGCAAGAAATTGTGAATCAATTTTGGGCGGGCGTAACCAACCGCGCCAGGGTGATTTACCTGAGCCATATCACCTCGCCGACCGCCCTGCGATTGCCGATTGAGCAAATTTGCACGCTTGCCAGAGATGCAGGCATCCTGACCGTCATTGATGCCGCCCACTCCCCCGGCCAGATACCGGTTCACCTGCAATCGCTGGGGGCCGATGTGATTTTTGGCAACCTGCACAAGTGGATGATGAGCCCAAAGGGGGCTGCCTTCCTGTATGCGCGAAAGGAAATCCAGCCGGTTTTGGAGCCGCTGGTTGCCAGTTGGGGCTTTGGCGGCACCCCACAATTTGCAAGCGGCTCAAGGTTCGTTGATATTTTCCAGTGGACAGGCACAAAAGACCCATCCGCCGCGCTGGCTGTACCAGATGCAATAAAATTTATGAAAGAGAATCACTGGCAGAGTGTTCAAAAAGACTGCCGCGCCTTACTCACCCAGGCAGTAGAACGGGTTTGCAACCTGGTAAACATGTCGCCCTTATACCCACTACATAGTTCGTTTTTTAGCCAGATGGCGGTTGCTCCGCTCCCGCCAGATGTGGATGCTGCTACTCTCAAATCACGGCTCTATGACGATTTCAGGGTTGAAGTTCCCATCATCCAATGGCAAGATAGAAAATTCGTCCGCATTTCTATTCAGGGATACAATTCTACGGAAGATGTGGACGCGTTGATAAGCGGCCTGGAGCACTTGTTGCCCGACTGCCGGCTCTAAATTTTGTTTTCAAACTGATATGTTTTTCCAGGCATGGGTTCTTGTCTGACAAATCAGGCCGTGATAAACTTTTAATATGTCTGTACTGCTCTTGGTTGTCACTCCACAAACCGGGTTTGGCGTGTTCGTGCGCAATGGATTGGACGCAAGCCAGTTCAATGTATCGGCCACAGCAGATTTTTCCGAAGCCATTTACCACGTTCGCAAAACAGACTGCCAGGTTATCATCCTGGATGCGGAATTGGAAGATGTTGGGCTGTCGCTGCTCGATATCGGCTATGCTTTAAGGCAGGTTAAGGGTGATGTGAAATTTATCCTTGCCACCCGCCCCGGCCAAACCCTTGAAGACGGCCTGATGCTCAACCCGGCGGCCACCCTTACGAAGCCCATCTCCATCCCAGAACTGACCAGCCTCCTGAACAATCTGACCGTTTTCCAACCCAAGGGGACATCCATGCCCGTCATAAAACCAGCCCTTCCAGCAGCCGACCCACAAGCGCGCCTATTGGCAGAAACATCGCGCCTTATTTGGGTAAAAGATGTAAGCAAAGCAGCACAGCATCTCACCCGGCTGACGCTTGAATCATCGGCGCAGGCGGCGCTGATTACCCGCGAAAGAGAACTGTGGGCCTACGCCGGGCAACTTTCACGCGAGGCCGCTCAGGAACTCTCCGAATCGGTGCAGCGCTATTGGGATAAAGAAAGCGAAAGCGACATCCTGCGTTTTATTCACCTGCAATCTACCGAAGCCCAACACATCTTGTATGCGCGTAAACTTTCGGCCAGCATGATATTAGCAATGGTCTTCGATGGCGAGACTTCCTTCAGCACCATCCGCGCTCAGGCAGGGAAACTGGTCAAGAATCTGGCCGATGAACCTGGCGAATTGCCTGCGTCGTCGAAACAAATGCCCACGCCGCCCCAGTCACGGTTCAAAGAAAACAGATTCCTTCTCCCTGATATTGAAGAAGAAAATGAAGACCTGCCACCCATCTCTGAGCTGCTTGGAGATGTGCCGCCACCCATTCCACTTAAGCCGCGTGTCGGTCAGCACGCCAACCTGCCCTGGCAGATGCTCACCGGAATCGACCTTGCCGCGCAGAAGGCCCCCGAAACGAGCCCGAGCGGGGTGATACTCGACGAACCCGAAACCGAGCCGTCAGCCGTTGCGCAGCCTTCCCCCGGTCAAGTGCCACAATTCAGCCGAGAAAGTTCGCCGGTTATCCAGCGTGAAAGTTTCAAGCGACCCATCCCCGCAATGGACGAAACCATGACAACCAACCTGCCTGCCGATACCCAGGCCGAGATACGGCCATTAACAATCCCAGATGATTTGCAACTGACGCGCAAGCAAGTTTCACAAAAGGACCAGTCGCTTATAGAAACCAGACCCCACGCTATTGCCGAATCTGTTACCCAGGTAGCGCACCGCATCCTGCTCGAACCAGCCTCCCCCGCCATGGCCGACCTATGTTATGCCTGTCTTCTCGTTCCACGCTTCGACACCCATCATCTGGTTGGCGATGCCGCCGACCGCCTGACCGAATGGGTGCCGCAAGTGTGCATCGCCTTTGGATGGCGGCTCGAATACATCTCAGTGCGCCCCGATTACCTGCAATGGGTGGCGCGCGTCCCGCCTTCCACCGCGCCGGGGAATGTCATGCGCATTGTTCGCCAACAGACATCCGACCGGTTATTTAACGAATTTCCACGTTTCAAAATAGACAACCCCTCCGGCGATTTTTGGGTGCCCGGCTACCTGATTATGGGCAGTTCGCAGCCACACCCCCAACACCTGGTGCGCAACTTCATCAAACAGACCCGCGAACGGCAGGGGTTGAATTCAGACGAATAGCCTCGAGAATGACCCGGCGACGGCACAAACGCCAGATTTATCCCTTCACCAAACCAAGAATCATCCAATGGAGAACTGCATGTCTAAGATTGACTGGATTACCCAGGAACTTAACGGCCTCCGGCAGGCCG
Source organism: uncultured Anaerolinea sp. (assembly GCA_964388215.1). Classification (GTDB taxonomy): domain Bacteria; phylum Chloroflexota; class Anaerolineae; order Anaerolineales; family Villigracilaceae; genus UBA5195. The sequence goes on from CAYLZI010000225.1 coordinate 3,348, forward strand.
GGCTATACAACAACATCCGCACCATTGGCTCGCCGCAAGGCGCCTGGCTGGTGGTGGATGGCAAAAAAGTGCTGAATTTCTGCTCCAACAATTACCTGGGGCTGGCGAACCATCCCGACATCGTTTCTGCTGCCCAAAAAGCGACCGTGGCAATGGGCGTTGGCCCCGCTGCGGTGCGCTCTATTGCCGGGACGATGAGCCTGCACGTCGAACTTGAAAAACGCCTTGCGGCCTTCAAAGGCGTCGAGGCGGCTATCACCTTTCAGAGCGGGTTCACGGCCAATTTAGCCACCATCCCGGCCCTGGTGGGCAAGGAAGATGTCATTTTCTCTGACCGACTCAATCACGCCAGTATTATTGACGGCTGCCGCCTTTCGGGCGCGAAAATCATCGCCTACGAGCACAATGACCCCAAATCGTTGGAGGAACAAATCCGGGCGAACCTGCCCAATTTTCGCCGGGCGCTGATTGTGACCGATGGCGTTTTTAGCATGGATGGCGATATCGCCCCCCTGCCAAAAATCTACGAGGTCGCTAAAAAATATGACATCTTGCTAATGGTAGATGATGCGCACGGCGAAGGCGTGCTTGGCAATGGCGGGCGCGGCATCGTTGACCATTTTGGCCTGCATGGAAAGGTGGATGTGGAAGTTGGCACGCTCTCGAAGGCCTTTGGCGTGGTGGGCGGTGTTGTGGCTGGGAACGCAATCATCATCGAGTGGCTGCGCCAGCGCGGGCGGCCCTTCCTGTTCTCCTCGGCAGTCACTGTACCAGACGCAGCGGCCTGCCTGGCAGCCATTGACCTGCTCGAAGATTCGACCCAACTGGTAGATAAACTGTGGAGCAACGCCAAATACTTCAAAGCAGAGATGAAAAATCTCGGATTCGATACCGGCCTCAGCGAAACGCCCATCACCCCGGTCATGCTTGGCGAAGCGCCGCTGGCCCAGCAATTTAGCCGCGAACTATACGAGGCAGGTGTCTTTGCGATGGCGATTGGCTACCCCACCGTGCCACAGGGCAAAGCCCGCATCCGCGTCATGATTTCGGCAGCGCATTCGACTGACGATCTGGATAAGGGGCTGGAAGCGTTCAAAATGGTCGGTAAAAAATTGGGAGTTATCTAAAATCCCCTGATTGACTGACAAAAGTAATGGAAGACTTCGGTATTGGTGCATAAAGCTGGACAAAAGTGGCGTGAGAGTGTAATTAGACTGTAAGCCAAGTATATTGAATATTTTGACAAAACCCGCGAGATGGTTG
>CAYLZI010000226.1:0-4541 GCA_964388215.1 uncultured Anaerolinea sp.
GACTTACAAAGGCAGAGCACTTTCTGCATAGCTATTTAGGCCAAGATGTACTAGTGGTGTCAGCTGTGACCGTATATTTCGCAACGATTTCTTTGTTTTTCAATCCATCGGCTGCTGCCAGTACGATCCTGGCGCGCAAAGCAATTTGTTGTGCTACTTGGTGCCGCTTGACCAGTTTTTCTAATCCTTGGCGCTCTGCATCCGACAATTTCACTTCTTCGGCTTTCGGGATAGGCATCGGGTTTCTCCAGTTCGGGAATACTCTATGCTATACCACTAAAGACCCTTTTCTGCCAAGATGTACTAGGATAACGGTTGGGCGTGCCAATCACCAGCGTCTCCACCCCGCCCGCCGCCAGCATCTGCCCGACGGTTTCATACTGCCGCTAGATGCGAAATTTTTGGGCAAACGGCGCGGCCTTGTCCGAAAGCTTTTCGGCCACGGCGGCCAGTTCCGCGCCATTGTTTTTAGCAGCCTGGGCGTGGATATTGATGATGTACCCGGCTCCGGCAAATCCGATTTTCATAAGTTCTCCTTGTTTTCCCTCACCCCTTGCCCCTCTCCCAGGGGGAGAGGGGCAAGGGGTGAGGGAAGCGTATGCGCAATCCCAAATGCCAGCCCGTGTTTCTGGCAGTAGAAGGGCAGACTCTTGAGCGTTTGGGTCGTTATTTCGGCTGGAATCCGGTCGAGGGGCACATGACAGGCTTTCAAGACGGACTCATACCGCGCTGCAGCCCGCCCCTGTAACCCGGACATAATTATAACCCCCGGCCCGACCAAATCATGACCGGTAAAATTTTCGGCGCAATAGGCAAAATAATGCTCGCTGCCTTCCTTCGGGCAGGCGTAACCAACCTGGTTGCAAAGTTGCCCTTCCAGCGCCAGGCAGTCGTAGAGCGTTTTCAGCCCCTCCCGGTCGCCGCGTCCGGCGGCCTCGGCGCAATCAAGCACGCCGTTCAGAGTGCCCTGGGCATTCTCGTACACCCAGGGGATAAACGCCATCCCTGACGGATTTTTCCCCTGCTCGTTGGCGAACTTCCAATCCCACGAACCGGTGGCGATGAACATCGCATCCGTAATCGCGGCAGCGCGGAGGTGGGCCGGGGCGGCGGCAATCACATCCAGGTCGAGAATCAAGTTTTCGGGAACTTTGGTTTCGATGTAGTAAACGCAGCCATCCCTCACCCCCGCCCCCTCTCCCTATGGGAGAGGGGAGAAACGCCGGAGTCCAAGAGCGCATCTCAATGTTCGGTGGCGGCTTCCGTCACTTCGAGCGAAGCGGCGATGTTCAAGCCGCGCAAATGCACTTTAACGACCTCCCAGGCCGGGGCAGAGGTGACGACGAGGGCCGGGCGCGACTCCTCGATTTCCGAAAACGGCATCAGGGCGATGCAAGGTAGATTCTAAATCGTTTTCATGCTTCCGCCATATTGTTGCGAATCACTTCGGCATACCAATCGCCCGAATCCTTAACCGAGCGATTCTGCGTTTCATAATCCACATAGATGATACCGAAGCGTTTTTGATAGCCTTCTGCCCACTCGAAGTTGTCGAACAACGACCAGACGAAATAGCCGCGCACATCCACGCCATCCTGCATGGCCAGGCGAGTTTGGATGAAGTGGTTTTTCAAGTAATCGAGGCGGCGCAGGGCGGGGGCGCAAACTTCCCATCCCATTTCGGTATAAATTGAGGACAATACCGACGTTGAGATTTGGGTCAACGCCCCGAATAGCCTGTACCGTCAACCCGCGCGCCACCATCAGGTTATGAGTGATTTGCCGCGCTTTGAGAGGGTCTTGCTCGCTGGCGCATGTTCACCGCTGGCGTATCCATCCCAGGCGATGATGCCCGGCTCGTTGAAGGTCGTCTAAGAGCGGACTCGGTAACCAAGTAAAAACGATGTTGGTCAAGGTGGGCGTGCTTTTCCATTGCCTGGCGCGGCTCAAGGCAATTCAAACCTACGAGAACCTGCTCGTTCTCAAACAGGGTCGCTTTGCCATAGCGGTTGGGCAGAAAAGCGACAAAATCGCGGTAATCTTTGAAAAATTCGGTTGGCGATGCATCAACTTTCTTCATCTACCCCCCACCGGAATGAAGTTGTATTTCGCCAGCACTTGCTGGCCTTCGGGCGAGAGCACCAGGGAGACAAAGGCGGCGGTCAGGTCGGGGTGCTGGCTGTCTGAAATGGTCGCAATTGGGTAGGTGGCGATGGTATTGAGCGCATCGGGAATATCCAGTCGGCCCACTTGAGCGGAAATATCGACGGTAATATCTGAGACATAGATGATACCGGCGTCGGCTTCGCCCAGGGAAACTTTTGTCGCCACCACCTTGACATTGTTCTCATACGAAACCAGGTTTTTGAGAACATCGTCTTTGAAGGCTGCGCCAAACTGCTCATCCTGACTGGCCTTTTCGAGAAAGCCAAGCGAATATTGCCCAACCGGCGCCGACTGGTCAGCCAGGACGAGTTTCAGGCCGGGTTTGCTCAGGTCGGTCAGCGCGCTCAAGCCGGCGGGGTTGTCCTTGGGAAAGACGACTACCAGGCGATTGGTGGCGAATATCTGTGGGCTGTTTTCAACCACCCGCCCCGACCCAACCGCGACATCCATTTGCTTTTTGTTGGCGCTGGCGAAGACATCGGCTGGCGCGCCCTGGTCGAGTTGCTGGGCCAATTGCTGCGAACCGGCGAAGTTAAAAGAAATGGTTACGCCAGGGTTGCGGGATTCAAACAGCGCGCCTAACTCGGTGAACGATTCGGTCAGGGAGGCCGCCGCCAGTACGGTCAGGGTACGCGGCTGCGGCGCGGTTGTCGGTTCGGCGGCAGAGGTGGATGTAGACTGCTGAGCGCGCACCGCGCTCAGCAACAGGACGAGCAATATCAAAAACAAGAGCGCTTTGTTACGCATTCTGACTTCTCCTTACATGGAACAGTATGGATGTTACAACCGCTCAGAATCATAAGCATGGTCGAGCCGCTGGTGCAAGATGCCCTTGACAATCATCAGGGTCAGGAATGAGAAACAGACCAGGATGATGGAAAGCGTCAGGGCAACATTGATGTCAATCTCGAAACCGATATAAATCGCCAGCGGCATGGTTTGGGTACGGCCAGGGAAATTCCCGGCGAAGATGATGGTGGCTCCAAACTCGCCCAGCGCGCGCGCCCAAGTCATCACGCTGCCGCTCAACAGAGACATCCACGAAAGCGGCAGAACGATGTGGCGGAAAATCTGCCAGCGGCTGGCGCCGTCCAGCGCGGCGGCCTGTTTCAGTTCCGGGTCAATTGCGGCAAAACCGAGCGTGGCGGCCTTGACATAAAAAGGCGAGGCGATAAAAATTTGCGCCAATACGACGGCAACAATGGTGAAGGGGATGGTAATGCCCAGGCTTTCCAGGGTAGGGCCGAGTAATCCCCTGCGCCCAAAGGCCATCAACAGCGCCACCCCTGCCACCGAAGGCGGCAGGACGGTAGGCAGGTCAATCAAGGTATCAATGACACGATGGAAACGAGAGCGGCGCTGCGAAAGCAAGTAGGCCACCGGCGTTCCCAGAACCAGGGTGATGCCGACAGTTATTGCCGACGTAATAATGCTTAACTCAATGGCCTGGAGCACCTGGCCCTGGTTGATTTTTTCAAAAAAAGTGGCTGGCGAAGTACGCAAGAACAATGCCAGCAGCGGCAAAACAAGGAACAACAGCAATGGCAGCGATAACGCCTGCCATATCCCGCTTAAAAATCCGCTTCTTTTCAACCTGACCCACTCGCAGAGTCCCCCACTTCGAGCATTATCGGGGGAAATGGGCGGCAAGCCTGAATGTTCTTTGGTCATATTATGAATTCATTTTCAACCAAAAAACTTCTGGCTTTCGTTCAACCACTCTAAGACGGTGGTCAATTGTTTCAAGCGCATGTCCAGGCTAATTCGGTTATAGGTTTGGCTTAAGGGGAGTTGGGCGCGGGATTTTTCGAGCCGCAGAATATGCTTTTCGGTCTCTGCGCATTGCTGAATAAACGCCTGGGGAATTTTTTCGGGAAAATACTGGGAAAGGAAATACAGCCGGGTGACAAATTCCATGCGGATGGCGCGGGTGCTACCTCCCGCATTGGGAGATTCCAACCAATTAAGGAACCGCCCCCGGCCCTGGTCGGTCATATGCAAAAGCTGGCGCGGAGGCAGTTTCTCCTGGGGAATCTCCTCCACCCAAACATCCCCCTGCGCTTCAAGCCGGCGCAGGATCGAATAAGCCTGACTCTGGCTCAGGTGCCAGACCTGCCCCAGGTCGGCCACCACCGTGCGATGCAAATCATAACCATGCGCGGAAGCCCGAAACAACTGCCCAAGCAGGGCCATTTCAGGCGAAAACGTACCAATATGATGGGATTTCGATTTAGGCATATATACTCACTCAATAAGTATTAGTCGCTGAGTGAGTATATCAGATTGGAGCAAATGCATCAATACATTTCGCGTAACTACCTTGACAATGTCACATTCGAAAAATCGCCTTCTGTTCCCTCACCCCCAGCCCCTCT
>CAYLZI010000227.1:0-4531 GCA_964388215.1 uncultured Anaerolinea sp.
AGGTAGGCGCCCCAGCCAAGCAGGTTTGCCAGGTGAATCCAGTTTCCACGAAGCCGCTCTGCGGCTAAAAGGAGGCCTGCGCTAAGGGCGGTGGCGTAGAGGGGCATGAAGATGAAGTCGAAGCCGAGGCCAAAGGCGGCGAAGAGACGGGCGCGGGAATCCCAACTGTTCACTATCGCGGTGGAGGCTTCGGCAGTGTGGGCTAACTCAAAGGAAACGATTCCGTTAGAGACGGGGGTTTTCAGCGGGGGGTCGAGAAATATTCCGAAAACGGCGAAGCAGGCCCCAGTGAGGAGGAGAGAGTACCAGAATACGGGTTGGCGCAGTCCGGTTGGCAGGAAGTTGAGCGGGTGAGAAATGCTCATTCCAAATCCTTAAAATAGACCCGGTTGTTTTTGTATTCTACGCCGTTCAGGTTTTTCAGGTCGGCGCGCATTTGGCGGGTCGTTTCGGCAACCTGGGTCATTTCGACGTGGGCGAATTGGTCGAATTCGAGCAGGGTTTTGCCCATTTCGTAGTAGAGCAGGGCGTTGCCTCCATGCCCCTGGAATTCGGGCAGGATGCCCATGCCATTGACCGATACGGCGTTGGTGCGGCGCATGGTGAGCAGCAAGTCGGCCAGCGAAAGCGGGTTGAGATTGCCCCTGGCGCGCTGCAAAGCCGCCGAAACATCGGGGAAGGCGAACAGGAATCCGACCACTTCTTCGCCATGGGTGATGATTTTGATGAGACGATGGTCGGCTACGGTGATGATGTTTTCGGCCACGAAATCTATTTCGCGTTTGGTGAAGGGGTAGTATTCCCAGTTATGGATGAATGCCTTGTTGTATGCTGTGCCGATGCGGTTGACCCATTGGAGCAGTTCGCGCTTGCTGGCAAAGCGTTTGACTTGCAAATGGCTGCGCTCCATCACGCGTTGGGCGATGCGTTCAACGCGCTCTGGGATTTTGAACCCGTCAGCGGGGACATAGCAGGAGACGAAATCGACTTCTTTTTGGAAACCCAGGCCTTCGACCAAATCTACATAGTAGGGGTAATTGTAGGTCAGCATGGTCATGGTTTGGCAATGCTCGAATCCAAATGTTAGCAGGCCGTAGCCGTCGAGCGGGCCCATGCCCTTTGGGCCGAGGATGCGGTTCAGGCCGCGCTGGCGCGCCCAGTTAAAAACGGTTTCGAACAGAGCGGCGGCGGCTTCGGGGTCGTTTTCGCAATCGAAGAAGTAGAAATCGGCTTCTTTTTTGCCGTGATACTGGTTGAATGGCCGGTTTTCGATGGCGGCGATGCGCCCTACGTCGCGCCCATCACGAACGGCCAGGAAAAATTCGACGTCGGAATGTTCGTAGAAGGGGTGTTTCTTGGGGTTTAACTGGGCGTAAGCATCAATGTTGAGCGGTGGCACCCACTGTGAGCAACCCTGGTATAAACGATGTGGAAGTTGGATGAAACGCTTGACCTGTTTTTTATTGGATACATCCACCTGCTCGATTTTCAACATGATTGCGCTCCTGTAAGTGGGATGGTTACAGTATATACCAAAAAAGACAGCCTTCTACCAGGTGGCTGTCTTTTTTTCGCGCCTATTATCGCGGATATTGAGCGGGAGCGCATGGGAGTCGAACCCACCCTGGAACGCAACGCGCCCCAACAACGGTTTTGAAGACCGCGAAGCCCACCGGGACTTATGCGCTCCCACCGGTAAGGATACACGATGGAGGCGGGATTGGCAAGGGGCGATTCAAGGCGCAACTTTCTTGAAGCCATGTCAGGGAAAGGGCGATAGATGAAGGGTTTGGAGATAGTCGGCGCCCAGGAGGAGTGTGGTGAGGGTGAGGGTTGTGGCGCACAGGACTGCCAGGATGGTGAAACTTCCAACCCAGATGCCGGCCAGCGCCATCCAGCGTCCGCTTTTGCCGCTGATGCGCATTTGCCACAGGGCGCGGAATCCGGTTACATGAGAGATAATGCCCAAAATAACCGCCACCGGGTAACAGATGAGGGCGGTTAGTGGCAAGAAGGGGGCAAAGCCGATGCAAAATGAAAGAATGGTGAGCAGGGCGGCTATCAGGCTGTAAGCGGCGTGACGGTTCATGTAGATATTGTAACGCCTGTTTCCTTTGATAAAGCGCGCCCTGGGGCATAGGTATGAATCAAAAACGCTTCATCCAGGCCGGTTTCATTCAAAACCAGCATATAATTCTATTCAGTGGACAATGCCCTTTCTGACCTGACAAAAATCAACCTGGATGACCTGATTGCTTCCTTTGGCTGGCAAAACGCGCCGAGGCTTGCTTCTGTGTTACGGGCAGTCTTTTACGCCCCAGCCCGCAAATTTGCCGGGCAGATGCTCCGGTTCGACGCCGATGTCGCTGCTCGCGGGTTGCCTGTTGCTGCGCAAGGATTATTCCAACAGTATGCCCAATCGCTCACCGTGCATGGCGCAGAGAATGTCCCCGCTGAAGGCCCGGCGCTGTTCCTCTCCAATCACCCCGGCATGGTGGATACCCTGGCGCTCTTCATCGCCATCCATCGCCCCGACCTGAAAATCATCGCCATTGAGCGGCCTTTTCTCCAGGCCCTGAAAAACACCAGCCAGCAACTGATATTCGTCAGCGGCGACCCGGCCCGGCGCATGGCTGCCGTGCGGCAGGCCGCCGCGCACATCAAAGCGGGCGGCGCGGCGCTCACCTTCCCGGCTGGAAAAATTGAACCAGATGCCGCCGTTTACCCCGGCGCGCTCGAAGCCTTGCAGGGCTGGAGCGAATCGGCGGGTGTTTTCTTGCGTTTCGCTCCGCAGACAAAAATCATCCCAACCTTTGCGCGCGGGGTCTTGTGGGATAAAGCCGTTAAGCACCCATTGACGCAAATCAAAAAAACAAAAGAAGAACAGGAGCGGCTGGGGGCGGCATTCCAACTGCTGGCGCACATCGCTTTCGATAAGCGACCCCTGCGCGTAAACGTGCAATTTGGGCCACCGGTCACAATCGCTGAAGTTGGCTCAAACGAACCGGCAGCCATCCACGCCAGGGTCATGATGCGCATGGAAATGCTCATAAATGGTTTCCAAAATTCCCCAATTTTGGAAACTCCAAAGCCCGCAGACTTTGGAGCCCAGGCATGAATCAATGGCTCTTGCGTGGTTTGGTTTTTCTCATTTTGGGCGGATTGTTGTACTGGGCGCTGCGCAACGCTCCCCTGACCGAAATCATCTCCCTGCTGATGCAACTGACCCCGGCGCAAGTCATCTGGCTGCTACTCCTGAACATCATCATCTTCCTGCTCATCACCGTCCGCTGGTGGGTTATCCTGCACGCAAACAGCCCACGCGTGCCGTTTGCGCCGCTGGTGGGCTATCGGCTGGCCGCATTTGGGCTGAGTTACTTTACTCCTGGCCCGCAAATGGGCGGTGAACCGCTCCAAATCATCTACCTGCAAAAACATTACGGGTTGACTTTCGCCCGCGCAACATCCGCAGTCATCATGGATAAACTGCTCGAATTCCTGGCAAACTTCCTTTTCCTTGCGGTCGGATTTTTCGCCGTCATTCAATCGGGCATGTTGACATCCCCCGCATCGCAAATGAACCTGGCTTTCTTTCCCCTGTTGACGCTCCTGCTCTCGCCGCTGGCGCACATTCTCCTGATGTACTTTGGCAAACATCCCTTGAGCGCGTTGCTTTCTCGCCTGCTGCGTCACCGAACCCCGGCCGCCGAAGGGAAATCTCTTAAAAACCCGCGCGCGCTATGGATGAATATCCTGACCTTCATCCGGCTCGTCGTCATCAGCGAGCAATTGGCCGGGTTGTTCTGCCGCCGCCACCTGGGCCGCCTGCTCATCTCTCTGACCGCCTCCCTTTTGGTTTGGGTTGGGATGGTGTACGAATATATCTACATGCTCACCTGCCTGCGCGCCGACCTCGATTTCAGCCAGGCGCTGGCCTCGCTGACTGCTGCGCGCCTGTCCTTCCTCATGCTGCTCCCCGCAGGACAGGGGACGCTGGAAGCCAGCCAGGTCTTCGCTGCCAGCGCCTTTGGCCTGCCTGCCGCGCTCGGAATCAGCCTCAGCCTGCTTATGCGCGCCCGCGACTTGCTGCTCGGCGGGATGGGACTGCTGATAGCAACTGTCAATAAATAACCAAAATCTTACCAACGAACCCGCAGTGGCAAGAATAGAAAACAGGGACACAGCAACGCTGTGTCCCTGCCAGGTTCTTACAAATCGCCGGTTTAGTACTCCGGCATGGGCGGAGCGGTGGGTTTGTCCTTCTCCGGCATATCGGTGATGAGCACCTCGGTGGTCAACATCATCGCGGCGATGGAAGCGGCGTTTTCGAGCGCGCCGCGCACAACCTTGACCGGGTCAATAACGCCAGCCTTAATCATATCGGTATATTCACCGGTCAGCACGTTGTAGCCGATGTTCTTGTTATTATTAGCAGCCGCCTCGCGTTTGACTCCGTCAATGATAACAGAACCATCTTGCCCGGCGTTGGCGGACAGTCTGCGGATGGGAGCCTCGAGCGACTTGCGGACGA
>CAYLZI010000228.1:0-4477 GCA_964388215.1 uncultured Anaerolinea sp.
CGATAATCGAATAACCAATATCGAATACCGAATACCGAATAACCAATATCGAATACCGAATACCGAATAACCAATATCGAATAACGAATTACCATGTTCCCTGGCCGTCTCGCCCTCCTCCAGCGCGTACTCCCCTCCTACCGCGTCCCATTTTTCGATGCGCTCGCCTCGGCCTGCTCTGGCGGCCTGACTCTCTTTGCCGGGCAACCGCTTTTATCAGAATCGATAGCGGTGGCGAACCAATTAAAAATTACCAGTTACCAACCCGCCCACAACCTGCATTTTTTCAACCCCCAATCTCCCCTCTACGCCTGCTACCAGCGCGGAATCATCCCCTGGCTGGAGCGTGAAAACCCCGCCGCGCTGATACTTGAGGCCAATTTCCGCTACCTTTCCTCGCCCGCCGCCATCGGCTGGATGAAAAAACGCGGCAGGCCGGTCATCGGCTGGGGTTTGGGCGCGCCCGCCTCGCGGGGAATTTTTTCCCTGTTGCGCAATCGGTTCCTGAAAAAATTCGATGCGCTCATCGCCTACTCGGCGCGCGGGGCCGAGCAATATGCCGCTTGTGGATTTCCCGTGGAGAGAGTTTTCGTCGCCCCCAATGCGGTTGCCCGGGACCCAAAACATCCCCTGCCCAAGCGGGACGCTTCCCCGCTGAAGCCGTGCATCCTTTTCGTAGGACGGATTCAAGCGAGAAAGCGGGTTCCTGCGCTGCTAAAAGCCTGCGCTGAACTCCCCACGCGCCTCCAGCCCCGATTAATTGTCGTCGGCGAGGGGCCAGAGCTGGAAACCGCGCAGAGTCTCGCCCGCAGCATCTACCCCGCCGCCGAATTTGTGGGCGCGAAGCACGGCGCAGAACTGACCCCTTACTTCCTGGCCGCCGATTTGTTCGTTTTGCCCGGCACCGGCGGGTTGGCTGTCCAAGAAGCCATGTCTTACGGCCTGCCCGTCATTGTTGCCAAAGGAGACGGCACGCAAGATGACCTCGTCTGCCCCGCAAACGGCTGGCAAATTACCCCGGATGATGATTTTGCCTTATTGTTTGCTCTGCAAGAAGCGCTGAGTGATGTTTCTCGCCTGCGCCGCATGGGCGCAGAGTCGTACCGGGTCGTGTCTGATGAAATCAATGTAGAGAAAATGGCCGGGGTCTTTGTAGATGCGTTAAATTTTGTTCGGCAGGCTGCCAGCTGGCATTAGGACTGGCTGCGCAAGTGCGATAAGGTGAGTGTGCTGCCCCTGCCAGCCTCGTTTTCCATCATAATTGCGCCGCCTATGCGTTTACATCCTGAACACCCCGAACCCGCCTGCCTCCTCTGGCGCATTTAGCACCACTGAGATCGCCAGCCCCAACACCTGACGGGTATCTATCGGGTCTATCACGCCATCATCCCATAGGCGCGCTGTCGAGTGGTAGGGATTGCCCTCGTGTTCGTACTTCTCCAGAATGGGGCGTTTGAACTCGCCTGCGTGTTCAGGCGAGAGGGGGGGCTTGCCCTCGCGGGCCAGTTGCTCCTGTTTAACGGTTAACAATACATTGGCAGCCTGTTCGCCGCCCATCACGCTGATGCGGGCATTCGGCCACATCCACAGGAAGCGCGGATTGTAGGCCCGCCCGCACATGCCGTAGTTCCCGGCCCCAAATGACCCGCCGATGATGACGGTCAGTTTTGGCACACGGGCGGCGGCTACCGCATGGACGAGTTTCGCGCCGTCTTTGGCAATCCCACCCGCTTCGTATTCTTTGCCCACCATAAAGCCGGTGATATTTTGCAGGAACAGGAGCGGAATCCCGCGCTGTTGGCATAACTCGATGAAATGCGCGCCTTTCAGGGCCGATTCGCTGAACAGGACGCCGTTGTTGGCGAGAATCCCGACTGGGTAGCCGTGAATGCGGGCAAAGCCGGTGACGAGGGTCGTGCCGTAGCGCGCCTTGAACTCGCGGAATTTGCTGCCATCCACCAGCCGGGCAATGATTTCGCGCGCGTCATACGTCTCGCGGAAGGCGCGGGGCAAGATGCCGTAGATTTCTTCGGCAGGGTAGAGTGGTTCTTCGGGAGCAGAGGATAGATCATCGCCCACCCACCGTCTACTGTCCATCATCCCTGGTCGTTTTGGCAGGGTCTCCACAATCCCGCGTAAAATTTCAATCGCGTGTTCGTCATCCTCCGCAAAATGGTCGGCGACGCCGCTCTTGCGGGTATGCACGTCCGCGCCGCCCAGTTCTTCGGCGCTCACATCCTCGCCGGTGGCGGCCTTGACCAATGGCGGCCCGCCCAGGAAAATCGTCCCCGTGCTGCGCACAATCACCGCTTCGTCGCTCATGGCCGGGACGTAAGCCCCGCCTGCCGTGCAACTGCCCATCACCGCCGCAATTTGCGGAATCCCCTTTGCGCTCATCCGCGCCTGGTTGTAGAAAATGCGCCCGAAGTGGTTCGCATCAGGAAAGACTTCATCCTGCAATGGCAGAAATGCCCCGCCTGAATCGACCAGGTACAGGCAGGGCAGGTGATTTTCTTCGGCAACCTCCTGGGCGCGCAGGTGTTTTTTGACCGTCATTGGGAAATACGTCCCGCCTTTGACGGTGGCGTCGTTGGCGACAATCATCGCCTCGCGGCCTGAAACGCGCCCAATGCCGGTCACAATGCCCGCGCCAGGAGCCTGTAAATCGTACATGTCGAAGGCGGCCAGCGGGGAAAGTTCCAGAAAGGGCGAACCCGGGTCGAGCAGCCGCTCGATTCGTTCCCGTGCGAACAGTTTGCCTTGTTCTTCCTGACGCCGCCGGTATTTTTCCCCGCCACCCTGGCGGACAAGCGCCAACCGCTTACGCAGGGTGGCGGCCAGGGCGCGGTGATGTTCAGAATTGGCTAAAAATTCAGGGGCTTGGTGGTCAATTTGGGTAGGCAGGGTTTCCATACCTGAATTGTAGCGCAAGATGGCGTCATGCGCTACACAATGGAGACTTCCGCGCCCTCATAACTGGTTCCCAGCTCGAAGATTCTGGTCGCTAACCCGGCAGATTCAAATGCGCGCTGCATGGCCGCGCCGATGCCAGGACGCTCTTTCGATGAGAAGGCAATCAGGCTGGGGCCGGCTCCCGAAAGTGCGACCGCCGCTGCCCCGGCCCGGCGCCCGGCTTGCATGGCGGCCTGCGCACCGGGAATCAGCGGCAGGCGGTAGGGCTGGTGCAGCATGTCGGTCATGGCTTTGCCAAGTAGGATCAGGTCGCCGGTGCGCAGGGCCTCCGTCACCAGCACTGCGCGGCTGATGTTGTAAATGGCGTCCTTGCGCTCAACCTGTTTGGGCAGGATGGCCCGCGCCTGCTTGGTCGGGAAGTCGAAATCGGGCAGGGCAATGGTGACGTGCATGGCTGAATGGTTGGCTTTGGCCGGGAGTTTGAGCGAAATGACCCGTTCGTCGTACACAATCGAAGCCACCAGCCCGCCCAACATGGCCGGGGCCACGTTATCGGGATGGCCTTCCGTCTCAATCGCCAGTTTCAGGATTTCCTCGTCGTTAAATGGACTGCTCAACAGGGCATTTGCCCCCAACATCCCGGCCAGCATTGCGGCGGATGATGACCCCAGCCCTGAGCCAATCGGCACGCGGTTTATGCAATGGATGCGCAGGCCGGCGCAAGGTTTTTTTACCAGGTCATAGATTTTTAGGGCGGCTTCTACAATTGCATTTTCGGCGTTGAGCGGCAACTTGCCTTGCCCTTCGCCGCTTACGCTGACGGTGATTTGCCGGTCAGTGGTGGCGACAAATTCGGTTTCATTCCATAGATCGAGCGCCAGCCCAAGGGCATCGAAGCCAGGCCCCAGGTTAGCTGTGGTGGCGGGGACTTTGACTAATATTTTCATGGTGTTCTTTTCACTTTCCTCGAGGTTGGTCATTTTTGGAGCGGAATTATAAATGAGTATTGGCGTAGTTCACGGCCCGAAGGGGAAATGGCGAAACATGGCGTTCTCAAGAATGCTTGGCGTTTTCGCTTTCGCATGGCATTCGCCCTCATACCCCTTCGGGGCACTTTCCCTGGCCCTTCCCCCGCCGGGGAAGGGAATTTTCCCTCTCCCACCGGGAGAGGGGCAGGGGTGAGGGAGAAACTTGCATTCTTGAGAACGTCATAAATGGCGAAAATCCAAACCTTGACCATCCCCTCCGTGTGGAGTAAAATACCGTCCGCTAATGCCCTCGTAGCTCAGTGGATTAGAGCGCTTGCTTGCGGAGCAATAGGTCGCGTGTTCGAGTCGCGCCGAGGGCGCCTGAGACATCTTGCATAGCAAAATAGCATGGTAAAAGGTCTGTGGTAGGCATTCTGAAAGGAATTGCCATGACCACAGACCTTTTACTTTTCATTGTCTGCCACCTGCATATCAGGCGTCACGGCTCTCCACGAGCCATCTGATTTGATTGCGTATCCCATAATCATCGCTCCATATAGTAACCGAAAACATCACCGCTTGGCGCAGTGTTGTAC
>CAYLZI010000229.1:0-4442 GCA_964388215.1 uncultured Anaerolinea sp.
GTTCATCCGCAAATCTTACCCGATCTTCACGCTTTGATCTGCGTAACATCAGTCATTAAGTCGCTTTTACGTTTCCCAGCAATAGGGGTATAATTTGCCCTCGCAATCAGGCCAGCCAATGGCTGGTATTTTTTGTGCATGGAGATGTCAGTACATGATTCGCAACCTTACCGCAAGGCTGGTCATCATCATCATCATTGCCGCACTGGCAATCTGGGTTGACACCAGCGAAAAGATTACCATCCGCAACCCCTTCAACCAGACAGTCCTGTACGAAAGGGATGTCACACCGCGCCTGGGTCTCGACCTGCGCGGCGGCCTACAAGTTCTAATGGAAGCCGACCTGCCCGAAAACGCAGCCATCACGGCTGAGTCAATGGAAATCGCCCGCACCATTCTTGAAAACCGCACCAACGCACTGGGCGTGACCGAAAACACCATCCAGGTGGCCGGCGACCGCCGCATCGTCGGCGAATTCCCCGGCGTGCAGGATTCAGATGCCGTGCTGGCTACCATCCAACAGACCGGTTTGCTCGAATTCATTGACACTGGCGACGTTTCACTCCCCGAAGGCATGGAAGTGCGGACTGACTTCAGCCCCACCGGGGAACCCGTTGCCGCTCCCGAACCGCTCGCTGATGGCACCATTCCAACGGTGTACCGCACCATCATGACTGGCGCGGACCTGAAAACCGTCGCAGTTATCCCCTCGCAGCTTGCTGGTTCCTATCAAATCAGTTTTACCTTAAGCGATAGCGGCGCCAAGATTTTCGGCGAACATACCACAGCCAACGTCGGAAAACATCTGACTATCGTTTTAGACAAAAGGGTTATCTCCAGCCCACGCATTGATGGCCCTATCCCCGGCGGCGAGGGCGTGATTACCGGCAATTACACAGCGGAATCGGCCAACGCCTTCGCGGTGCAGTTGCGCTACGGTTCACTGCCCATCCCACTGAAAATCGTCGAAACCCGCTTCATCGGTGCTACCCTGGGCGAGGACTCTCTACAAAAAAGCATGGTGGCCGGCCTGGTCGGCATAACGATAGTCATCCTCTTCATGGGGCTGTATTACCGCCTGCCTGGCATCGTGGCCGACATCGCCATCCTGTTCTTCGCGGCAGTCGCCTTTGCCCTGTTCAAGTGGATTCCGGTCACGCTGACCCTGCCGGGCATTGCCGGGTTCTTACTTTCAACTGGCTCGGCGCTCGATGCCAATATCCTGATATTCGAGCGCATCAAAGAAGAACTGCGCTCAGGCCGCACGCTCGAACAGGCCATTGACCAGGGCTGGCTCAAAGCGCGTTCATCTATTTTTGACTCGAACATGGCAACGGTCATCACCTCGCTCATCCTGTTCTGGTTTGGCTCAAGTTTTGGCGCAACCATCGTCAAAGGCTTTTCGCTGACCCTGATGCTGGGCGTGGCAATCTCGCTCTTCACCGCCATATTCGTCACCCGCAGCCTGTTGGCGGTTGTGCTGAAAACATTCAAGCCGAAGAACCTCGAGTTCTGGTTCGGCATCTAACCGGAGGCGGACATGAATATCCTCGGAAAACGCTACATCTTCTTTTTCGTTTCACTGCTGGTGATTGTCCCCGGCCTGCTGGTGCTGGGCATTGGCGGACTGCCGCTGGCACTCGACTTTACCGGCGGCTCTTTACTTGAAGTCAGCTTCCCCGGCGCGCAACAGCCACAGCCCGCCGAAATTATCGCTCTCTACAATGAAGTCGGCGTCAAAGATACCCAGGTGCAGACAACCGACGCGAACAGCCTGGTAATTCGCTCCACCTTCCTGGATGACCCTACCCGCGAACAAGTCATCGCTGCGCTTCAAAAGAAGTTTGGCGCAAAACCGACTGTAGTTCGCTTTGACAGCGTTGGCCCCACCATCGGCGCACAAGTCGCATCCCGCGCCGCCCTGGCAGTCGCCGTTGCCGCGCTCGTTGTGGTGCTTTACATCACCATCACCTTCCGCGGCATTGCGCACTCTTTCCGTTATGGCGTGTGCGCCATCCTGGCGATGATACATGATGTGGCCGTCGTATTCAGTGTTGCCGGGTTGGGCGCGCTCTTCCTGGGCTGGGAAATGGACTCGCTCTTCCTGACCGCCTTGCTCACCGTCATCGGCTTCTCGGTACAAGACAAAATCGTGGTCTTCGACCGCATCCGCGAAAACAGCAACATCCTGCGCCGCCTCGATTTCGAAACGCTGGTCAACCACTCCGTTGTTCAAACCCTGCAACGCTCCATCAACACCCAGTTAATGACCGTCGAATTCCTGTTGCTGGCGCTGGCCCTGTTTGGCGGCGTGACCTTGCAAGAGTTTTCCGTTCTAATGCTGGTCGGCCTGTTCAGCGGTACCTATTCCTCCATTTTCATCGCCGCTCCGGTGCTGGTGGTCTGGGAAAAGCAAGAGTGGAAGAACTGGTTCGGGCGCAAAAACGCCGAATCAGCCGCATAATTGCGGTTATTTCAAACAAAAAAGCGCGCGGATGCTCCGCGCGCTTTTTTGTTCCCGTAGAAAAAGGGTAAAATACCAACCAAGAAAGGAAAAAGCCGATGGAATTTCTCCCTGAAGACCTTCTCAAATTGGGGTTGGCCATCCTGGTCGGCGGATTAATTGGCGCAGAGCGCGAATTCCGCGACAAATCGGCTGGGCTGCGCACCATCATATTTATCACCATTGGCTCGACCCTGTTCACCATCCTGTCTCCCAAACTTGGCGACAACGTTCACGCCGCGCGGGTCGCGGCCAACATCGTGACCGGGATCGGCTTCCTCGGCGCAGGCGCCATCATCCGCGAGGGGACGAAAATCGCCGGGCTGACCACTGCCTCCACCATCTGGCTGGCCGCTTCGCTGGGCATGGGTATCGGCAGCGGGCAGTATGGGCTGGTGCTGCTTTCCACGCTCGCCATCCTGGTCATCCTATGGCTATTCCCCTGGTTCGAGCGCGTCATCAACAACCTGCGCGAGGCCCGCACCTATGAAATCTTGCTGCGGCCTGGCTCAGAACGCATCGCTGAAATTACGGGCAAATTCCGTCAGGTTGGGCTGCATGTCATCAGCCAAAAAGAACACAAAACCGGAAACGGCCTGCTGCTCATCGCCTCCACGCTGGGGCGGCCTAAAAACCATGCCCGATTAGCCCAAATGCTCCTGCCAGACGCCGAAGTCCTGGAGTTCCGATACTAACCATGCAAATTCTACACGCCATAGCAATCACTCCAGGGGCGATTATTCCCGACTCGTATATTCACATTGAAAAAGGAAAAATCGCGCGGGTGGAGCCGTTTTCAGGCCAGGAAACGACGACCGAAACCGTATTAGATGCTCGCGGGCTGGTAGCCGCCCCCGGCTTCATCGACATTCAACTCAACGGCGGCTTTGGGCTGGATTTCACCGACAACCCCAATGCCATTTGGGAGGTCGCCCGCCAACTGCCGCGCTTCGGAACAACCAGTTTCCTGCCAACGGTCATCACTTCGCCTTTTGAAACCACTGACCGCGCCATCGAGATTCTCCGACTGGGGCCGCCGCCCGGCTGGAAAGGCGCAACCCCGCTGGGGCTGCACCTCGAAGGCCCGTTCCTGAATCCGCAAAAGAAGGGAGCGCACAACCCGCGCTACATCCAACATCCAGCTGCTGAAAAAATCCCCAACTGGTCGCGCAAAAACGGCGTCTGGCTGGTAACGCTGGCCCCCGAAATGGAGGGCGCGCCCGCCGTTATCGAAACACTCACCAAACAAGGAGTTGTCGTCAGCGCCGGACACACCCAGGCAGCCTACGAGCAAGCCCAGGCGGCTTTCGCGCAAGGCATCGCCTGCGGCACGCATCTCTACAACGCCATGCCGCCCCTTTACCACCGCGACCCCGGCCTGCCCGGCGCGCTGTTGACCACGCCGGGAGTCTACTTCGGCCTGATTGCCGATGGAATTCACTGCCACAAATCCATGCTCCAACTGGCCTGGAACGCCAAAAGCCGCGACGGGTTGATTCTGACCACCGACGCCATGGCCGCAATGGGGATGCCGCCCGGAAAATACCTGCTCGGCGACTTCGAGACCATCGTAGACGAAGTCTCGGCGCGCCTGCCCGATGGCACGCTGGCTGGCAGCATTCTGACCACCGACGCCGCGCTCCAGAACATGATGACCTGGCTTGGCCTGTCCATCGATGAAGCCATCCCGTCCCTGACCAGCACCCCGGCGCGAATGCTCGGCCTGCCCCGCAAAGGCATCCTCGCCCCCGGTGCCGACGCCGACCTGCTCCTGCTCTCCCCACAGGGAAGATTGGTCAAAACATTTGTCGGCGGCGAGCTGCTGTTTGGGTAATTTTGTGGCACAATTAACCCATGCCGCTCACCACCATCAGCCAATCCTCCCTGCAAGATTACACAGACTGCGCCCGGCGCTTCCAACTGCGCTACCTCGACCGGC
>CAYLZI010000230.1:0-4437 GCA_964388215.1 uncultured Anaerolinea sp.
GTTGTGTTTGAAAATTCCTTGCTTTTTGCCTGCGCTGGCATCAGGCCAGGGTGCAGGAATTTCGCTGATAAGATACTAAAGACAATATTGTAAGGATGGATAATGGGAACTTCTCGCATCCCCGGATTTTATAACCTGACCCTTGAAGAACGCCTGGCCCAGGCCGCTGCCTCGGCGGAACTGACCCCGCTGGAACTTGCCTCATGGTCAAACGGCGGACTCTCCCCTGAAGCCGCCGACCACATGATTGAAAATGTCATTGGCCTGCACAGCCTGCCGCTCGGAATCGGACTCAACTTCCAGGTCAACGGGCGCGACGTGCTGGTGCCGATGGCCGTCGAGGAGCCATCGGTCGTGGCCGGGGCATCTTTCATGGCGAAACTGGCCCGCGCCGGGGGCGGATTCCAAACGACCAGCACCGAGCCGCTCATGATTGGGCAGATGCAGGTCATCAATGTCACCAACCTGCGCGAAGCCAAATTCAAGATTTACGAGAAAAAAGCCGAACTGCTGGCCTCTGCCGATTCCATTGACCCGGTTCTCAAGAAGTTTGGCGGCGGAGCAAGAGACCTCGAAGTTCGAATATTCGAAGATTCTATTATCGGTGGTTTCCTTGTCATTCATCTGGTTTACGATGTGCGCGACGCGATGGGCGCGAACGCCGTCAACACGGCCTGCGAGCGCCTGGCCCCACAGGTGGAGCAAATCACCGGCGGTAAAGTCCACCTGCGGATTTTATCCAATCTGGCCGACCGGAGGATTGCGCGGGCGCGGTGTACCATTCCGGTTTCAGAACTGGAAATCGTGGGGCGGGATGGAATCCCGCCGTACACTGGCGAAACGGTTCGTGATGGCATCATCGCCGCTTACGCCTTTGCCGCCGCTGACGCCTATCGCGCGGCAACGCACAACAAGGGCATCATGAATGGTGTCGATGCAGTTGTCATCGCTACCGGCAACGACTGGCGCGCCATTGAAGCCGGGGCGCACGCCTACGCGGCGCGTTCAGGCCGGTACACCAGCCTTTCGACCTGGGGACAGGATTCCGCCGGGAACCTGATCGGGACGCTGGAAATGCCGATGGCGGTGGGAATCATTGGCGGCGCGACCAAAGTCCATCCAGCGGCAAAATCCGCGATTAAACTTATGGGCATCAAAACCGCTTCGGAACTGGCCGAAATTATTGTGGCAGTTGGCCTGGCGCAGAACCTGGCCGCCCTGCGCGCCCTGGCCACCGAGGGCATCCAGCGCGGACACATGAGCCTGCACGCCCGCCAGGTGGCGATTGCGGCGGGGGCGAGCGGCGACCTGATTGAAAAAGTCGCGGCCCAAATGGTGGCCGAGAAAACGGTGCGCATTGACCGCGCTGATGAAATATTAGAGCAGTTTACAACTACACAAGGACACAAGTAGATTCGGTGCTTGTGTACCTGTTACCTTGTCTAGATTAACACGGAAGGAACCTTCATGCCCAACAACACCCTCCTCAAACCCACTCGCCCCGTCGGCATTGTTGGCTACGGGTCGTATGTGCCGCGTTATCGCATTCCCGCCCGGGAGATTGCCCGCGTATGGGCCGGCGGCAAGGCTGGCCTGCCCATCAAAGAAAAAGCCGTCCCCGGCCTGGACGAGGACGTAATCACCATGTCCATCGAAGCGGCGCGCAATGCCATGATGCGGGCGCAGATTCAGCCCGAGCAACTGCGCGCCATCTGGGTCGGCTCAGAGTCGCACCCTTACGCCGTCAAACCAACCTCGACGGTTGTGGCCGAAGCGATTGGCGCAGTGCCGCACATCCAGGCCGGTGACTGGGAATTCGCCTGCAAAGCCGGGACCGAAGCGATGGTGGCCGCGATGGGCTTCGTTGGCTCGGGGATGGCTGAATATGCGCTGGCAATCGGCATGGACACCGCCCAGGGCAAGCCCGGCGACGCGCTGGAATACACGGCGGCAGCGGGCGGCGCGGCCTTCGTCATCGGCCCGGCGGAAAATTCGCTCGCCACCATCAACGCCTCGTACTCCTATGTCACCGACACGCCCGATTTTTGGCGGCGCGAGTACCAGAAATATCCCGAACATGGCGTGCGCTTCACCGGCGAACCAGCCTACTTCCAGCACATCACCTCGTCCTCGAAAACGCTGATGGAAGAACTCGGCACAACCGCCAAAGATTACACCTGGGCCGTCTTCCACCAGCCGAATACCAAATTCCCGCAGCGCGCCGCGCAAATGCTCGGTTTCACGCCCGAACAAATTGCTCCGGGGCTGCTGGTGCCGGTGATTGGCAACACCTATTCGGGCGCTTCGATTATCGGGCTGACCGCCATCCTCGACATTGCCAAACCAGGCGACCGCATCTTGCTGGCCTCCTTCGGCTCTGGGGCTGGTTCCGATGCCTTCGACATCACCGTTACCGATAAAATCACCGACCGCGCCGGGCGCGCCACCAAAACCCAGGAATACATTGCCCGCCGCACCGAGATAGATTACGCCACCTACGCGCGCTTCCGCGACAAGATTACGATGAAGTAAACCATTTTGTGATTTTGTGATTTGGTCATTGCGTGACTGAAAAATCACCCAATCGCCAAATCAAGAAATCACCAAATCACGGAGTTTTCATGACCGATGTCATTATTGCAGGTATAGGACAAACCGAAGTTGGCGAACACTGGGGCATTGCGCTGCGCGATTTGGCATACGCGGCTATCAAGGAGGCCATGACTGATAGCGGCGGACTCAAGCCCCAGGCTTTGTTCGTGGGGAACATGCTCGCCCCGAATCTTTCCAACCAGGCGCATTTGGGCGTGTTGCTGGCAGACTACTGCGGTATGCGCGGAATCGAGGCCGTAACAGTTGAAGCGGCAGGCGCTTCGGGCGGCGCGGCGCTGCGCCAGGGCTATATGGCCGTCAAAAGCGGATTCGTGGATGTGGCGCTGGTGGTGGGCGTGGAGAAATTCACAGACCAGGTTGGCGCGGGCGTGGATTCAGCCGTCGCCACTACCTCTGACAGCGACTTCGAGGCTGTGCAGGGTTTAACTGCCACCGGGCAGGCCGCGCTGCTGATGCGGCGTTACATGCACGAGTTCAATGTCCCGGCAGATGGTTTTGCCGGATTTCCACTGATTGCCCACGCCAACGGGGCCGGCAATCCGAACGCCATGTTCCGCAAAGCGATTAAGCGCGAAGCCTACCTTAAAGCGGAAATGGTTAGCGACCCGATTAATATGTTCGATGCCGCTCCGAATGCCGATGGCGCGGCAGCCGTTATCCTGGCCCGCAGCGACCTGCTGCCAAAAGAATATTCCCACCCGCTGGTGAAGATTGCGGCTTCGGCGGTTTCGACGGACACCCTGGCGCTGCACGACCGGCACGACCCGCTCGGCTTCTGGGCGGCGCGTGAATCGGTGGAATCGGCGTGTCATAAGGCCGGGATTGGGCTTGAACAAGTCGACTTCTTTGAGTACCACGATTCATATAGCATCTACGCTGCGCTTTCGCTGGAGGCTGCCGGGTTTGCCAAGCCCGGACAGGGCTGGCTTTATGCAGATTCTGGCTCCATTAGCCTCAAAAGCCCACTCCCCTGCGCAACGATGGGTGGTTTGAAGGCGCGCGGCTTTCCTGGTGGGGCTACGGGCGTGTATCAGGCTGTCGAGGCGGCGACCCAGTTGCGAGGCCAGGCAGGTTCCTGCCAGGTGGCGGGGGCCACGTTCGGGATGATTCAATCGCTTGGCGGCCCGGCCTCCACTGCCGTCGTCCACATCTTCGAAAAAATGACCCCGTAAGTTGGCGCGGGGACTCTCAACACCTCTCACAAATCTTACGCTCTTACAAGGCGTCGTCCCTGATAGTTCCTGATAGTGGCGCTCATTACAATAAGCCATAGTTAACAACCAAGGAGCAACGTTATGGAAATTCCGCGCCACTGGCGATTGAAAAAGCAACGATATGGTTTGGTGGGTGAAGTTTGCCCGCACTGCGACTATAAGATTTTCCCGCCCCGCGATGTTTGCCCCAACTGCGGCGATGAGGCCAAGACGCTGTATTCTTTTAGCGGAAAAGGTGAAGTTTTCTCGTACACTACGATTTATGAAGCCCCGACTGGCTTTGACCATTCTGCCCCGTACACGGTGGCGATTGTCAAACTCGATGAAGGCCCAATGGTCACTGCCCAACTGACCGACCTGGGCGACCAGCCCATCGAAATCGGGATGCCGGTCGAAATGGTCACCCGCAAAATGCGCAACGACGGCGATGAGCGCGGGGTGATTGTGTATGGGTATAAATTTCGGCCCACAATGATGCATACCACAAATTAACCCCCACATACGGAAAAGAATTACCCAGAACGAGCAGAAACTCACGTATATAGTGGAGTAATACTTTCGGTTCGGTCATTTCAAGTAGCAAATAAAAGATTGTCAGGAATCGCTTCGT
>CAYLZI010000231.1:0-4431 GCA_964388215.1 uncultured Anaerolinea sp.
GCCGGTTTCCTGGTGGGCGCCCTGGCTGCGCAGATGACCAAGGCCGGTAAGTTGGGTGGCGTGTTTGGAACCGATGTCGTTCCGCCCGTCTGGCGATTTGGCGAAGGCTACTGCGCTGGCGCGAAGTACATCAACCCCGACATCGAACTCTTCATCGTCTACCACAGCGATGTTGGCTTCGACAAGACCTTCACCGACCCCGAATGGGGCGCGGCGACCGCCAAGTCCATGATTGAAAAAGGCGCCGACATCATCTTCGGCGGCGGCGGCAAGACAGGCAATGGCGCGGTCATCGGCGCGGTGGAAGCGGGCGCGCTTGCCATTGGCGTGGACACTGACCAGTACTACACCCTGCCCGAAGCCCAGAAAGGCCTGCTCTCCAGCGCCATGAAACTCATCACCCCCGGCGTGTTCGACCTGATTAAAACGGCGAAAGAAGGCAAGTTCCCCGATGGCAACTATGTGGGCGATGCCGCTTTTGCGCCCTATCATGACCTGGACAGCCAGGTTCCTGCCGAAGTGAAGGCCAAGATGGAAGAAATCAACACGGCCCTGCTCAATGGCTCCCTCAAGACCAATGTCGCTCCCGTCAAGACCGAGGACGGCAAAGGCTTCTGCACACCCTAGTCCTTCCAGGTAATACCCCCAAAGGGGAAAGAGGCAAAACCTCTTTCCCCTTTATTGTTATAATTCGTCAAAGGTGACAATCTGTATTCCTGATATACTTTGCAACGCGGCAGGCATCGTTTGCGCCGCGAAAACCTATCGTTCATGGAGAAACCCATGCAAAATTCTGATGACAATCAACCCAAATCGGGCTGGAAAGGGGTTTTGCAGCCTGTTGCCAACGCCATCCTGGTACCATTTTTGGCGATTTTCACTGCAGTCGTGGTCGGCGGTGTGATTATCGCAATGGTGGGTGGCAATCCATTCGCTGCCTATTTGGGTCTTGCCCAAGGCGCGTTTGGGTCAGCCAAAGCCTGGAGTGAAACGTTTGTTTGGGCCACGCCCTATATTTTTGCCGGGCTGGCGGTGGCGCTGGCTTTCAAAGGCGGCCTGTTCAACATTGGCGCGGAGGGACAACTGGCGTTCGGCGCAGTGGCGACAG
This sequence comes from uncultured Anaerolinea sp., assembly GCA_964388215.1. GTDB lineage: Bacteria > Chloroflexota > Anaerolineae > Anaerolineales > Villigracilaceae > UBA5195. The sequence goes on from CAYLZI010000231.1 coordinate 1,109, forward strand.
CCTGGGTGGGGTACGCCCTGCCAGAAATGCTGGGGATTGAAATTCCCGGCATCCTGCACCTTCCCCTGGCCATCGGCGCAGGGATTTTGGCCGGGACGCTGTGGGCGGCCATCCCAGGCGCGCTCAAGGCGTATGCAGGCGGGCATGAAGTCATCAACACCATCATGATGAACTACATCGCCCTTAACATTACCAGTTTCCTGCTCAATGGGCCAATGAAAGACAGGAATCCGCTCAACGTCATTGCCCGCACGCCTGAAATTGCCGAAGGCGCGCGCCTGCCGGTGATTATGGAAGGCTTGCGCGTGCATTGGGGTTTCCCGCTTGCCTTGCTGGTCGCGCTGGGCGTCTGGTATTTACTCTGGAAAACCACCCTGGGATTCGAAATTCGCACAGTGGGAGCCAACCCTGATGCCGCCAAATATGCCGGTATCAACTTCAAGCGCATTCTCATCCTGACGATGGCCCTTTCTGGCTTGCTGGCAGGCATGGCCGGCGCGGTGGAAGTGACCGGGCTGAACTACCGTCACGAACTGGGCTTTTCCATTGGCTACGGTTTCGATGCCATTGCCATTGCCCTGCTTGGCAAGACTCACCCCTTCGGCGTGGTGCTGGCGTCCATCCTGTTTGCCGGGATGCGTAATGGGGCAACCCGGATGCAATTCCTGACGCAAATCCCGGTCGATATCATCTCGGTTATCCAATCGCTCATCTTGCTCTTCGTTGCGGCAGATGCTATCATCCGCTACCTCTACCGCATCAAAGCAAAAGAAGACCGGCTGGTGCTGACCCGCGGCTGGCGAGGCTAGGAGGAAATTATGGATTGGCGTCGTTTCAGTTTCATAGGTTTTATTATCGTCTTCCTTTTCGTTGTGGTGGTGTTAATTGGCGGGAGCAGGATATCCCCTGTCATTATCATCTCCAGTATGTTGACCACCACAATCGCCGTGGCCACCCCGTTGACGCTAGGCGCGCTCTCCGGCATCTATTGTGAACGGGCAGGCGTCGTCAATATCGGTATCGAAGGCATGATGCTGGCAGCGGCTTTTTTTGGCTGGCTGGCTGCGATTTATATGAATACAATCTTCAAGTTCAACCCAAGCGTCAGCCTGTGGATGGGGGTGCTGGCTGCTATTCTGTCCGGAGGCCTGTTCGCCCTGCTCCATGCCTGGCTTTCCATCACGTTCAAGGTTGACCAGATTATCGGCGGCACAGTCATTAACATTCTGGCCGTTGGCATTACTGGTTTCCTCAACCGGCAAATGTTTTTTGGGGAAAGCAGCGTCTTTGGCGGCAACGTTCCCCATGCGCCCGGCCTGCTGCCCTCGCTTTCGAGATGGCTCGGCCCGTTGTGCGGCGGCGGGGAAGGCTGCTTCGGCCTGCCCAACCTGATTCAAGGAACCTTCCTTGACCAAAAACCGATAGCCATCACAGCCATCCTGCTTGTGGTTTTTACTCATTTTGTCCTGTTCAATACCCGTTGGGGCCTGCGCACCCGCGCGGTGGGTGAACATCCCAAAGCGGCGGATACGGTGGGTATCAACGTCTATCGCACCCGTTATATCAACGTGGTCATCGGCGGGATGATGGCCGGGCTGGCAGGGGCGTACTTCACGATTGAGTCAGTACCATCTTTCGAGCCGCTCATGACGAACGGGCGCGGCTTCATTTCGCTGGCCGCCATGATTTTCGGAAACTGGACGCCTTTTGGGGCCTGGGCCGCGGCGCTGGTCTTTGGCGCGTCGCAGGCAATGCAAATCAACCTGCAATTCTTTCGCGATGCCATTCCGCCCAACCTGGCATTCCTGCAACACGCTTACATTGTTGGGCTGGCCCCCTACGTCCTGACCATGCTCATCCTGACCGGAATCATCGGTAAAACGACCCCGCCCGCTGCCGATGGGCAGCCCTACGAGAAATAGGAGACGCGCCATGTCTGAAAAACCGATTGTCATCGAAGCGCGCGGTATTACCAAAAAATTTCCCGGCGTTCTTGCGAACGACCAGGTCGATTTTAACCTGCGCCAGGGTGAAGTTCATGCCTTGCTCGGAGAAAACGGGGCTGGAAAATCTACGCTAATGAACATCCTGTATGGGTTGTATGCAGCCGACTCCGGCGAAATCAAAATCAACGGGCGGCCCCTCACACTCGACTCGCCGCGTGATGCCATCGAGCGTGGAATTGGCATGGTGCATCAGCATTTCATGCTTGTGCCAGTCTTTACCGTGACCGAAAACATCATGCTTGGCGCAGAAACCGACCACCGCGCCAAAAAAAGCAGCCTGCCCCTGGTCAAACTCGACCGTAAAGAAGTCTCGCAAATCGTAAGAGACCTGTCCCACCAATACGGCCTGGATGTCGACCCCGATGCCATTGTGGGCGACCTGCCGGTGGGGGTGCAGCAGCGTGTCGAAATCGTCAAGGCCCTCTACCGAAAAGCCAATATCCTGATTTTGGACGAGCCGACCGCGGTCCTTACCCCGCAGGAGGCTGATGAATTGTTCCGTATCATCCGTGAACTGACGGCGCGCGGCGTTTCGGTGGTGTTCATCAGCCACAAACTCAAGGAAGTGCTTTCGATTGCCGACCGTATCACCGTCATGCGCGCAGGCAGGGTAGTCGGCGCGACCACGCCCCAAGAGAGCGACGAACATCAACTGGCCTCCATGATGGTCGGGCGTGAAGTAATTCTTTCCGTCGAAAAAGAAGCCGCCCAGCCAAAGGAAGACGTGTTGGTGGTCGAAAACTTGCGCGTGCGCGATGTGCGTGACCTGGAAGCGGTGCGCGACGTCTCCTTCAGCGTGCGCGCCGGGGAAATCCTGGGCATTGCTGGCGTGCAAGGCAACGGCCAGACTGAACTGGCCGAGGCGCTTACCGGCCTGCGGCATACCGAAAGCGGTACGGTCAATCTGGCCGGGCGCGACCTGACCAACCGCGCGCCCCGCGCTTTTACCGAAACCGGCCTGGCGCATATTCCCGAAGACCGCCAGCGGCATGGGCTCGTCATGGGGTATACAGTCGCCGATAACATGGTTTTGTGCGATTACTATCGACCTCCCTTTGGCGTGCGCGGCGTGCTTCAACACAAAGTGCTGGATGAAAACGCGCGCAAACTCATCTGCGATTTCGATGTGCGCACCCCCTCTCCCTACGTCGCTGCAGGCAAACTTTCGGGCGGCAACCAGCAAAAGGTGATTGTGGCGCGTGAACTGAGCCGCCCTGTCAAACTGGTGATTGCCAACCAGCCCACGCGCGGCCTGGATGTCGGCTCCATCGAGTATATTCACAAAGAAATTGTCCTGATGCGCGACCAGGGCGTGGC
>CAYLZI010000232.1:0-4417 GCA_964388215.1 uncultured Anaerolinea sp.
ACCAAGTCTGCTTGCGGACGAAAAGAAGCCTCCAGCAAGCCGTAGTTGTGCAGGGAAGGCATGTTCAATTTCTTTGTTCTGGCTGATAAAGTCAGTCGTTTTGTACGAAAACCGGTTGGCGTAACTGCTCACAGGGATTTTTGTGTTCACAATGGTGGCTGTGATAGCCGGGTAGCCGTGAGTCAGGCGAGCTTTCCCATCCAAAGCAGGCGGCGTAGATTTATGCACAACGCTGACACCTTCCACGATTTCGGCATAGGGCTTTTCAAAATTGACTGGGTCTACCGCGACGACCAAACGCTCTGGTTGTTCTGCTTCTACTATTTGCTGACCAACGCTCTACAAACATCTGCTCTGCTTTCGATGGGATTTTGGTATTCGCAACCCAAATTTACCACTCTTTAGCAGAGATTTTCTTCTTCCAACATTTGTGGGTAATCACCAGAGATTAAGCCTATTAGTGCAAAGTAGTAAAGTCCCCTTTGTGCAAAGTTAAAATGTCCCTTTTTGAAGGGACAAAGAATGGACGAATTGATCACCATGAGCACAAAGGAACTGACCCGTTTGGAAGTTATGCAACGCTTGAGCGAGAAACGTTTATCCCAGAAAGAAGCGGCGAACCAGTGAGGGCTGAGTCTCCGGCAGGTGAAGCGGCTGTATCGGAAATATCGGGAGGCAGGAGCCCAAGGTTTGGTTAGCCACCGGCGCGGGAAACCCGGCAACTATCAGTTAGACCAGCAAGTTGTGCGAGAGGCTTTGGACTTGCTGAAAGCTCGCTATCATGACTTTGGGCCGACGTTGGCGCACGAGAAGCTGGTGGAAGTTCATCGATTGCGGATTTCACGCGAGAGTGTGCGCAAGCTGATGATTGATGAGAAGCTGTGGAAGCCTCGGCGGGCAAAGAAAGCGCCAGTTCATCAGATGCGTGAGCGGCGAGCCTGTTTGGGAGAATTGGTGCAGATCGACGGGTCCGACCATGGTTGGTTTGAAGGACGTGGTCCAAGATGCACGCTGTTGGTTTTCATCGATGACGCGACTGGCAAGCTGCTGGAATTGTGGTTCGTGGAAGCAGAGAGCTTCTTTGCCTACGCTGACCACTATTTCGAGCGTTATGGCAAGCCTGTCGCCTTTTACAGTGACAAACACGGCGTTTTCCATGTCAACACCCCGCAAACCATTGGAAGGGGGGAGGGCATGACCCAGTTTGGACGCGCCATGGACGAGCTGGGAATTCAAATCATCTGTGCCAACTCACCCCAGGCCAAAGGCCGGGTCGAACGCGCCAATCAGACCCTGCAAGATCGCTTGGTGAAGGAGTTGCGTTTGCGCGGTATCTCCACCCTCGAAGCCGCCAATGCCTTCGCGCCTGAATTCTGCGAAGATTTCAACCACCGCTTTGCCGTTGCCCCGCGCAGCAGTCATGATGCCCATCGCCCCTTGTTGAAAACCGAAAACTTGGATCTCATCCTCACTCGCCAGAAGACCGGCACGCTTTCCAAAAACCTGACGGTCCAATTCGAAAAGGTCATCTACCAAATCCAATCCACCCGCCCAGATTATGCCTTGCGAAATGCCAAAGTCATGATTTGCCAAAATGCCCAAGGAGACGTGACAATCCTCTACAAAAGTACCCCCCTACCCTACACCACCTTCAAGAAACTCCCCCGCCAGGCGCAGGTCGTTGAAACCAAAAACCTCAACCGTGCGATCCACCCACCCAAACCTCCCGCTCCTAACCACCCCTGGCGAAAGTACGGCCAACACCTCAACGGTACTGCTGTGACCGGCTCTTCTCCAAATGGCACCGATTGAGAACGATTGGCGTTTGAGTTTTTCGCTTTCTGCCAGAAAACAGGGCGAAACCAAAAAGGCAGAACCTGACTGGCTTCTGCCCTGTTTTTGGACCTGTGTCGGCGCTCCGGTTGCTCTCCAGCAGAGCCGTACCCTCCGCACAGGCAACAACAGTCTACCACACCCCCTACCCTTCCCTATCAGAAGGGGACATCTCTACTTTGCAGATAAGGGGACATTTCTATTTTGCATTGACACCAGAGATTAAGCCTTGACGCCCCCAATAGAACATGATAAACTATCGCCCGCTCAACAAACAGAAACAACAACGAGCAACTGGTCCCGTGGTGTAGCGGTTGAACATGCGGCCCTGTCAAGGCCGAGATCGCGGGTTCGAATCCCGTCGGGGCCGCTGTTACAAAAGCCTTTCCCTGTGAATGGCAACAGCGCGCTAACTGGTTCCACTCCAAATAAAACGCTGTCCCGTACGTAGACTGTTTCTGCCGCTAACAGAAACAGTCTTTTTCTTTCAATTGTGGTAAGATTCTCCCATGCGTCGAGCTTTCGCCGCATGTTTGTTACATATGGCATGATAGCACCGAGTTCGTTTTCTTGCAAGTGCTTTTCGAGATTTTCATACCGAATTTGTTCGGCTTCGAACTCGGTTTTGGACAATTGTCCGGCCAGATACAAATCTCTGGCTCGATTGTACCGGATTTGCGCCTGTTCAAGACCATTTTGTTGATCCTGGAGCTGATTTAGAACCGTTTCATTGTCCAGGGTTTGGCGCAGCCAGGTCAAGAACTGAGCTTCGATTTTTTCAGCTTTCAGGGTGCATTGGGGACATTCACCCAGCTTTTCCAGGCGCGTTGAGTCACGATAGTAGAAGTTGATATTTTTGCCATCGCTCGACCCGCGCATGGTTCTGCCACAGTAGCCACACCGCAGGATGCCGGAAAGCAGGTAATCGCGAGCGATGGTTCCCTTGCGGAAACGAGGTGATTTACCCAGCGTCTGACGCACCTCCTGAACTTTTTCGAATTGCTCTTGCTCGATCAAGACCGGATGCTGGCCCGGGTAGATCGCCTGTGGATGGCGATCATGCTGCTTGCCTTCTGAGTTGGGACCATAGTAGGTAACAACGCCGGTGTAGAAGGGATTGGTCATCAGGTTTCGCACCAGGTCTTTTTGAATGGGGCCAGGCGGAACCCGACCCGGAATGCCGCGTGAGCGTGGTCGCAGCCCATTTCCATCCAGGGAAAGATTAATCAGCCGAACGGCGATGGTGGCATCGGATTCCCGGCCGCTGGCATACCAGTTGTACATCTGGCGAATTACCTGGCTTTCGATGGGATGCAGCATCAAGTGTTTGCCATCGCCCAGGTCAGGTTGGCCAACGCGTGGGCAATATCCCGGCCCGTTTGGCTCTTTGCAAATGGAGCAAATGCCCCGGCAGTAGCCAAAAGGCGGGTTGCCATTCCACAAGCCATCGCGGGCGCGCTGGAGCTTGCCCTTGCGGGTTTCCTGGCGTAAATTATCGATGTACACCTCGGCCAGGGTGCCCAGAACGGTTAGGGTGAGCTTGCCCCAGACCGAGGTGAAATCCAGGCGTTCTTGCACTGAGACAAAAGAGACGTTGGCATCGTTGAGCTGGTCAGGGGCCGTGAGCAAGCCGCGCAGGTGGCGGTAGAAGCGATCCAGCTTATCGACGACCACCACCTCGAATTTGCCAGCCTGGGCATCCTTCAAAAGCTGAATCAGCGCCGGACGCTGGCTGTCTTTCTTGGCTGAGATGCCGGCATCGGTATAGAGTTCCACCAACTCCCAGCTCTGGTTTTGGACATGCTGCCGGATGTTGGTCTCCTGCGCGGCCAGGCTGAATCCATCGACCTGTTCGCGCATCGAGACGCGCCGATATCCGGCGGCGCGCAAGATAGGATTGCGCATAAAAAGACCTTCTGTTTGGGAAAGTGTATAATGGCCTCGCATGGGCCACTGCCGTAATTCTAGCCCATTCCCGAAGGAGTATTTTTATGCCGCCCAGAAAACCCGTTTCCCCATTGCGTGGGGAGGCTGAACCACCGCTGGCCAAACGCAAACGCGCTGCCCGTGAGAGAGCTTATGATCCTAAGCCGCTGCTGGATCGCCTGCAAATCCTGATGGATGAGCGCAATCTAAGCATGCGCTTTGCGGCCACACAGGCTGGGCTGGATCATCAGGCCATCCGGCGGATGCAGGAAGGCCGGCGTCCGGATATGACCTACTGCATTCTGTTGGCGAACCTGTTCGATGTGAATCCCAATGAATTCCTGGAACTGGCGGGCTGGCCGACTTTGAAAGTTTTTGATGTCAAAGCGGTCAACTCGGAGAATCTGCCGCCCGAAGCGGTGGATGTCGCCCTGGATATTGCCAGGATTCCCGATCCAGGTACCCGAAAGCAGGTGGCCGAGGCGGTGCGGGTCTTGCTGAAAAAGTATTTCAGCGAATAAAGGTGATTGTAAAGGTTCGGAGATTAAGCGAGCGCCAGGGATGACGCTCGCTTTTTTTTACAGTAGGTGCATAAATCACATGCAAGACAGAACCAGTCCAATTTAGATTAATAACCTGGTGAATTAGAATCTCCAAA
>CAYLZI010000233.1:0-4357 GCA_964388215.1 uncultured Anaerolinea sp.
CTTTGTGTCCTTCGTGTTTCAGCCTTTTTGGTTCCGGCTTGTCCGGGTTAGGGTTGGCCCCGCAAGATTTTCCACAATGCGCCAACATGCCAGGTGGTTGAGCGTAGGGCAAGATAACATCTTGCCCTACGTTTTGCAATAGCCACGCTAATTATCAGAGAACCAAAAGGTTGAATTTGCAATCTGGCCTTTTCAATGGTATATAATCTAAAAATCCCATCCACTATAAAGGAAAGCGTAATGAAGAAAACTGCCATTCTGACAGATAGCACCGCCTACCTGCCACAAGACCTGCTTGCCAGGTACAACATTGCCACCATCCCGCTCCAGGTCATTTGGGGTGAAGAAACCTTCCAAGACGGGGTCACCATCCAGCCAGCCGAGTTCTACCACCGTCTGCAAACCGCCAAGACCATGCCCACCACATCCCAACCCTCGGCGGGGGCGATGAAAGAATCTTTTGCGCGCCTGCTCGAACAAGATTTTGCCGTTTTGGGCATTTTCATCTCATCGAAACTCTCTGGAACGATTCAATCGGCCACCCAGGGCCGAGAAATGATGGGAACTGGCGCGGAAAATATCGAAATCTTTGACAGCCAGACGACTGCGATGGCAATGGGTTTCCAGGTGCTGGCTGCCGCTCGGGCTGCCTCCGAAGGCGCTTTGCTGCAAGAATGCGTACATGCCGCCGAACAGGCCCGGCAGCACAGTGGCATCCATTTTGTGGTTGATACGCTCGAATTCCTGCATCGGGGCGGTCGCATCGGCGGAGCGCAGCGTTTTCTCGGCACGGCGCTCAACATGAAGCCCATCTTGAGAGTAAACGAGGGCAAAATCGAATCACAGGAACGGGTGCGCACCAAAGGCAAGGCGATGGAGCGTCTCATCCAAATGGTGGTTGAAGAATGTCAGGGCAAAAGCCCGGTCAGGTTGGCAGCCTTACACGCCAATTCCCCGGTGGAAGCCCAAACCGTGCTAGACAAGGCCTCGGCCCTGCTCAACCCATCTGAAACCTTCACCTGCGAACTCAGCCCGGTCATTGGCACGCATGTTGGGCCTGGCACAATTGGCCTGGCCTACCAGGCCAGGAGATAAACCACGAGCGGGTATAATCCAGGCATGGCACCCCAGCCCACTCCCCTTGTGATTGGCATTGCGGGCGGCTCTGGTTCGGGAAAAACCACCGTCGCGCAAGAAATCTTGAACCGGGTCGGCCCTTCGCGCATCGCCTACCTGCCGCATGATGCCTATTACCGCGATTTAAGCGGCCTGCCGCCCGTCCAGCGCGCTGAAGTCAATTTTGACCATCCCCACTCGCTGGAAAATGAACTGCTCACCCAGCACGTCCTGCAACTGAGGGATTATCAGCCAGTCGAACTGCCGGTCTACGACTTTTCGATTCATACCCGCACCGAGAAAACCATCACCATCAAGCCCCAGCGCGTCATCATGGTCGAAGGCATTCTCATTTACGCTGAACCCGAACTGCGAAAACTGTTCGACATCCGTATTTTTGTGGATACTGACTCAGACCTGCGCTTCATCCGCCGCTTGCAGCGCGATATCACCGAACGCAGACGCACCACCGAATCGGTCATTCACCAATATCTCAAAACCGTGCGCCCCATGCACCTGGAATTTGTAGAACCATCCAAGCGTTACGCCGATGTCATCATCCCGGAGGGCGGCTTCAACACTGCCGCCCTCGATATGGTCGTGGCGCGCATCGAGGAGATGCTGCGCTAGATTGGACTCCAGCATCTCCAGATGTTGGATATTCTGGCCCGACTTAAAGCCTGTCGAAAATCTGGAGATTTTCGACCCTGTTCAGGAGACCGATTATGAAACAATGGAACACCCCCCCCGCCATGCAAATTGACCCAAAGAAGAAATACGCCGCCACCATCTCCACCGAAAAAGGCGATATGGTGCTGGAACTGTTCGCCGATAAAACCCCCGTCACCGTCAACAACTTCGTCTTTTTGGCCCGCGAAGGCTTCTACGATGGCACAATTTTCCATCGTGTGATTGCCGATTTCATGGCCCAGGGCGGCGACCCAACCGGAAGCGGGCGCGGCGGCCCCGGCTACCGCTTCCAGGACGAGTTCCACCCCTCGCTGCGCCACAGCAAACCCGGCATTCTTTCGATGGCCAATGCCGGGCCTGGCACAAACGGCTCACAGTTCTTCATCACCCACATCCCCACCCCCTGGCTGGATAACAAGCACAGCGTCTTCGGCCAAATCACCTCCGGGATGGACGTGCTGATGTCCATCCCGCCGCGCGACCCGATGCGCCCCGAGTATCCCGGCGTCAAAATCAACGCTGTTACCATCACCGAAAGCGAGTAAGCCGCCATGACCCCTGATCGCCGCGCCACCCTGTTACGGATTTTAGCCCTGCTTGGTGTTGCGGCGCTCATCGTTTTACTATTCGTTTACCGCGACCAAATCCAAAAACTGCAACAATACGGCTACGTCGGCATTTTCCTGATTTCGATTGCCGCAAACGCCACCATCATCATCCCGCTGCCAGGCGTTGCCATCACAACCGCAATGGGCGCCATCTTCAACCCGTTGGGCGTGGCGGTTGCCGCCGGGCTGGGCGCTTCACTCGGAGAACTCTCTGGTTACCTGGCCGGGTTCAGCGGGCAAGGCATCGTTGAAAAAACAGCCTTTTACGAACGGCTGACCGGCTGGATGCAGGCCCACCCGCGCCTGAACATGCTCGCCATCCTCGTCCTGGCCTTCATCCCCAACCCGCTCTTCGACATCGCCGGTTTTGCCGCCGGAACCTTGAAAATCCCACTCTGGCAATTCCTGCTTCCCTGCGCCATCGGCAAAATTCTGAAGATGGTGATGTTTGCGTATGCAGGGGCGTTTTCTTTCGATTGGCTAATGAAGTAATGTTACCCAGATAATTGGTTAGCCGGTTAACCAGTTATCCGGTTATCCAGTTAGCCAGTTAGCGCAAAGGTCACTGAAAAACTGGACAGCCGAAAACCCGGACAACCGGAAACCCGGAAACAGGAGAACCAATGTCTTACACAGAAATCGATTCCTACCTCACCTCCCGCCTCGACGACTCCATCGCCGAACTCTCTAAACTGGTTGCCCAACCCTCAGTCGGCGCGCAAAATTGGGGACTGGAAGAATGCGCCGCGCTGGTGGCCGACCTGCTCAAAAAGCGCGGCTTCGACACCGAAATCCTGCCCATCGGCGGCGCGCCGGTCGTCTTTGGCGAGCGCAAAGGCCGCAACACCGCCAAAACCCTGCTGTTCTACTGTCATTACGACGTCCAACCCGCCGAACCGCTCGAACTGTGGGAGACCCCGCCCTTCGAGCCGTCCCTGCGCGATGGTAAACTCTACGGGCGCGGCGTCAGCGACGACAAAAGCCACATCACCAGCCGCCTGTTCGCCGTAGACTCCTTGCTGGCCGCCGAAGGCGAATTGCCCTGCAACGTCAAATTCATCATCGAAGGCGAAGAAGAAACCGGCAGCATCCACCTGCCCAAATTCATCACCGAAAATAAAAATAAACTGGCCGCTGATGCCTGCATTTGGGAATTTGGCGGCGTAGACCACCGCGAAGTTCCAATGCAATACCTCGGCCTGCGCGGCATTTGCTATGTGCAACTTTCAGTGGAAACCGCCTCCATAGACGTGCATAGCGGAGTCGGCGGCAGCATCTTCCCCAACGCCGCCTGGCGGCTGGTTTGGGCGCTCAACACCCTCAAAGGGACAGATGAAAAAATCCGCATCCCCGGCTGGTACGACGACATCACCCCGCCCACCGCCCGCGACCGCGCCCTGTTCGACCTCCAGCCCGACGCCGCCCCCGAATACAAGAAAATGTACGGGGTCAAAGAATTCCTGAAAGGCCTGGCCGGCGGCACCGACCTGTACATGGCCGAAGTCTTTGAACCGACCTGCACCATCTGCGGCCTCACCAGCGGCTACCAGGGGCCAGGCTCCAAGACCATCCTGCCCGCCAAAGCCTCGGCCAAAGTCGATTTCCGTCTCGTCCCCGGCCAGACCATCGAAAAATGTCTGACCCTGCTGCGCCAGCACCTCGACCGCGAAGGCTTCCCCGATATCCAAATCGAATTCATGGGCGGCGGCCCGGCGGCCAAAACCGACCCCGATGACCCTTTCATTAAATTGGTCGTAGATACCGCCGAAGAAGTGTTCGAATCCAAAATGGAATTAATCCCAATGGTCGGCGGCAGCGGGCCAAACTACCCATTTGTTCACGAACTCAAAGTCCCCGTCGCTACCGCCGGGCTGGGCTACCCCGATACCCGCGCCCACGCCCCCAACGAAAACATCCGTCTCGACCTGTATCTCAAACATGCC
>CAYLZI010000234.1:0-4336 GCA_964388215.1 uncultured Anaerolinea sp.
TCCCGGTCTGGTTCGCGCAGCGCGCTTCGATTGGCGTGGTCACATACAACAAGGCAGAGAGTCAGGCCGTTTTAACGGAACTCCAGCAACAGGTCAATTTAGTCCATGCCCAGGGCGGGGAGATTCTCTTCATCACCCAACGGCATCTCATCGCCATGAACATGCTCCAGTCTGTCCAATTAATCCCCGAATATGAACGAGAAGAGCTGATGGAGATGGCGATGGCCGAGAACGAAGCCTATCTCGATGGGTTCAAGGCTGAACTGCGCGCCCAGCGTTTTGCGATGATTGTGATTGACCCGCTGACGGCAAATATGCTGGGCAGCGATTATGCCATGGGCGAGGAAAACAACGCCTGGGTGCGTTTTGCCGCCAGGCCGATTTTATGCAATTACCGCGCTGAACAAACCTTTGCCAATGACCGAATTGTGGTCTATGTTCCGCAAGAAGCGCCAGAATGCCCGTAGCGCAAGATATTATCTTGCGTCACCAATTTCCCAAAATTCAAGCCCTGAAGATTAGTGTATAATTCAGGACTTGAATTTTGACTATGGAAAATACCAACGATTCCACCCATGAGCTTTCGCTCCTCGAAAAAATTGAAAACGACCCCGACGTGACCCAGGCCGACCTTGCCACCCAATTGGGCGTGGCGGTTGGAACAGTCAACTGGCACTTGAAGCGGCTCATTTCCAAAGGTTATGTTAAGGTGATGCGCGCCGAGCGGCGCAAGTTGCGCTATATCATCACGCCTGAAGGCCTGGCAAAGCGCGCCCGGTTGACGGTGGATTATATAGAGCAGCAATTCTTGCTCTATCGCCGCATTCGGGGCAAAGTAAAAGATGCGCTGGTGATATTGCAAAAAGGTGGCATAACGCGCATTCGCATTGCGGGCGAGGGTGATGTGGCCGATATTTGCCGCCTGAGTTGTATTGAGCAGGGCATGGAAATTGTTAGTGACGAAGATGCGCCGGTTTTAGAGGTTCACAACTTGAGTGTCTCGCTGCGGATGGAGGAACCATGAGCGAGAAGCACATTGTCGTTACCGGTGGGGCAGGCTATATTGGCTCGCTGCTGACGGCGCGCTTGCTGCGGCAGGGGCATCGCGTGACCGTGATTGACAACCTGCTATTTGGCGGTGAATCGCTCCTGTCGTTTTTCTCTGACCCGAATTTTCACTTTGCGAAAGCCGATGTGACCGAACGGCGCAGCCTGCGCGATTCTTTGCCTCGCAACATCTCTAAGCCAGATGCAATTATCCACCTGGCTGGGATTGTCGGCTTCCCGGCTTGCCAGGCCATTGGCAGGCAGGCCGCCTGGCATTACAACGTGGAAGCGACGAAAAATATCTATGAACAGGCGGCCAGCCTGGGCGTGGAACGGTTGCTGTACGCATCCACTTACAGCGTATACGCGCCTTCGGCAGATAGCAGCCCGGTGAACGAGGAATCTCCCCTCAAGCCCGAATCGCTCTACGCTGAATCAAAAATTGCTGCCGAGGAGTATCTGCGCGCCCAAAGCGGCCCCGCCGCGATGATTTTTCGGCTGGCGACGGTCTATGGCATTGCCCCGCGCACGCGTTTTGACTTAGTGGTGAACCAATTTGTGTTGGATGCCTTCACCCGCCGCGAATTGCTCATTTACCAGCGCGGTTATTCACGCTCGTTTATTCATGTTTTGGATGTGGCGCGCGGCTTGGCGCTGGGGTTGGATGTTTCGCCCGAAAAGGCGCATGGGCAAGTTTATAACCTGGGCAGCGATGACGGTAACTATACCAAAGACCAAATTGTATCGCTCATTATCAAACGCCTGCCAGAAATTACTGTTGAGTACAAAAACCTAACGTTTGGCGGCGATAAGCGCGACATTACAGTTTCCTTTGATAAAATTCGCCGCGCGCTGGGCTTCAAAGCCACGTTGACGGTGGATGATGGCGTGCGCGAACTGGTCAGCGCGCTCAAAACCGGCTTAATCCGCAACCCGTATGATGAGCGCTATCGAAATGCGCATTTTATCGTTCAGTAATTCGTAACCCGTAATTTGTAATTCGTCACCAAAGGAGAACTTATGGCAGAGAATTTTTGGCAAGATAAGCGCGTGGTCGTGACCGGCGGGGCGGGCTTCCTCGGCTCCTTCGTAACCGAAAAACTGGCCCAGCGCGGCGTGACTGATATTTTTATCCCGCGCATCGAAAATTACAATCTGACCGAGCGCGATGACATTAAACGGATGCTCGATGATGCCCTGAAGGGTGGCTTTGACCCAGCTTCGCTGGTTATCATCCACCTCGCCGCCAATGTTGGCGGAATCGGCGCAAACCGCGAGCACCCGGCGGAATTTTTCTACGACAATCTGATGATGGGCGTCGAGCTGATGCACCAATCCTGGAAGCGCGGCGTTGGCAAATTTACTGCCATTGGCACGGTTTGCGCCTACCCCAAGTTCACGCCTGTCCCGTTCAAGGAAGATGACCTTTGGATTGGCTACCCGGAAGAGACCAACGCGCCCTACGGCCTGGCCAAGAAGATGATGCTTGTTCAGTCGGAGGCCTATCGCCAGCAGTACGGATTCAACTCGATTTTCGTCCTGCCGGTTAACCTGTATGGCCCGCGCGACAACTTCAACCTGCAAACTTCGCACGTCATCCCGGCCCTGATTCGCAAAGCCATCGAAGCCCAGGAGCGCGGCGACAAGGAACTTATTGCCTGGGGTGATGGTTCGCCGACCCGCGAATTTCTCTATGTGGAGGACGCCGCCGAGGGCATCTTGACTGCTACTGAGAAATACAACGCATCCGACCCGGTCAACCTCGGCTCGGGCTATGAAATCTCCATCAAAGACCTGACGGAAATGATTATCCGCCTGACTGGTTTCGAAGGCAAACTGATTTGGGACACCGAAAAGCCCAACGGCCAGCCCCGCCGCGGCCTGGATGTGACCCGCGCCAAAGAGCGCTTTGGCTGGAGCGCGCAAGTTCCGTTTGAAGAAGGCATGAAGCGCACGATTGAGTGGTTCAAGGCCAATCGGGATAAGATTCGATAATCGAGAATGGATAATTCGATACTCGATAAGTCGAATATCGAATACCGAATATCGAGCACCTAAATTATGAACGAACCCACCACCATCTACATCAAACCCTCCTCCGGCCTGGCCGCCCTCAACCTGCGCGACCTGTGGGTTTACCGCGAACTGGTCTTTTTCATGATTTGGCGCGACATCAAAGTTCGCTACAAGCAGACGGCGCTTGGCGCGGCCTGGGCCATTCTCCAGCCGGTGCTGACCATGCTGGTCTTCAACTTTCTGTTTGGCAACATCGCCAAAATGCCAACCGACGGCGGCATTCCGTACCCGATTTTCTCGTACACGGCGCTCTTGCCCTGGGGCCTGTTTGCCACCGCGCTCAACTCGGCCAGCCGTTCGCTGACCTCGAACCAGAACATGATTACCAAGACCTACTTCCCGCGTCTGGTCTTGCCGATGGCCTCGGTGTTGGGCGGCCTGCTCGACTTTGCAATTGCCTTTGTGGTGCTGATTGGGCTGATGTTCTACTATGGCATCACGCCCGGCATCCATGCCATCTGGGCGCTGCCGCTGTTTATCCTGCTCTCCATCGTCACCGCGCTGGGGATTGCCCTGTGGCTTTCGGCCATTAATGTGCAATACCGCGATGTCGGCTACGCCCTGCCTTTCCTTTCGCAGTTTTGGATGTTCGTCACCCCGATTGCTTATTCCTCCAGCGTCATTTCGGAGCAGTGGCAAATTGTTTACGCCCTCAACCCGATGGCAGGCGTGGTTAACGGCTTCCGCTGGGCCTTGCTCGGCGTTGGCAACCCGCCCGACCTGCTGATTGGCATCTCGGCGGCCATCTCTGTTCTGATTCTTGTCAGCGGGCTGGTTTACTTCCGCAATATGGAACGGACGTTTGCGGACACGATTTAGGTACTCGATATTCGATACTCGAAATTCGGACAAACGAATAACGAGTATCGAATATCGAACATCGAGACTTTATGACAATCGCCATCCGTGTAGAAAACATTTCCAAACGCTACAAAATCGGTCTCGCCTCGCAGCGCTTCCAGTATGGGATGCTGCGCGATGTGCTGGTCGATACCGCCAAGGCCCCTTTCCGCTTTGCGGCTTCGCTGTTTGGCAGGCAACTCGCAGACCCTGGCCGCAACGCCGGTTATATCTGGGCGCTTAAAGACGTTTCTTTTGAGTTAGAAGAAGGGAAAGTGCTTGGCATCGTGGGCCGCAACGGGGCCGGGAAGTCTACCTTGTTGAAGGTACTTT
Source organism: uncultured Anaerolinea sp. (assembly GCA_964388215.1). Taxonomy (GTDB): domain Bacteria; phylum Chloroflexota; class Anaerolineae; order Anaerolineales; family Villigracilaceae; genus UBA5195. Next base: position 4,297 of record CAYLZI010000234.1, read on the forward strand.
CAAGGGTAACGGAACCCACCAAAGGCTCGGTGACGGTGCG
>CAYLZI010000235.1:0-4316 GCA_964388215.1 uncultured Anaerolinea sp.
CGTATTGCGCCGTCGGTCCCGTGGGGCCGTGGCGCATGGCAGGTGTAATTGCAGGGTTGGTTGTGCTAACCGAAAATTGATCAGTTGAGGGGGTGAGTGATAACGGAAAATTGATCACCCCTGGGCCAGAGAATCCTGCAGCAATGGGTTTGCACGGAAGCAACCGCTGCAGGAGGTTCAGGAGTGCTCAAGATGGACCAATATGAAATGATACGGACCAGTGTTCGCAGGTATGGGACCAGCATCAGCGAGGTAGCGCGTATGACGGGGCATTCTCGGAATACGGTCCGGAAAGCGCTGAGCCAGGAGTCCTGGGAGTACAAGGAACGGGAGCATCAGCCGTACCCGGTGCTGGAGCCGTTTCTGGAAATCATTGACGGGTGGTTGAAGGCGGACAAGACGAAGCCACGGAAGCAGCGGCACACGGGGCGGCGGATTTTTCACCGGCTGAAGGCGGAGCACGGCTACAAGGGGAGCGAGCCGACGGTTCGGCGATACGTCCGCAAGGCCAAGCGGCTGCTGGGTCTGGACGTGCCCTGCGCGTTCATCCCGTGCGAGCCGGACGTGGGTCAGGAAGCCGAGGTGGACTGGGGCGCCGGGCGCGTGGTTTTGTTCGGGGTGACCATGTCCGTGAAGTACTTCATCATGCGCAGCAAGTTCTCGGGCAAGTTCTTCATGCGGCTGTATCCGTGCGAGCGGCAGCAGGCATTCTTCGACGCACACCTGCACGCGTTTGCGTTTTTCGGCGGGGTGTTTCGGGTGCTGATCTACGACAACCTGACCACGGCGGTGCACCAGGTCCTGCGGGGTCACGACCGGGTCGAGCAGGAGTGTTTCACCAAGTTCAAGGCGTATCACGGGTTCGAGGCGCGGTTCTGCAATCCTGGGGAAGGCCACGAGAAGGGGGGCGTGGAAGGGACGGTGGGCTTTTCACGACGGAACTTCCTGGTTCCGATGCTGGAGGCGGACACGCTGGAGGAGATGAACGCCCTGCTGCTGCAACGGTGCCTGGACTTCGGGGGCCACACGATTGCGGGTCGGGAGGCGACGGTGGACGCGCTGTTCGAGCAGGAGCGGGACCACTTGCTGCCGCTGCCGGCGGTGCCCTTCGACAATGTGCGGATTGGCTCCGGCCGGGTGGACAAGTACGCCACGGTGGTCGTGGACAAGAACCGCTACTCGGTGCCGAGCCATCTGGCGGGGTCGACGGCCCGGGTGCTGTTGCGGGTGGATCGGGTGACGCTGTTCGTGGACGGCAAGCAGGTGGCCGAGCACGAGCGTGCCTACGCCAACAACAAGTGGATTCTAAACCCGGATCACTATCTGGATCTGCTGCAGCAGCGGCCGCTGGCGTTCACAAGCGCGCGCCCGATCCGGCAGTGGCGGACCCGGTGGCCGGAGGAGATGGAGCGGCTGCTGGAGACGTTTTGTCAGAAGCAGGGCGTCACCCATGGCATCAAGGATTTCGTGACGGTCCTGATGCTGTACCGGGAGCACGAATCGGCGCAGGTGGACGCAGCCGTGGCCCAGGCGGCGCACGCCCACGTCGGATCCAGCGCCGGCGTCGTGGCGCTTTTGGCCCACGACAAGACCGGCACAACGACGCTGGCCTCGGAGCCGCTGAAATCGTGGCCACAGACGCCGGTGCCGGACCCGACGGTGTACGCCCAACTGGAAGGTGCCCGATGAGCATGGTCAGTCAGTTGGAATTGCAGACCAATCTCAAGGCGCTGAACCTGACCGTGGTCGCCCGGCATCTGGAGCGGGTCATCCGGCAGGCACGGGAGAGCGGCGTCGACTACGAGGAATTCCTGCTGGAATTGACAGGCACGGAGCTGGCCACGCGAGCCGAGAACCGCCTCAAGCGCAGGCTCCAGGAGTCGAAGTTTCCGCTGGTCAAGCCGCTCGAGACGTTCGATTTGGAGGCGGTCCCGGACCTCGACCTGCGGCTGTTTCGCGAGCTGGCCTCGGGCCGTTTCATCCAGGAGCGGCGCAACGTGATCTTTCTCGGACGCAGCGGCACCGGCAAGACCCACATGGCCACGGCGCTGGGCATCGAGGCCTGCCGGCAGAATTACCGCACCCGTTTCATGACGTGCTACGGACTGGTGAACGAGCTCGTCGAGGCCCGGGCCGAGAGGAGCCTCCAGCGGCTCATCAGCCGCTATGCCCGGATGGATTTGCTGATCCTCGACGAACTCGGCTACGTGCCTTTCTCGAAGGAGGCCGCGGAACTGCTGTTTCAGGTGCTCGCGGAGCGGCATGAGAAGGGATCGGTCATCATCACGACCAATCTGGGCTTTGCCGACTGGACGCAGGTGTTTGGGGACCCGGTGATGACCACCGCCCTCTTGGACCGGGTCACGCACAAAGCGCATATCATAAACTGCTCGTGGGAGAGTTACCGGCTCAAGCAGAGCCTGAAAGAAAGGAGCAAAGAGAAATAAACCGAAATGATGGATGATGGCTCGCCATCATCCACCATCCACAACACCGCCCAGGGTGATCAGTTTTCGGTTATCACAGGTGGTCAAATTTCGAGTGTGTCCTATAGTTAGTTGAAAAGAGGAAAGACAGTGGCCTCCTTTTTTGAGAAATTGATTTGGGCAAAAAACCTCTCAAAGGAGACCACTGATGTTGAAGACGATTGCACTGAAGGGAAAAAAAACCAAGAAGAAATTGAAGGGTAAATCTCTTGTGATGACGAGATCTGAGTTCGAAGCGCAACAAGTGGACAGCCGGATCGAACTGATCCAGATGTTGGTTCCCGTTGGGCTGATGGCCTTCGCGGAGGAGTTGAACCAGGAGGTGGAACGTTTGGCTGGCCCGCGCTACGCAAGGTTGTCGGGAGAAACCAAAACCTACCGCCACGGCACGAATCCGGGCACGGTGAAGTTCCTGGGACAGTCGGTTCCCATGGAGGTTCCCCGTGTCCGCTCGAAAGGGAAGGAGCTGCCGCTGACCACGTACCAGCAGGCCCATCGCGGCTTGGTGATGAATGCGGAGTTGTTCCGCAAGGTGCTGTACGGCATCTCCTGCCGGGACTACGAGGCTGCGGCCACGCAGATTCCGGGCGCGATCGGGCTCTCCAAGTCGACGGTTTCTCGCCAGTTCGTTGAGGCCAGCGCGCATCAGTTGCGACAGTTCCAGGAACGCGACTTGAGCGGCGATGATTTCATCGCGATCTTCCTCGATGGCAAGGCGTTCGCCGAGGACATGATGGTGGTGGCGCTGGGCATCACGATGGGCGGAAGCAAGAAGATCTTGGGCTTCGTGCAGACCGCGACGGAGAACGAGGCGGTGCTGCGTCCCTTCCTCCAAAGCCTTCTGGATCGGGGGCTGGACATCTCTCGCGGCATCCTGGCGGTCACCGATGGCGCGAAGGGATTGGGTAGCGCGCTGAAGAAGGTTTTCGGCCGGCAACTTCACCACCAGCGGTGTCAGTGGCACAAGCGAGAAAACATCGTGAGTTACCTCCCGAAGGCAGACCAGCCGGCGATGCGTAAGCGCCTCCAGGCTGCTTATCAGAGGCCGACCTACGATGAAGCGAAGCGGGAATTGCTGAAGATTCACAAGGAACTGAAGGACACCAATCAATCGGCGGCGAGCAGTTTGGCCGAAGGCTTCGAGGAGACGCTGACGCTGCATCGGCTGGAGATGTTTCCTGTGCTGGGTCTCTCGTTCAAGACAACGAATTGTCTGGAGTCGATCAATTCCATGGCCGAGCAGCGGTGTGCCAAGGTCGACTACTGGAAGAACTCCTCCCAGAAGCAACGCTGGCTGGTGGCGGCTTTGATCGACATTGAGCCACGTCTGCGCAGGGTCCGGGGCTGGAAACATCTGGGAAAGCTCCGCGAGGTTATGCTGTACAGCCTCGATGAAAAACAAGAATTGGAGAACGTGGGGTAGGCATGTCGGAGGCCCATCAAATTTCAACTAAAAATGGGATTGACTCTGCTCGCGGAGCGGCATGAGAAGGGATCGGTCATCATCACGACCAATCTGGGCTTTGCCGACTGGACGCAGGTGTTTGGGGACCCGGTGATGACCACCGCCCTCTTGGACCGGGTCACGCACAAAGCGCATATCATAAACTGCTCGTGGGAGAGTTACCGGCTCAAGCAGAGCCTGAAAGAAAGGAGCAAAGAGAAATAAACCGAAATGATGGATGATGGCTCGCCATCATCCACCATCCACAACACCGCCCAGGGTGATCAGTTTTCGGTTATCACAGGTGGTCAAATTTCGGTTGACACTCCCAAGCGCTGCTCTCCGACCTGCTGCGGGACTTCCTGCGCACCGTCTTCGCCTGGCGG
>CAYLZI010000236.1:0-4272 GCA_964388215.1 uncultured Anaerolinea sp.
GCTGATTGTCTTCCAGAAAGACCGCGCCACGCTCGTGCTGCCGCCCACCAACAGCGTGCAACTGGCCCAACGCGCGCTGGTCGATATTCCAGTGGGCGGAAAAACCCCGCTTTCGGCGGGATTGCTGATGGCAGCGGATATTCTCAAGCGCGAATCCGTCATTCATCCCGATGTCGAGCCGCTCCTGATTGTCTTAACCGATGGCGCGGGCAATGTCGCGGTGGGGACGCTGCCACCCCAGGAAGAATCGCATCATTTTGCCGAATTGATTGCATCAGAACACGTCAAAAGCGTGGTCATCAACATGGAACATGCCGCCTTCGACCAGGGCCTGGCCCAGCAGTTGGCCGACCACCTGAAAGCGCCCTGCTACTCGCTGGCCGATATGAAGGCCGAGCATCTGTATCACACCGTCCAGCAGGAAATGGGGAGGAAGTGATTCTGAGTTCGATACACCCGCCTATGGACATTCTCCTCTCATCCATCCGCTCGACCCCCGAATATCGCGCCTTCCTGGAGCAGGCGCAGGGCAATAAACTATTCTTTGGCCTTGGTTTGCCGCGCGCGGCGCGTTTGGCGCTGCTAGCGGCGCTGCATGGCGATTTGAACCGTCCGATATTGCTGCTGACCGACCGGGCCGACCACGCGCTAGCGATATATGAAGAACTGGCTTTCTGGCTGCCCTCGGTGGGGCGTTACCTTTTCTCAGAACCGAATCCACTTTTTTACGAAGATGCTGCCTGGGGCAATACCACCCGCCGCGAGCGTTTACAGGCGTTGACGGTCCTGGCTGCTTATCATTTGCCTTTTGCCCAAAAGCCATCTACCCCGCCAGTGATTGTCGCCTCGGCGCGGGCGGTGATGACGCGCACCCTGCCCCGTCGTGATTTTCTCAAGGCCAGCAAGCGTCTGTCTGTGGGACAAGAAATCCAGCCGGATGCGTTAATTCGCCAGTGGGCGGCGAATGGCTACCAGGCAGCCGAAACCGTCGTCGAACCGGGGCAATTCTCACGGCGCGGCGGGATTCTTGATATCTGGGTTATGTCTGAGCCGCTCCCGGCCCGCCTCGACTTTTTCGGCGATGAAATTGATACCATTCGCCGATTTGACCCCGCTTCGCAGCGCACGGTGGCAAAGTTAGAGAGCGTGCTGGTCACGCCAGCCAGGGAATATTTAATCGATCATTCGATACTCGAAACGCGAAACGCGAATAGCGAATTATCGAATACCCGAATATCAGATTCCGAACCCTCCGAATTCCACATCCCGCTCTTGCACCCCTTCCCTGCCAGCATTCTGGATTATCTACCATCTCGCAGCCTGGTTTTGGTGGATGACCTGGCGCTGGCCGAAGCGATGGTGAGCGAGGTGGAGGAGCAGGCTGTCAAACTTCGGTCTGAGTCGATTGCCGAAGGCACCTTGCCTGCCGATTTTCCCATTCCCTACCTGACTTGGGCCGAAGTTTTGGATGCAGTGCAGAGTCACCCCTGGTTGGGGATGGGACATTGGGACAGCGATTTGTTACCAGCAAACAGTGCCCACTTAAGGGATGTTTTTGGGCACGACCAGCGGTTTGGCGGTAGGTTAAAGCCGTTTATCGAATATCTCTCTGGGTTGGTAGGGCAGGGCGATATGATTGTGATTGCCTCGCGCCAACGGGAGCGATTGCGGGAACTCTGGCGGGAATATCGGCAGACCGCGAACGATAGACCACAGACCGAGGAATCCATCCTCCAGCGTCCATCGCTCGCTGTCGAATTCCTAGATGCCTCGCTTTCTGAAGGGTTCATTTTGCGCGTAGCCAATTTGATGAATACTGATGAAGATTCATCTGAAAGGCCATCAAACAACTCAGAGCAGGAAATCGCCGTAGGTAAGTTTCCTTCCACCGAAACCAAATTACGAACTACGAATAACGAATTATTCGTCCACCTGATTACTGATTCCGAAATCTTTGGTTGGGAGCGCCCCATAGCGCGAACCCGGCAAAAGCAAGCCGCTGAATCGCCCGAAACAGCTTATGGCGATTTGCGCGCAGGTGATTATGTAGTGCATGTAGATTATGGAATTGGGCGCTTCATTGGCCTGGTTCGGCGCGTGTTGGATGGGCACGAGCGCGAATTTTTAGCGGTGGAATACGAGGATGGGGCGCAGGTCTTTGTGCCGGTTTTCCAGGCTGACCGGTTAACGCGCTATATTGGCGCGGAGGGCGCTCCCAATGTGACCCGTTTGGGAACCCAGGAATGGTCTCATGCCAAGGCCAATGTCAAAGAAGCGGTACAAAAGGTAGCCGAGGAACTGCTGGAACTGTACGCCAAACGCCAAACGGTTGGCGGTTTTGCCTTTGGGCAAGATACGCAGTGGCAAAAGGAACTGGAGGATAGTTTCCCTTATGTCGAAACGCCCGATCAGGCGGCGGCAATTGCAGCCATCAAGCGTGATATGGAAAGGCCGCGCCCGATGGACCGTCTGCTGTGCGGCGACGTAGGTTATGGCAAGACCGAGGTGGCCCTGCGGGCGGCATTCAAGGCCGTACAAGATGGCAAACAGGTAGCGGTGTTGGTGCCAACCACTGTATTGGCCCAACAACATTACGAGACCTTTCAGCAGCGGTTGGCGGCCTTCCCGCTGACGGTTGAGATGCTCTCACGGTTCCGTTCGCCGCGCGAGCAGACGGAAATTATCCGCAAACTCTTGCTTGGTCAGGTGGATATTTTGATTGGCACGCATCGCCTGATTTCTCAAGATGTCGAGTTTAAGGATTTGGGGCTGGTTATCATTGACGAGGAGCAGCGTTTCGGCGTGACGCACAAGGAGCACCTGAAAAAACTGCGCACCGAGGTAGATGTGCTAACCTTGACCGCCACCCCCATCCCGCGCACGCTCTACATGGCCCTGACCGGGGTGCGCGACATCTCGAACCTGAACACGCCGCCCGAGGAGCGTCTGCCCATTATCACACACGTTGGGCCGTACTCGCCCAAATTGGCGCGCCAGGCCATTTTGCGCGAACTGGAGCGCGGCGGGCAGGTCTTTTTCGTCCATAATCGCGTCCAGACCATTCACGCCATGAAAATGCACCTGCAGCAACTCGTTCCCCAAGCGCGGATTGGCGTCGGTCACGGTCAGATGGATGAAGGACAACTCTCGAAAGTCATGCACGATTTCACCGATGGAAAAGTTGACATCCTGCTCTCGACCACCATCATCGAGAGTGGTCTCGACATCCCCAACGCCAACACGCTGATTGTAGACCGGGCCGATACCTTTGGCCTGGCCCAACTCTACCAGTTGCGCGGGCGGGTGGGGCGCGGCGCGGCGCGAGCCTATGCCTACTTTTTCCGTCATCGCAAGTTAATGCCAACCCTCGAAGGCCAGGAACGGCTGGAAGTAATTGCCGAGAACACCCAACTTGGCGCGGGCTATTCCATTGCCATGCGCGACCTGGAGATTCGCGGCGCGGGCGAACTGCTCGGCCACAAGCAGAGCGGGCAAATTGAAGCAGTCGGTTTTCATCTTTACACGCGGATGTTGGCTGCAGCCGTAAAGCAGTTGAAGGTTGCAAGTTCAATCTTGAATATTTCCCCTGATGGGACATCACCTTCAGCGTTTAACTTGGAACATGCAGCCTTTGGCAAACTTTCAGACTTTGAACGGGAACTGAAGGAACCTGTAACTGTTGACCTGCCCCTGGCCATCGGCATTCCCGCCTCCTACATCCACAACCAGGATTTGCGCCTGCGCATTTACCGCCGCATTGCTGCCCTGCGCGATGAGCATGAATTAGAGCCGTTGATTGCTGAATTTACCGACCGTTTTGGCAAACTGCCAGAGATGTTCGAGAACCTGTTCTATCAGATGCGCGTCAAACTGCGCGCCGATTTCGCCGGGTTGGTCTCGGTTGGCGTAGAAAACGGCCAGATTGTGCTACGCTACCCATCCTTGACCGAAAACATGACCAAACGCATGCTCTCTGACTTGGGCGTGGGCGTGCGCGGCGGGAAGAACGCTTACTGGTGCAATTTTCTAAAAGACGTTGATTGGCAGGAGCGCCTGTTAGAGTTGTTAGACAGGCTTAACAAGCGGGTGATGGATGTCAATCTCTCCGAAGCACAGCCGAGCGAAATCGAAGGGAAGTTTTTGCCTGGCTAAGCGCGGAGTCCGCTCGAGTTGGAAACCCACGAATCAAAAAGCGGGCCAATCAGCCCGCTTTTTTGGGAGAGGCGACGATGGGATTCGAACCCATGTATAAGGCTTTTGCAGAGCCTTGCC
>CAYLZI010000237.1:0-4190 GCA_964388215.1 uncultured Anaerolinea sp.
GGATGGCGTTCATCAGGCTCGATTTGCCCACCCCCGAAGGCCCGGCCAGCGCTGAGAGTTTGGATTGCAGCGACTCGCGCAGTTCCTCCAGCCCCAGGTTTTGCTTGACTGATGTATAAATCACCTGGTAGCCGAGCGGGGGGTATAGCCCGAACAATTCCCGCGCCGCGTCCGGGCCGACCAAATCGACTTTGTTCGCCACGATGACCGCCGGAATCTCCTGCTTTTCGGCAATGACCAGGAAGCGGTCTAACATGCGCAGCTTTGGGGCAGGGTGCGCGCAGGCAAAGACGAACACGGCCTGGTCAGGGTTGGCCAGCAGTACCTGGCGGTACTCGCTCTGCGGGCGCGGGTCGAGCCGCACAATTTCTGATTTGCGCGGCAGGATTTCATCAATCACGCCGCTGCCGTCGGGCAGGATGGTGAATTTAACGGTATCGCCCACAGCGGCGATGTCGCCCTCGCGTCGGCCTTGTTTCAGGCGTCCACGCAGCTGGCAGGTGACAGCCGGGGGCGCGTCCTCTGCCAGCACGCTAAAAAAGCCCGATTGGGCGCGAATGATAAGGCCGGTAAACTGCATGGGGGCAGACATCGAATATATTTTATGGTGTGGGATTTTGCGCTTCCATCGTTGCTGTGCCTTCGAAACCGAAGGGCGTGGGCGTGCGGGTGATGCCAAAGTTGGCTTCCCACCAAAACAGGCTGCGCGGCTGGCCGGTGAAGTAGATTTCGACGATACGGCGGAAGATGGGCGTGGCGTACTCGGAACCTTCGCCCACATTCTCGACCACGACCGCAATGGCAATGTCGGGCAGGTCGGGGTTTTGGGCGTCGGTGTACCCGGCGAACCAGGAGTGCGGCAGGCCGGAGCCGGATTCTGCGGTGCCAGTTTTGCCGTAAATGGGCGTTTGCATGTTGCGGAAGCGGTGGACGGCGGTGCCGCGCGGGTGAATAATCACGTTGCGCATGGCCTGTTGCAGGGCCGCCAGGTTTTCGGGTTTGAGCGGCAGGGTGCCCATTGCTTCGGGCTTGAACATCGTGACTTCCGCGCCATCCGGCCCGATGATTTTTTCGACCAGTTGCGGGCGGTAGAGCGTGCCGCCGTTGCCGACGGCTGCCATGAAGCGCGCCACTTGCAGCGGCGTGACCAGCACATCGCCCTGGCCGATGGATTGGTTGACGGCTTCTACTTCGCCGGCCGGGTTGGTGGTGTTGCCCGCGCCTTCATCGATGACGCCGATGCCGGTCGGCTGGCCCAGCCCGAAGGCGCGCGACATATCGGCGATGGCTGTCACCCGCCCCTGGCGATACAGGTCGAGACCGATATGCCAGAACCAGGGGTTGCATGAGCGCATCAGGCCTTCGCTGAGGGTGAGTTCGCCGGATGGACGGGTGGCGCAGGTTCCGGTGGCGGCCAGTTCTTTCTGACAGCGTTCCCAAGTCCAATCGTAGCGGATTTTATCGGTCAGGCCGGTCCATTCGTAGCCGCATTCCAGTTTCAGGTCGGGCGTAAAGGTGCCGCTTTCGAGCGCGGCAGCAAAGGTGATGACTTTGAAAACCGAGCCGAGCGGCAGTTGGCCTTGCGCGGCGCGGTTGACCAGCGGACGGTTGTTGTCGTTGAAAAGATTCTGGATGCCGCCGGGGCTGTTGGCGTTGTTTGGCTCGAAGACGTTCGGGTCGAATTTTGGTGAAGATGCCATTGCCAGCACGCGCCCGGTGTCGCGTTCCATCACCACAATCGCCCCGCGGAAGCCATCCAGGGCGCGCTGTACCTGCGCCTGGAAGTCGCGGTCGATGGTCAACTGCACATCGGAGGCTGGCTGGCTGGCCGCGCTGGCAAACTGGGTCAATGAACCATCGGGTTTGACGACGTAAAGCGTGCCGCCGGTTTTGCCGGCCAGGTATTGCTCGCCCCATAGTTCGATTCCAGCCCGTCCCACCCGCGCTCCGGGCGAGGTGCCGTTGCGGATGTATTTATCGACTTCCTCGGCCGGTACGGCGGAGACATAACCAATGGTCTGCGACGCGATGCCGTTGCCGTAGTAGAAGCGGGCAGTGTAGGGGGTCAGCACCAGCCCGCCGATGCTCGAAAGGCGACTCCAGCGGCGGTTGATTTCCTCGGCGGGCGCTTCGCCGACCGGGATGTACCAGTAGACATCGCGCCGGTTGTCATAAATCGGCAAGACCTGGATAGGGTATAGCCCCAGGATGATGCCCAGTTCGCTCAACAGGGTTGGCTCCTGCTCCGGCAGGATGTTGGTCGGCACCAGGCCAATGGCATAAGCATCCGTTTGGGTGACGAAGGGCTGCGCCTGCTTTTCGGCGCGCAGGGGCCGATCGTAGATGACGCCGCGCGCCGGGGTCTGGTAGTCCATCGAAAGACGGTTGCCACCCGCCAGTTCGGGCAGGATGAGTCCATCATCCCAGCGCACGCGCCAGAGGCCCGAAATCAGTTGGAAGGAGGCCTGTATTTCGCGTTGGAACTCGCCGAACAGTTTCGTCTTGTAGGTGATGCGGAAACTGCCCTGTGAAGCCGAAGGCGAGAGCGCGCTGACCGCCAGGATTTCGTAACCCAATTCGATAAGCGTCAGCGCGTTCATCGCGCTGCGATATTTTTTGTCGAAATCTTCCAGGCTGAGGGCCTGCTGGCTGTCGGGCGTGAGCAGGCCGTACATGGAGGCGTAATCGTCTGCTTTCCACGCTTCCAGGAAGCCGCGCAGCGTGCCGTCGGCCTCAGGCGCGGCAGTGACGTTGACGATGGGCGTGGGCAGGGTCTTCTCTGGGGGCGTTTCGTTGACCAAACCGTTCCCGCCCGGCCCAGCGCACCCGGCCAGCAAGGTCAGCGCCAGTAGTAGGGCAATGATACGGGATTTTTTGTTTTGATTCATGGTTACCTTTTTAAGTTTTTTGGCAAACTTCATCAAAATCCCACGCTCTTTGTGGGTTTTTTCTCGATGATTTTAGAATTTTGATTTACGAATTTTTGCGCGCATTGTGTTTATTCGCCTTTTTTCAACAGAGATGTAATTATAAAGTAGAAAATTCTCAAGCATCTGCTAAACTTAGAGCAGCGTCAGGGACTTCTTAAAGTCATCAAACACCCTCATACCCCTTCGGGGCACTTTCCCCTGCCCTTCCCCCGCCGAGGTAAGGGAGAAAAAGCCCCTCTCCCGTTGGGAGAGGGGTTGGGGTGAAGGGAATTTAGCGACTTTAAGAAAGGCGTGAAGAGCAGCGTTGATTGATAAGGAGATTCTATGAACATAATGTTTCGTTTTGGTACAGTCGGGTCGCCGATAGGCACGCCCAAAAAGCCGGGAGGCTCTATTGGGGCGATTCAGTTCAGCAAGTCCATTGGATTGGATACGATGGAATTGGGTTGGGTGCAATCGGTTCGTGTTTCAACGCAGACCTGCGCCGCTATCCGTGAGGCTGCCAATGCCACTGATGTGGCAATCAGCGTTCATGCGCCCTACTTCATCAATTTGAATGCCAATGACAGTGAATGGCCCAAAAGCCGTCAACGGTTGATGGACGCTGCCCATTACGGCAACCTGGCTGGGGCAACCGACATCATCTTTCACCCAGGCTCTTATTTTGAACAACCAGCCGCCGAGGTGCTAAAAGTGGCGATTCCGCGCCTGGCTGGGTGCGTAGATGAACTGCGCGCCGCCGGAAACCCGGTTACACTGCGACCAGAAACTATGGGCAAGAGCGCCATGCTCGGTTCATTAAATGATACCCTCGAAATGTCGAAATCTGTTCCTGGCGTGCTGCCCTGTCTCGATTTTGCCCACCTGCACGCCCGCCCCGGCGATGGGTCGGTCAATACTTACGATGAATGGGCGGCGCTGCTCGAATTGTATGCGGCATCTTTGGGTGATTCTGCCCTGAGGCAGCTCCACATTCACCTTTCGGGCATCGAATATGGCCCCAAAGGAGAAAAAAATCACCTGAAGGTGGCCGAATCCGATTTGAAATTGGGCGAATTGTTTCGCGCTTTGAAAGATGCCGGCGCGGGCGGGCGCCTCTTGTGTGAAAGCCCCATCATGGAAGAAGATGCGCTGCTGATGAAGAGAACCTGGGAAGAGATGGCGGGATAAGCGGCAAACCAGAGCGAGCGGCGCATTCTAACAAGAATAGACATTATCGGTAATAGTAAAATAGGGTCATGTTGACCTATAACGAACTCA
>CAYLZI010000238.1:0-4166 GCA_964388215.1 uncultured Anaerolinea sp.
CTAGAAAACCTTGGCCTTGCATTTTTGCAAGTTTCTGGCGCATATATGCTATGCGCATCGTTGTACAATCTACTTGTTGAAGAATCAGGCAGCCATGGTGGCAAAACCATAAGAATCGGTGGCTCCCTCGCTTTTGGCGGGGCAGGGGCGACCCGTCAGGGCGTCAGGGCAACCTGATACGTTTTCGCGGAGAATCCTGGCATAAAAGGATGATTTTTCACGCTGGGCGGGCCGCCCTTGCGGGTTTTTGCATTAAAAACGGTAAAGCCGATTAGCATTGGCCGCGCCTGTTATCTGATATTGTTTTTCTAGGAAAGAGCCATGTTAACCATTCCAGAAATTATTCAAAGCATGGGCGCAGGCTATATGAACAACACGGCCTATGACACCTCCTGGGTTGCGCGCTTGCATGACATAGATGAGCCAATGAGCATGGATGCCATGCAATGGATTTGCGAAAACCAGCAGCCCGATGGCAGTTGGGGCGCGCCGCGCGTCATGTACTACCACGACCGGGTCATATCCACCCTGGCGGCCATGCTGGCGCTTACCCGACAGGGGCGGCGCGCTTCAGATAAATGGCAAATCGAAAAGGGCTTGACTGCGCTCGAAAAAATTACCGCAGGTGCCACGCGCGGCCTGGCCGCTGACCCGAATGGCGCGACAGTTGGTTTTGAATTGATTGTCCCTACGCTGATTAATGAAGCGGAACAGTTGGGAATTATCAAAAAGCAAGGCGATCGCATTTTGGGGCGCATGAAAACGCTGCGCGACCGTAAATTAGAAAAACTGGCCGGGCTGAAAATCTCTCGTCACCTTACGCCTGCTTTCTCTATTGAAATGGCTGGCCCCGACCGGCAAGATTTAATAGACTTGCAAAACTTGCAAGAAGTAAATGGCTCGGTGGCAAATAGCCCCTCGGCCACGGCTTTTTTTGTCTCGCAGGTCAAAATTGGGGATGAGCGGGCAATGAAATACCTGCGCTGGGCCATCGGAGGGCGGGGCGGAGGCGCTCCGTTTGCGACTCCCTTCAACATATTTGAGCGCGCCTGGGTTTTATGGAACCTTGCCCTTGTTCCCTCGCTGGTGAATGACCCGCAAATTCGGGCAAGTTGCCAGCCCCATGTTCAATTCTTGCAAGATTCATGGCGGCCTGGGCAGGGAGTCGGTTTTGCCAATGTTTACACCCCTTGCGACGGTGATGATACCAGTGTGTTGGCCGAATCCATGGCCCGCTTTGGCGTTTTTTTGGATGTCGAAACCATCCTTTCTTACGAAGGCGCGGAGTATTTCCGTTGTTATCATCTCGAGGCGAATCCATCCATCGGGGCCAATGTGCATATCCTGGGCGCGTTGGGGCAATATGGTTTCGAGGCAAACCACCCCAGCGTGCAGAAAATTATCAACTTCATCTATAAAACGCGTCATAAAGACGGTTACCTGACTGATAAATGGCACATCTCACCCTATTACATCACCGCGCACATGGTGATTGCGACCCTTAAGTATGACAGGTATCTTTGCCAGGATGCCATTGCCTGGATGCTGCGAAGTCAAAATCGCGATGGTTCTTGGGGGTCGTTTGGCTTTGCCACCGCCGAAGAGACGGCATACTGCATTCAATCTTTAATTTTATGGAAAAGGTTTGGTGGTAAAGTCCCAGAACAAAAAATTCAACGGGCGGTTGCCTGGCTGGAACGTCATGCCAACGGCCCTTACCCGCCTTTATGGATTAGCAAAGCGTTATACTGCCCGGAACTGGTCGTCCAGTCTTGCATCGCTACCGCGCTGGCCCTGGCAAAGGAATAGCGAATGAAAGAACGCCTTAAACAATTTTTTACCCTGCTGTTGGATGTCTCTGCCTCAGACCCCGACGATGCCCGACGGCGTAAATTTTTGAACATCATCTTGATTGGGGCCGGAATTCTGACCACCCTGGTTATTCTGTCTCTTTGGGGCGCATCTATGATGGGTGAGGGGGAACTTGCCAACAGCAATTTTTGGATTGGCGCAATGGGGATGCTGGTGGGTGTGTTCGTTATTTCTTGGCTCAACCGGATTCCATCGGTTCCGGGCTGGGTAACAGCGGGGATATTCCTGGTCTTCCTGTTAGTCTTATTCACCTTTACAGATACGCCCGACCAATTGGCCGGGGGGCGCAGCCTGTTTGTGTTTACTATACCTGTTGTCATGGCCAGCATCCTGCTCTTCCCAGCGGCAAGCTTCATCTTCGCCGGGCTGGCTGCGCTGGAAGTTTGGTATCTGTCTTCCCTGGTTGAATTTGTCCCGAATACGTTTGCCATGGCGGGCTTTTTCCTGGTTGCGCTGGTCGCGTGGCACTCGGCTCGCAACGTGGAACAGGCCCTGCGGGAAGCGCGCGCCATCAACCGGGAACTCGACCGGCGCGTGGCAGAGCGCACCCAGGAACTCTCCGACGCCCTCAGGCGCGAATCGGAGCAAGCCAGCCAACGCCAGGCCATTTTGCAAGGTATTGCTGATGGCGTGATGGTGTTCGACACCCAGGGTAAGGTGATATTGACCAACACTGCCCTGATACGCCTGCTGGAATTGCCGCTCGATAAAGTGCTGAACCGGCAACTGGCAGAAGTTGTGCAATCGGCAAAAATCCCTGAAGAAGACCGGGATATGGTGCTAAGGTCGGTTGGATATAGCGAAGCCACCCTGGCACCCATTCGCGTTCGGTGGGGCGTGCGCACGCTTTCCATTATCGCCGCCCCGGTGCGCGACCACAAGGGGCGCGCGATTGGCAGCGTAGCGGTATTGCGTGACTTTACCCGCGAAGCCGAGGTGGAGCAGATGAAAAACGCCTTTGTGGCGATGGTCTCTCACGAATTGCGCACGCCACTGAATGCCATTCTGGGCTACTCGGAGATGCTGCGCGATGGGTTTTATGGCCCCGCGAACGAAAAGCAGGCCAATGCCGCAGAGCGAATCTTAAGCAATTCCAGCCGTCTGCTCAATATCGTCAGTGACTTGCTCGACCAGGCGCTGATTGAGGCGGGTAAGTTAAAGTTCGACTATAAATCATTCCCCACGCGCGAACTGACCGAGAATTTGCACAGCGTAATGGACAAAATTGCGCGTGACAAGAAACTGGAACTCACCACGCGCATTGACGCCGCCATGCCTGAACGCCTGGTTGGCGACACGCACCGCTTACAGCAGATTTTGATTAACCTGGTCAATAATGCCGTCAAGTTCACCGAAAAGGGCGGCATTGATGTTTACATCTACAAAGTCAATGAGCAGCGCTGGGGATTCGATGTTACCGATACGGGCCAGGGCATTGCGCCTGATGCCCAGAAACAGATTTTTGACCCATTTCGCCAATTGGAAGGCACCGTGACCCGCTCGCATGGCGGCATTGGTCTGGGGCTGGCAATTGTCGGGCGTTTGGTAGAACTGATGGGGGGGCAGGTTTTCTTAAAAAGCGCCGTTGGACAGGGAAGCACGTTTACAATTATCTTACCTTTTGACCCGCCATGTAAGCAAGGGAGCGAGTGAGAAAAATGACACCAAATAAACCCTTTGGCCTGATTGTGGAAGATGACCCCGACCTTTCTAATATCTTTTCAGAAGCCGTTCGCGCCGCCGGTTTCGAGACGGAGTTCGCGCTGAATGGCCGCGCTGCGCTCGAACGGCTGCATACCCTAACCCCCAACATCGTCATTTTAGATTTGCACCTGCCCGAAGTTTCTGGTAAAGACATTTTAGAATACATCCGTTCTGAGCCGCGTCTGGAAAAAACAATTGTTGTTATTGCCACCGCCGATGCCATCATGGGCGAAACCATGCGTGACCAGGCCGACTTTGTGCTGATAAAGCCCATTACCTTTGCACAACTGCGCGATATGTCGGCGCGGTTGAAACCAGCCGTATAAGAAAAAAACGTCCCGAAGGCTTGCAAGCCTTCGGGACGTTTTTTAGTCAGAAATAAAACTGTAGCAATCAAATTCCGAACCATAAGGCGTAAGGATGCTGGTGTTCCAGTCGCCAGAATCTTTTACTTTGTAGCGGGCCAGTGGTTCAGTGACTTGCGCCAGGGCAGAGGATGCCTGATGGTTAGCCATGTGAAAGGCTTGCCAGGAAGTGTCTGGGCTGCGGGATTCGGCTCGGAACTGGTAACAGGCCAATGCCGCGCCGAG
>CAYLZI010000239.1:0-4146 GCA_964388215.1 uncultured Anaerolinea sp.
CCAAGAGCCATCCCAGTTTATGGAACAAGATTCTCGACCCGACCAAGTGCCAGGTGTTTTCGATTGATATGCCGCCATTCCGAAAGCAGAAGGGGAGGGCACGAAAGAAGTAAAGAGTGATTGCGCGAAGTAAAATGCGGTTTGCCGGTTTCGCGCTTCTACATCCCCAAATCTCCTATTTCCTCTTTAGGAACTTTTGATGTATAGTATAGGTGAATATCCGCCCAGACAGGAATCACATGACTGCACTTGGAGAAATCTGCCCTTCATGCAAGCTGCGCAATAAACCTGGCGCAATCTTGTGCATCTTTTGTGGCGCATCGCTGAAAGCAGCGCATCAGGAAACGCGCGCCACGGACCGGCTCGATGAAGATGAATACATTCCCAAAGAGGCGGGTACTTTTGCCGATTCGCTCGTTCCCGAATCAGGCCTGGGTATTTACCTCGAAAACACCCTGCCCGTCACCGTCATCGGCAAAGATGAAGTCATTCTTGGGCGGAGAGCCTCAAGCACCGGTGGGTTGGTCGTTGACCTGGTTCCATTTGACGCCATTCAGCAGGGCGTTTCCAGGCGTCATGCAGCCATTCATCGGGAACAAGACGGCTATTACATTACCGACCTGAACAGCACCAACGGGACCCGCATCAATGGCAGGCGGCTCTTACCCAATATACCCTGCCGCCTTTCCAGTGGAGATGTTGTGCGCTTAGGCCGTTTGAACCTGCTCGTGCTTTACAAGTAATGATGGCTCAATTTTTTGTGTAGACTGAATCGGGAGCAAAAATGCAGCAACATTCTGGAAAATTTTGTCTGTCATGCAAACTTTACAATGAACCCGGGGCAATCTTTTGCATCCATTGTGGCGCGCCTTTTGAAGAAGCCAACCTCCCCCTCGCCACCACCACTCAGTTTGGGATGCTCGAATCAACCCTGCCAGAATCCGGCGACCAATCTCCATATCCTCTCTATGCCGCCCCTGAAAAAGGAATGGCGTTCTTCTTTGTAGATGATAAAGCGCCCTTTGAATTACGAGCAGACGACGACTTCATCCTCGGTCGAAAAACCGATGATACTCCTGAAAATATCGTAGACCTGGTAAATTATGACGCCTTCGGACACGGCGTTTCGCGCTGTCATGCCAAAATCCGCCGCGTCCCCAATGGTTACGAAATTATTGACCTGGAAAGCACCAACGGAACCTGGGTTAATGAGCAGCGACTCGTCCCCAACAAACCTTACCCGCTTGCCAGCGGCTCACTCTTGCGCCTGGGGCGCATGCGCATGTATGCCATTTTCAAAGAATCTGAAAATTAGCCAATAAAAAACTGCCGGGCTGAAACCCGGCAGTTTTTTATTTTTGGCAGAGCAAAGCCACCCAATCATTAATTTGACGCCGGTCAGTCAGTTTTAGGCCGTGTTCTTGGGCTGCTTTAATCACATCATTCTCCTGATGGTCTAAAATGCCCGCCAAAATGATGCAGCCGCCTGGCTCCACCAGTTCAGCCATCCCGGCCTCGAACAAGCGAATTAGGATGGGGGCCAGGATGTTTGCCAGCACAAGCGGCGCGGAGGAGATGGAAAATTTCCCAGCCCGCACATCTTCCACCGAACCGATTCCCAACTGAAACGCCTCGCTAGCCACGCCGTTATTTTCGGCATTTTCGCGGCTGTTGGTAATGGCTGCCTCGTCGATATCCACACCCAGGGCAAACAGCGCGCCCAGTTTGAGCGCCGCCACCGAAAGGATGCCCGACCCGCATCCGACATCAATGACCGAATATTGGGTATTCGCGTATTCGATATGCGATATTCGGCTGTCGAAAACCACTTCCAGTAAATCCAGGCACATCTGCGTGGAGGGGTGAGTCCCCGTGCCAAACGCCATGCCAGGGTCAATTTTGACGCTAATCCGTGAAGAATCGGGCAAATCCATCCAGGCGGGCAGAATCATCAGGCGTTTGCCAATCGGAATCGGCTGGTAACGCTCCTTCCAGGCCTCCATCCAGTTCTGGTCGCCGATGGGGGTATAGGTTGGTTCTGGAATGGGCTGGATTCGTCCCAGGTAAAAGAGCGCTTCTTCCAGTTTGTTGCGCGTCTCGTCGAGGTGTTCATCGGTTGGCAGGTAGGCCTTTACGGTAATATCGCCGGTTGGCGAGCCTTCATCTTCATCGTTCAGAAACTCGACCGATTGCTCGGTCATCACGCCATTGGGCGCAAACCGCCCCAGCACATCGGCCACTGCCTCGGCCAGTTCGCCGTTTATAGTTAGTGAAACTTCCAGCCAGTTTGTCATGCTACACCCTCCCATAAGCTTGGAAAATAGTCCCTGGCTTTGGTCAAAATTCCATGAATTTCTTGCCAGTTTTCAGGCAGTGGTTCCAGCCGAAAGATGTCTGATTTCCATAATGCCTTCTCAGCGGGAGGGTAGTATTTCAACTGCCCTCCAGATTCGCCATACCACTCGAAAATTGTGCCGTTAGCGTCGCTTCCTCGCAACCGCCTTCCAGGGTTTACTGTATTGCCATTCTTTGCAGAAGGAAAATCCCAAATAATTTCATCTGCCTGTGGCAATTCAAGAGGGAATTGGAATAATTGATATTCGCCTTGCGGACTCCACGAGAGCGCCAGGTAGTAACTTTGGCGCACGTCGACTATCCCACCTTGTTCCAGGCTCACCTGCTGGTGCCATTCATTTTCCAATTCGAGCAAAACTTCAGCCACTTTGCGTGGATGCGCTTTGTAATTTTGTTGGTGCAGTCCGCGTTCACCCAATCTGTCCCAGAATTTGCCAGAAGAATTCGAAAGTTCCAGCGTCACGCGCCCTGTTCGTTTCGTGTCGTTGAGCGTTCGGCGCATTTTGCAGGAAATTCCTACAAAAACGCCACTTCTCTGACCATCGGGGACCAACACATCGAAGATAAATTTATTTTCTTGCGCCTGTCCTCCAAATGCAATCGCAACGGTTCGTTCAAAATCTCTCCAGCCGGGTAAAGTTTGGTCATCCTTTGCTGACTGTTGACCGCTCCCGTCTTGGTAGGTGCTTAAAATCAAGCGAAGCCTTTCAAATGTGGTTGGTGAAGGGTGTTGGCTGTCGTTTTGTTTTCCGGTCATTTTGCCTCAATGTCTAGTTCGTCTTTCAACATCTCATCTGTTGTAATGTCGAAATAGCGCGCAACTTTTAGCACAAACTCAGCGGTTGGCTTTTTCTTCCCCGATTCGATTTCGCTGATGTAGCCATGCGCATTGAGTCCCAGTGCGACCGCCAACTCTTTAAGCGTTAATCGTTGGCTTATTCGCAAGTGATGAAGTTTTTCGCCAAATTTTTGCATGGTTCGTGAATTGACAGATGAAAGGGAATATGATAAAATGTCTCTATTAGAGACATTTTGATATTCTTATGGAAAAAACAAGCGGAGCATACACCATGATAAGCAGCCCATTCAAATGGGTGGGCGGAAAGTCGCGTTTGCGCAAGCAGATTATTTCTCTGTTGCCAAAGCATACCTGCTACGTTGAATTATTTGCAGGCGCGGCATGGGTTTTGTTTGGTAAACCACCAAGTGATGTAGAAGTTATCAACGATATAGACCAGGAAGTAGTCACTTTTTT
The DNA here is from genome assembly GCA_964388215.1 of uncultured Anaerolinea sp. Taxonomy (GTDB): domain Bacteria; phylum Chloroflexota; class Anaerolineae; order Anaerolineales; family Villigracilaceae; genus UBA5195. The sequence goes on from CAYLZI010000239.1 coordinate 3,611, forward strand.
CCGGGTTGTCAAAGAAAAACCGGATGAATTAATCGCTTCCTTTGAGTGGGAACTCGTTTCACGCGCCGAATTCCAGCGATTGGCGAGCTTGGACTCTTCGCAATTGACCGATGTCCAGCGCGCGCACCGATTTTATTATCTCATCATGGCTGGCTGGGGCGGCGAACTCAAATATCCTCGTTTCCAAACCAGCATTTCAGATGGTGGGCATGGAAACCGTTTGATAGGCGCCCTGGAAACCCTAAGTCAACGTCTCAAACCGGTTCATAACCGCCTTAAAACCGTTATTGTTGAAAATTTGCCCTGGCAATCCTGCCTGGAGCGCTATGACCGGGTAAATACGGTAATGTATGTCGACCCGCCCTATCCAGATAATGGGGTTAATTATTTTCACAATATGCGTGGATGGGACGAGCATCGTGAACTGGCAAACCGATTGAAGCAGGCTTCGTGTAATTGGATTCTTTCTTCTTACGATATTTCTCAAATTCGTGATTTGTACTCAGAAAATTATGTCATCCCTGTTGAATCTGCTT
>CAYLZI010000240.1:0-4105 GCA_964388215.1 uncultured Anaerolinea sp.
TTTTCTGCCAAGATGTACTAGCGTTTGCCTGAGGCTCTTTGCTTGCCTTCACTCGTACAGATTTTCGATTGGCAGTGTTCAGCGTCTCCCAGAAGTTGTTTTTACGGAATGTTCGGAAGTAGTAGTAAACCGTTTGCCAAGCCGGAAAATCTGATGGTAAGGCTCTCCATACACATTCTTGGTTACACAAAAGAGGGCATTCAGGATTTCTCTCCAGGTATGTTCACATGGCCTGCCGGTTAGTTTTGCTTCTGAAAGCAGTGGCGCAATTTGCGCCCATTCGGTACCATTGAGGTCAGTCGGGTAAGTTTGAGTTGATTTGGTCATCACCCAAATTTGCCCGATTTTTCCCTTTTTGTCTGGTTTTCAAACAGTCTATTAGCATGGGGACCGCTTCGTTATGCAGCCGTACAGCGAAAAAGAATGGGAAGAATACGAAACGAACATCGGCAATGATAGTTCAAAGTGCCGAACAATTGGGATTAGCGCTCATTTCGAATTAGTACAATAGGCTCGTGTGCGGCAAAAGACAGAAGCGTTCAAACAAGATTACCACAAACATCGCAGTGGCGTAAAAGATTCACTTTTGGCTTTGACCCGCGGAAACGGAATGCGCGCGGGCAGGTACATTGGCCATAAGAAACGCCATTTGCAGGCTGTGTTCACTGGCTGTGCCGCTCACTTGAAACATACTGTCTTTTGGCTGGCAGGTATACGTCCAAAGCAGCGGCATAAAAGTTGGACTCTGAAATCAGTCTGACAAAGTAAACGGTGAGGAAATGCTTGGGCTGCTCCAAATTCGCCAACAGTATCTTTAAGAAAACCCTGGGCAACCGAATTGCTGCAGTGGCAAAATTTCAATTTTTAGTGTATCCTTGCGGTATATTAATCCTTCCCTAAACAACCCAGGAGGTCGCGGTGATAAAGGAACTTCTCAAAGAGGCCGAAGCCCACATGCAAAAATCAATTCATGTTTTGCAGGAAGATTTGGCATCCATACGCACCGGGCGCGCTCACCCGGGCCTGGTCGAAAAGATTCAAGTGGAATATTACGGAGCGTCCACGCCCCTCATCCAACTCGCATCCATCAGTGTTCCCGAACCGCGCGCGTTAATGATTAAACCTTTCGACAGAACCACCCTGAAGGCAATCGAACGGGCGATTTTGGCATCAGACCTGGGACTAACCCCCAACAACGACGGCATTGCCATTCGCTTGAACCTACCCCCGCTCAACGAGCAACGCCGCAGGGACCTGGTCAAGCACGTTAATCATCGCCTGGAAGAAGCGCGGGTGGCTTTACGCAATATTCGCCGCGATGCCATCAAAGATATCAAAGAGTTCGAGAACGAAAAAATCATCTCCGAAGATGACCGCAAGCGCGGCGAAGAAGATTTGCAAAGAATTATTGACCGCCTGATAGGCGATATTGAGAAAATCGGCCAGAACAAAGAAAAGGAGATTATGGAAGTGTAACTTCCATGACCCCATGAGCACAAGCCAGCCTCCAAAAACCCCCGAAGCGCAGCGGAGCGGGGTTGCCGGGAAACTCCCCTGCCATGTTGCCATTATTATGGATGGCAACGGGCGCTGGGCTTTGAAGCGCGGGTTGCCTCGCCTGGCAGGTCACAAGGCTGGCACCGAAAATCTGCGCCGCATCATCAAAGCCTGCGTCGAATTTGGCGTCAGGTATCTGACCATCTACGCATTCTCCACTGAAAACTGGGGCCGCCCTCAAGAAGAAGTGACCGGCCTGATGCGCATCCTCGAAGATGTCATTGACCGTGAACTATCGGAACTGAACGAACAAGGAGTCCAGTTGCGCCATATTGGACGCTTGGAGCGCCTGCCAGGTTTCTTGCAAAAGAAGGTGTTAGATGCCGTTGAAATGACCCGTTACAACAACCGGCTCATTATCAACATTGCCTTCAACTACGGAGGCCGCGATGAAATCGTCCACGCCATCCAGCAAATCATTCGAGATGGCGTGGCAGCGGAAGATGTCACCACCAAACTGGTCAGCCAATACTTGTATACAGCAGGCGCGCCCGATCCAGATTTAATCATCCGCACATCGGGTGAGTTGCGAATCAGCAACTTCCTCATCTGGCAGGCTGCCTATTCCGAATGGTACGTCACCCCTACCTACTGGCCCGATTTTAGCAAGGATGAATTCCGCAAAGCACTGGAAGAATTTTCCCAGCGCGACCGACGATACGGAAAAGTTAATTCGGCAGAATACCAGGAGAGTCATGCGTAATCGCGTCATCTCTGCGCTTATTCTCCTGGTGATTGGGATGCCAGCCTTGTTGATGGGAGGAATTCCGTACTACATCGTGATTGGTTTCTTCTTGGTGATGGCAGGCTGGGAATATGTCAATATCGCCACCGCCTGCGGAGCGCGCCTCTCGCGTTGGCCGGTGGTGATTGGGGTGGTCGCTATTACCGCGACGCGCTACTTCTTCCCGGCGGTTGCAACAGCCACTCTGGCGTTTTCCATCCTGATTTTGATGATATTTCACCTGTTAGACTACGAGCGCGGACGCGACCAGGCCGGCACCGACTTTGCCATCGGCGCGGGCGGCCTGGTTTACATCGGTTGGGTGGGCAGTTACCTGCTCGACATTCGGACACTGGAGAACGGGGCCTGGTGGGTGCTGTTTATCCTTCCAGTCGTATGGGGCGTTGATACAGGCGCATTCATGCTTGGCGCGGCGTATGGCAAAAATCGCATGGCTCCCCGTTTAAGCCCCAAAAAATCTTGGGAAGGGTTCGCCGCTGGGGTCTTTACCAGCGTGCTCACCGGCGGTTTTTTTGCCTACTCCTATTCCACCTGGGGGCCGCTCAACCTGTCCATCTGGCAGGGAACGCTTTTTGGGCTGGCAGCCGGGCTGCTCACCCCCTTGGGTGACCTGGGCGTGAGCATGCTCAAACGCCAGGCAGGCCTGAAAGACTCTGGTAATATTATGCCTGGGCATGGCGGCGCTCTCGACCGCATCGACTCGTGGATATGGGGCGCAGTCTTAGGATACTACTTCATTATGTTTTTCGCGCGGTGACGCAAACCTGCGTCACCTTATTTTTTTCCTGAAGGGAGAAAAAAATGGAAAAGACAATGACATCACGCGTGCCAACCCGTAACCTGGCTATGGAACTGGTGCGCGTGACCGAAGCCGCCGCGCTTGCTGCTGGGCGCATGATGGGGCGCGGCGATAAAATTGCCGCCGATAAAGCGGCAGTAGACGCCATGCGCCTGGTGCTAAACTCCATCGCCATGAAAGGCGTGATTGTGATTGGCGAGGGCGAAAAAGATGAAGCCCCCATGCTTTTTAATGGCGAACAAGTCGGAACCGGTGATTATGGCCCTGAGGTGGATATTGCAGTTGACCCCATTGATGGCACCAGGCCACTCGCCAATGGAAATCTCAACTCCATCGCCATCGTTGCCATTGCCCCGCGCGGCACCATGTTCGACCCAGGCCCTTTTATGTATATGAACAAAATTGCCGTTGGCCCCGAAGCCAGGGGGGTGATAGATATTGAGCGGCCCACCACCGATAATCTGAAGGCAATTGCCAAAGCCAAAGGCAAACGCCTCGAAGACCTAACCTGCGTCATCCTCGACCGGCCCAGGCACGATGAAATGGTGGCCGAAGTGCGCCGAGCGGGCGCGCGCATTCGCCTGATTCCGGATGGCGACGTGGCCGGGGCACTGATGACCAGTTGGGGAGATTCGGGCATTGATGCCCTGTTTGGTATTGGCGGTACGCCCGAAGGCGTCATTACTGCCTGCGCCTTGCGCGCTATGGATGGTGAAATTCAGGGCAAACTCTATGCTCGCAATGAAAATGAAAAGCGCCGCGGCGAAGAGCAGGGTTACAATTTCAACAAAGTATTAACCATGGATGACCTTGTTTCTTCGGAAGATGTCTTTTTTGCGGCGACCGGCATCACCAACGGGGAACTGTTGAAGGGCGTTAAATACCTGGCAGATGGCGCCCTGACCGATTCCCTGGTCGTGCGCGGGCAGACCGGCACAATCCGTGAAATTACCGCCACTCACCGCTGGGACAAACTCAAAAACCTGAGCGCCATAGATTATTAA
>CAYLZI010000241.1:0-4074 GCA_964388215.1 uncultured Anaerolinea sp.
TGCCCGACAATGCTGATATGGCCGGGCTGGGAAAATATGGCACGGCCAGCGTGGTGATGCCGCAGCACTCGATGGGCACGCTCCCGACCCGAAATTACAACGAAGGCGCGTTTGAACTGGCCGAGGAAATCAGCGGCGAGCGGCTGTATGATGTCTACCTGAAGGGCGCGGCACAAGGCAAGCAGGATAAGCAGGGCCGCGATACCTGCTACGCTTGCGTGGTGCGCTGCAAGCGCGTGGTGGAATTGGAAGGCAAATATCCGGTTGACGAAAAATACGGCGGCCCGGAATATGAGACCATCGGCACCTTTGGCTCGTACTGCGGGGTGAAAGATTTGGCCGCCATTTCGCGCGCCAACCAGATTTGCAATGAGTACGGCGTGGATACGATTGCCTGCGGCGCGACGATTGCCTGGGCGATGGAATGTTACGAAAAAGGCATCCTGTCTAAAGACGATACCGGCGGCATCGAACTGAAATTCGGCGACGCCGACGCGATGCTCGAAACCCTGGAGCAAATTGTGACCGGCAGCAGCGACTTTGGCCGCTTGCTGGGCCAGGGGTCGGAGCGCGCTGCCAAAGCCATTGGCAAGAGCGCGGATGAATGTCTCGTCACCGTCAAGGGCGCGGAAGCCCCGGCCCACATGCCGCAGGCCAAGCGTTCGCTGGCGCTCATTTATGCCGTCAACCCCTTTGGCGCTGACCATCAATCGAGCGAACACGACTGGATGTACGAAACCGGTATCGCTTCTGACCTGTACTTGAGCCGCCTGGCGCTGCTCGGCCTGACCGAACCGCAGGAACCGCTCAGCCTGGGCGCGGAGAAGGTCAAGTTTGCCTACCTGGGCGAAGCCTTTTACTCGATGCTCGACTCGGTCGAACTCTGTCAGTTCGTGTGGGGGCCGGGCTGGACGCTCTACGGCCCGAAAGAGACCGTCGAAATGGTCAATGCCGTCACCGGTTGGGATGTGACGGTCGAGGAACTGGTGCGGGTCGGCGAGCGCCGCCTGAACCTGATGCGCGTTTTCAATGCCCGCGAAGGCTTCGACCGTAAACAGGACAAACTGCCCAAGAAGTTCTTCAAGGCCTTGCAAGGTGAAGGCCCCACCGCCGGAATCGCTATCACCCACGAGGAAGTTGAGTTTGCGCTGGATGAGTATTACCGCCTGGCGGGATGGACGAAGGACGGTATGCCGACCAGGGCGCAGTTAGAAAAACTCGATTTGGCCTGGGCGGGGGAACTCCTTTGAATGTCAGTTTTTGGGTGTCAGGTGTCAGGAATTTTGGCACCTGACGCTTATTTTGCCAAGGGATAAATTTCATGGCCCTGATTGGCGGATTCAAACATTCCCTCAAACTCTGACACCTGATACCGGAGCACCTGATACATGACACAGTTATACGACCAAAATTTCCCGCATATCTCCCCTGTCTGGTCGCGGATATTCCCCATCGAAGCGGAACGCGCCGAGGGGAGTTACATCTACGCCAGCGATGGCCGCAAGTACCTCGATTTCACCTGCGGAATCGGCGTCACCAACACCGGCCACTGCCACCCGAAGGTGGTCGAGGCCATCCGCGAGCAGGCCGGGCTGTTCCTGCACGCCCAGGCCAATATCGTCGTCCACCAGCCGATGCTGCGCTTAATCGAGGAACTGCGGACGATTGTTCCTCCCTCGATTGACGGATTCTTTTTCAGCAACTCCGGCGCTGAGGCGGTGGAGGGCGCGGTCAAACTGGCGCGCGCGGCCACCGGGCGGCAGGCGGTTATCGTCTTCACCGGCAGTTTCCACGGGCGCACTGCGCAGACGATGATGTTGACTACATCTAAAACCGGGTACAAGGGCAATTCGCAGTTGCTGCCCTCAGGGGTGTATGTCGCCCCGTATCCGTATGCCTACAAATTGGGCATGATCGAAGCCGAAGCCAGCGATTACGCCCTCGAATCGCTCGAGGAATTGCTCGTCAGTCAGGTCGCTCCGCATGATGTGGCCGCGATTTTGATTGAACCTGTGCTTGGCGAGGGTGGCTATGTTCCGCCGCCAGCCTCCTTCCTGAAAGGATTACGCGAACTCTGCGACCGCACCGGCATCCTGCTGATTTTCGACGAAGTCCAGAGCGGCTTTGGGCGCACCGGCAAGTGGTTCGCGCAAGACCACTACGGCATCGTCCCTGACATTATGACCGTTGCCAAAGGAATTGCCAGCGGAATGCCGCTTTCGGGCATCTTTAGCCGTCTCGACCTGATGAAAAAATGGCCGACCGGCTCGCATGGCGGCACCTACGGCGGCAACGCGGTTGCCATGGCAGCCAGCGTGGCAACCATCCGCGCAATGAAGGAAGAAAAAATGCTCGAAAACGCCGCAGCGCGCGGTATCCAACTCCAGACCGGCCTGCGCAAACTCCAGGAAGAGTACCCGCAAATTGGCGACGTGCGCGGCCTGGGGCTGATGATTGGCTCCGAGTTCGAGGTGGACGGCAAATACAAAAAAGCCAAAGACCTGGTGAAAAAGGTCATCAAGGCCGCTGAAGACAAGGGCCTGCTGCTGCTCTCGTGCGGCACTTATGACAGCACCATCCGCTGGATTCCGCCGCTGAATGTGACGGAGGGGCAGGTGGGTGACGCGCTGCGAATTTTTGAGGCAGCGCTGGCGGAGTCGGCGGGATAAATCCCTGCCTCAGCACAAAGAAGTCCGCTTAAGCGGACTTTCGTGGCATGAGGAAGGGCTTCAGCCCGCACCGAGGAGAACGAGATGACCTACTGGCGGTTGCACTACCACCTCATCTTTGGCACGCTCGACCGCCAGCCGACCCTGACTCCAGAGCGCGAAAAACTCTTTTACACCATCCTCTATCGCAAAGCCAAAGAGCTCGAGGTGATTATTCACGCCGCCGGGAATGTCGAAGACCATGTTCATATCGTGCTTTCCATCCCGCCCAAACTTTCTGTGGCAGATTGCGTCCGGCACATTAAAGGCGCAAGCGCTTACGCCATCAACCTGATGCCCGGCAACACAGAGAAATTTGAATGGCAGCGCGGTTACGGCGTGTTGAGCATCGGTGAGCGCTCTTTGCCAAGCGTGATGGAGTATGCCGCAAAGCAAAAAGAACATCATCGCGAAAACCGTATTCTGACAGTGTATGAACGCGACGATGAAAAATGACCCGGTCGGGCTGGAAGCCCTCCCTCGATTCAGGGAAGTCCGCTTAAGCGGACTTTGACGAACTGAGGCAGGGCTTTAGCCCGCGCAGCCGAAAAGGAGAATAGAATGATTGACCGTACCCGACTCGTCACCCTTCTCCAGTCCGAAGAGCAGCTTTTCCACCAGAACCACCCCAAATCTTACGAACTCTACCAGCGCGCCCGCAAATCACTGCAAGGCGGCGTGCCGATGTTGTGGATGATTCGCTGGGCTGGTTCTTTTCCGGTTTTCGTCAAAGAAGCCCACGGCGCGCATTTCACCGATGTAGACGGCAACGACTACATCGATTTCTGCCTGGGCGACACCGGCGCGATGACAGGCCACGCCCCCGCAGCCACGCTCAAAGCCATTGCCGAACAGGCCGCCAGGGGCATCACACTCATGCTGCCCTACGAGGATGTCATCGGCGTTGGCGAGGAACTCCAGCGCCGCTTTGGGCTTCCGCTCTGGCAATTCGCCCTGACCGCCACCGACGCCAACCGCCACGTCCTGCGCATGGCGCGCATGATTACCGGTCGCCCCAAAGTGTTGGTCTTCAACTACTGCTATCACGGCACAGTCGACGAAACCTTCATTGTCCTCGACGAGGAAGGCACGCCCATTTCGCGCCCGAACAACATGGGGCCGCAAATCGACCCGCGCCAAACCACCAAAGTCATCGAATTCAACGATGTCGCCGCGCTCGAAACCGCCCTATCCGCCGGGGATGTGGCCGCCGTGCTGGCCGAACCGGTCATGACCAACATCGGCATTATCCACCCTGACCCCGGATATCATGATGAATTACGTAAACTGACGCGGAAATACGGAACCTATCTCATCATCGACGAGACCCACACCATCTGCGCCGGCCCGGGCGGATACACCGCCG
>CAYLZI010000242.1:0-4064 GCA_964388215.1 uncultured Anaerolinea sp.
GCAACACCACCGACATCAACGCCATCCCCGTCCTGAAAAATCTCACCCACCTGCCTGTCATCCTCGACCCGAGCCACGCCACCGGCCACGCCGATTACGTTGCCGCCATTGCCCGCGCCGCCATCGCCGCCGGAGCCGATGGTCTCATCGTCGAAGTCCATCCCGACCCGGCCCACGCCGCCTCCGATGGCAAACAATCCCTTAAGCCTGAAACCTTTGCGAAAATGGTCAAACAAGTCGGCCAGATTGCCCAAATTATGGATAGAAGACTGGCTGTTGCGCAGGGCGAAAAACTGCGCAATTGAACCCAGCGCGTTTATTAATCTGCGCTGACCGACTGGACAGTCTCGGCGGCATCGATTGGCAGGAATTTCAGGCTGGCGAGGTAGGCCGCCAGCATAATGGCCGCCCCGGTAATGAAGGGGTAATTCAGGTTGATGTCCAGGACGGCTCCGGCCCACAGCGGCCCGATGATGCGCCCCAGGCTCATGAAAGAGTTGTTCAGCCCCATCGCCGCGCCCTGCCCGATGTTGGTTTTCTTTGAAATCAGCGAGGCCACGCCCGGCCTGAGCATGGCATTGGTCAGCACGAAGAACCCGGCAGCGGCCAGCACCATCGGCAGGCTTTCGGGCAGAATCATTAGCGCAAAGCCGAAAATGCTGGCGAGCAGCGAAACCTTGACGACCAGGGAATCGCCGAAACGTTTGGAGAAGATTCCCGTCAGTACGCCTTGTGCGATGGCCGAAACCAGCCCAACAACGGTCAGAATCAGCCCGATGGTTTTTTCGTCGTAGCCGTAGCGTTTCTGGGCGTAAAAACTGTAAATGCCCTCGAAATTCGTCAGGGCGAAGTTGTGCAGGAAGGCCAGGATGAGCAGAAAGCCAATTGGGCCGGAGAGCGCGCGGAACATCTCGACCATTTTGGGGCCTTGAATCCGCATCGAAGCGGGTGTGCGCTGTTCGGCGGGGAGCGATTCCGGGAGCAGAATCCAGACCAGGAACAGCGAAACCATTGACAGCGCGGCAGCGAGGTAGAACGGCGCCTGGAGCGACATCCCCGCCATCATCCCGCCGATGCCCGGCCCCAGCACCATCCCCACCCCAAATGCAGCCCCGACAATGCCCATGCCGCCGCCGCGTTCTTTTTCGGAGGTCGAATCGCTGATGAAGGCCATCGCGGTCGGCAGGGTGGCCGAAGAGAGAATCCCGCCCAGGGCGCGCGAGGTGGTCAGCATCCACAGTTCGGTCGAAAGCGCGAACAGGACGTGCGAAACGGCGTTGCCCAGCATCCCCACCATCAGGATGGGTTTTCGGCCATAGCGGTCCGACAGGCCGCCCCAGATGGGCGAAAAAATGAACTGCGCCACCGAGAAGGCCGACATGAGCGAGCCCATGGCAATCCCACCGCCGCCGTAGCGTTCCACGTAGAAGGGCAGGATGGGGATGATGATGCCAAATCCGAGCATCACGACCACCAGGGTGAAGGACAGGATTTGCAGGTTGCGATTTTTCATGAAGGCTCGAAGTCTCCCGTGCGTGGCCGATTATACGCCCGTTTGTTATAATCGGCATAATTCAGACTAAAGGAGTAGGATTATGAATTTTGCGATGTGGAAGAAAGCCTTGCAAGTTATCCCCGCTGTCAGCAAGGAGGAGTGGGACGCGCTCGATTTTGTCTCGAAGTGGCTGATTTCGACCCGCGCCGCTGTTCTGGTGATGACCTTCATCTCTGCCGCGCTGGCCGGGCTGTTTGCCCTGCGTGATGGAAAGTTTGATTTCCTGCCCTGGCTGGCGTTGGCCCTGGGGCTGATGCTGGCGCACGCCACCAACAACCTGTTTAACGATTACACCGATTATGTCAAAGGCGTGGATAAAGACAACTATTTCCGCACCATGTACGGCCCGCAGCCGGTTGCGAATGGACTGTTGACGACCACCCAACTGCTGACTTATACAGCCGTCACTGGCGCGATTGCTGCCGCGCTGGGAATTTATCTCATCGCTATCAACGGCTGGGACCCGGTCATTTGGGTTTTGCTCGGCTTGGGCGCGTTTTTCGTGCTGTTTTACACCTGGCCGCTTAAATACATTGCCCTGGGCGAGGTGGCTGTGCTGCTGGTTTGGGGCCCGCTGATGATTGGCGGCGGTTATTATGTTTTGGCGCATCAATGGGATTGGAATGTGGTTTGGGCCAGTGTTCCGTACTATTTTGGCGTCACCACCGTTATTTTTGGAAAACACATTGACAAAATCGCGGTGGATAAAGAGAAGGGTATCTATACTCTGCCGGTCATTCTCGGTGAAAAGAATTCGCGCTTCGCGGTTATTGGCATGATGGTCGCCCCCTACCTGCTCGTGTTGGCGATGATTTCCCTGAAATATTTTACCCCGGTTATGCTGGTTGTTTTGCTGGCCTTTCCGACCTTGAAAGCGGCGTTGCCCCTGTTCCTGAAACCGCGCCCGGCGACCCGCCCCGATTGGTTCCCCGACGGGCAGGGCGGCTGGCCGCTGTTTTTTGCGCCGCTGGCCTTTCGCAATAACCGCGCCTTTGGCGGCCTGTTTATGCTCGGCCTGCTGGTAGATGTGCTTTTGCGCATTTATGCTCCGGCGTTTTGGCGGTAAAACGTCGGAGCGGCGATTCGATTATGCCTGTAACCTTTCCCATTCGGCCAGTTTCGTGTCCATCTGCTCCTGGATGCGCTCATATTCCTTGCCCAACTGCGCCACTTTGACCGGGTCGGCGGGCGGGTTTTCCAGTTTGTGGCTCAGTTCGGCCAGTTTGGCTTCGAGCGTGGTAATGGCGTTTTCGAGTTCCTGTATTTGCGCCTTTTTACGTCTTTCTTCTTTGGTATTTGTTATTCGAGCATCGATTATTCGTGACTGAGGGGCTTTACGCGCTTCGAGTTCTTGCGTTTCTACGAGCGCCAACGCTGCTAGCCGTTCTCTTTCCTCTTTCATCTGGCTGTAAGTGCCTTTGAAAACGGATAATTCGTTGCCGCCTGGGTCAATTTCCCAAATCTGGGTCGCCAGCGCATCCACCAGGTAGCGGTCGTGGGTGACGAGTAAAATCGTCCCCTGGTAGGCTTCCAGAACTTCCTCCAGGATTTCCTGGGAGGGGATGTCGAGGTGATTGGTGGGTTCGTCGAGCAGCAGCAGGTTGGTGTCCGAAAGGGCCAGTTTTGCCAGCGCCAGGCGTCCGCGCTCGCCGCCTGAGAGAACGTCCACCTTTTTGAAGGCGTCATCGCCGCTGAACAGGAACTTGCCGAGGTACTGGCGCGCTTCGGCGGGCAGCATTTGCGGGGCGGCAACCTGGATTTCCTGAATGAGGGTGTTGGCCGGATTGAGTCCTTCGTGCGCCTGGGCAAAATAGCCAATGTGCAGGCTTGCGCCGAGGAGCACTTCGCCTTCGAGCGGCGGAATCTGGCCCAAAATCGTCTTCAGGAAGGTCGATTTGCCCGCGCCGTTGGGGCCAATCAGCGCGGCGCAGTCGGTCCGGCGCAGTTCGATGTCGGGGGCGCGGAACAGGGTCTTGTCGGGCCAGCCGACCAGGATGTCGCGGGTGCGGATAACCAACTCCCCAGAGCGGCGCTGGGCCGTTAAACGGAGGTGCAGCTGCGGCGGGCGGATGTTGGGCAGCCTGAGGGCGCGCACCCGTTTTTCGGCCTCTTCCACGCTGAAGGGGCTGGTGGTCATGCTCACGCCCAGTTCGACCCATTTAGAATCTAAAACCGCTTCCATCCCGACTTGTTCAATCGCTTGCACGATGCGGGTCAGCCGCTTGAGTTTGCCCTTGGCTTGCAGCGTGTTCTGCCCGGAGATGTTTTTCTTGATGTAGTCCATCTCTTTAAGCAGTTTTTCTTTTTCGCCCTCGAAGACCAGTTGGCGGCGTTCCCAGCGTTCCTGGCGCTGTGTGAGATAGTGACTGTAATTGCCGCGATATTCCTCCACGCCCGCCGCCGTCATCTCGAGGATGCCGTTGGCTGCTTTGTCGAGAAAGTAGCGGTCGTGCGAGACAATCACCGCCGCGCCCTCCCACTGCGAGAGATAGCCTTCCAGCCATTCGAC
>CAYLZI010000243.1:0-4063 GCA_964388215.1 uncultured Anaerolinea sp.
TTAAAGATACCGGCCTCGGCATCCCGGCTGAGAGTCTGCCGCGCATCTTCGACCGTTTCTACCGGGTCGACCAATCCCGCTCGCGCGGCGCGGGCGGCGGCTCTGGCATCGGCCTGACGATTGCCAGGGCCATCATCGAAGCGCACGGCGGCAAAATCTGGGCCGAATCGGCCGGCGAGGGCCAGGGCAGCGCGTTTATTTTCACTTTACAATCATCTTAAAATTCCCTTAAAATTCGTCCAGATGACTTGAAATCCGTCATCCCGTGTGCAAAAATAAAATTGCACAAGATAAAGGGCAAAACCAGGGAAACCTAGCGACGCAACCCCGCAAAACGGGGCAAAGCCGATGAATCTAACGAGAGAAATCCCCAGGATAGTCAGGCTGCTAATAATAGCAAACCCGGGGAAACCCGGCGGCGCAAAGTGATGGGGCTAAACCCCTCGGGGCAAAGATCAGCGCAAGTTTATTCTATGGCTGGTCACGATTGCCACACTGCCGAAAGTGCAAATTCCTGCCGTTGGAGAACATCCAGCGGCAGGTTATTATGTTTGTTTCACTGCCGTACACAACCCACAGAAGACGCGGATGAGCGCCGACAAACGTGGAAAAAGCCTTGAAAAAGCCGCGAAATCCGTGTCCAACCCCGCAAGAGAACGCGAAGCAAGAAGGGTTTTCTTAATGCCAGAATTTACCATCTTCCCCGCCATAGACCTTAGAAACGGCAAAATCGTCCGCCTGACGCAGGGCGACCCAACCCGTCAAACCGAATACGGCGACGACCCGCGTAAACAAGCCGAGCAGTTCAAAGCCGAGGGCGCGGCCTGGGTTCACGTCATCAACCTGAGCGGCGCGTTTGGCGAGGAGGCCTCCGCCAACCTGAAAGCCCTCGAAGCGATTCTCACCGTCGGCCTGAAGGTCGAATTCGGCGGCGGCATCCGCGACGAAGAAACCATCCGCATCCCGCTCGAAATGGGCGTGGCGCGCGTTTTTCTCGGCACCGCCGCCATCCAAAACCCGGCGCTGGTCGATTGGGCAATTGCCCGCTACGGCCCGGCCCGTATCGCCGCCGATATTGGCGCGCGCGATGGCAACGTGATGATTCGCGGCTGGCAGGAAGCCACCCCGCTGACCATGCTCGAAGCCGGACAGCGTTTCAAGGCCCAGGGGCTGGAGTGGTGCGTTTTGACAGATGTCCGCCGCGACGGGGTCGGCAGCGGCGTCAGCGTGGAGTCGGCTGTTGAGTTGCAAGCCGCTACGGGGTTGAAGGTGGTCGCATCCGGCGGCGTCTCCAGCGTGGAGGATGTCCGTCGCGTCCGCGAAGCCGGGCTGGCAGGAGTCATCATTGGGCGGGCGCTGTATGAAGGCAATTTGCGGCTGCGTGATTTGGTGCTTGGGTGATTGAAAATCACAAAATCACCAAAACGCTAAATCGCCAATATTACTTTCGCCGCCTTCTCCGCCCCACTTTCCGCCCTAATTTTCTCTCCCAGCGTGCTTGCCGCCTCACGAATTTCGCTCTTTAACACAAACTGAATTGCCCCTGCCAGTTTTTCCGCGGTCAATTTCTTGTGTGACAGGCTCGTCCCGACGCCCAGTTCGCGCACGCGCCGCGCCCAGCCGGGCTGATCCAGCCCGTGCGGGATGACAACTGTCGGGACGCCCGCCCGCAGGCCCGCCGCCGTCGTCCCAGCCCCGCCGTGATGAACAACCGCCGCCATGCGTGGAAACAGCCACGAATGCGGGGCGCTTTCGAGCGTGAAAACGTTTTCGGGCAGCGGCTCATCCGAGCTGCCCTGCCAGCCGGTCGCCAAAATGCCGCGCTGACCCGTCCGCCGCAGGGCTTCGGCCACAGTGCGGGCGAGGGGGGCGGCCTGCTTTGGGTCGCCGATACTGCCAAAGCCAACGTAAACCGGCGCAGGGCCGCGACTCAGGAAATCCGTCAGCGCGGCGGGCGGCGTCCAACCGGGTTCTTCATCCAAAAACCAGAAACCGGTATGATGGACATGCGGCGGGAAGTCATCGGCTTGCAGGAAAACGTGCGGGCTGCACGAAACGACCGTCGGGTGCGTGGCGCCGGTCTGGCGCGGGAAAGGATTGCCGAAATTCTCCGGCAGGCGGCCAAATTCACCCTTCCAGAAATCGCGCAGGTTGCCGCTGGCCGCCATCCAGAAAATCTGTTGCAGGATTTTATGGGTCAACAAGTTATAAGCCCCGCCCAGGCGCGGCCCATCGTAGAAAATCAGCGATGGGTAGGCGCGGGTGGGCGTCATCGGGAAGGGCAAGCCCAGCACCGACGGGATGCCGCGCTGCCGGGCCGCAAAGTAGCCCAACGCCATGCCGGGATGATAAATGACCAGGTCGGCATCCTGGCATCCGGCAAAAAAACCGGCCTGCAAAGAAAGGGCAATTTTGTTCAGTTCGTTAAAACTGAGCGCGAACTTGAGCGGATTATCGGCTTTGCGGGCATTATCGGCCACCGGGCTGCTCATTACCCCCGCCAGGTCGCCCTGAATGGGGTAACATTCCAGCCCGTAGCTGGTCACAAGGCTGGAAAAGGTTTCCAGCGTGGCCAGGCGCACCCGCGCCCCGGCCTTTTTCAGCGCGACGCCCAGCGCCACATAGGGCTGCACGTCACCGCGCGAACCCATTGCAAGAATGGTAATTAGCATCTTTTTCCTCGTGTGGAGCGGGGTGTTATCCCGCGTTGAGCAATTAGCGGGATAACATCCCGCCCTACGATTTGAACTGCGCGACCAGTTTGGTCAAAATTGCCTCGAACTGGCCCGCCTCATCCGCCGTCAGCGCCGAAGCGACAAAATCAACATACGTTTTGATGGTTTGCGCCCTGGCGCGCGCCAATTGCCCGCCCGCCTCGGTCAGGCTGACGTGAAAAACGCGCTTATCAGCCTCCGATTGGGTTTTGACCACAAACCCCAGCGCCGCCAGTTTATTGAGCGATGTCGTCGCCGAGGCCTTCGCGAACCCCAGCCGCGCCGCTACCTCGCTGACCGTCGGCTTACCCAGCGCGGCAATCGCGTCAATGTACTGGAACTGGCTGACGGTCAACTGCGAAAAATCCACCGTTTGCTGTTTTTTGAGCGAATGGTCGAGCGTGGCGATAAATTCAAGCAGGATTTTTTCCATAAAGCACCTTTGGAGTGCGGAAGCAGAGCTTCCGCATGTGCGCAAGTAGCCTGTCCTGGCGGTCAGGCCAGGGAACTTGCGCACTCCAAGAAAAAATTAGTTAGTCAAACTAATTATAAACGATTTTGGAGATTTTTATGATTACTTTGGTAGATTACAAAGCCGGAAACTTGACATCCGTCCGACGGGCGTTGACTCACCTGGGCATTCCCTGTCAAATCACCGCCGACCCGGATATTGTTCGCCGCGCCGATAAAATCATCTTCCCTGGCGTTGGGGCCGCTGGCGCGGCGATGAGCGTGTTGCGTGAGCGCGGGCTGGATTCGGCCCTGAAGGAGTCTTTCGCCCAAGGCACGCCGATTTTGGGTATATGCATCGGCTGTCAGATTATTTTGGAGCATTCGGAGGAAGATGGCGCGGCCTGTTTGGGGTTGTTGGCAGGGAGGACGGTGAAATTTCGCCAGGATTTGCCCTCACCCCTAGCCCCTCTCCCTATGGGGGAGGGGCCGGGGGTGAGGGAGAGATTAAAAATTCCCCACATGGGCTGGAACGCCGTGACCGTTACCCAACCCCACCCGCTGCTGAGTCATTTACACCCTGGTGATGAGTTCTACTTCGTCCACTCCTTTTATCCCCAACCCACCGATCCATCTCAAATCTACGCCACTTGCGACTACGGCGGCGAATTCCCGGTGGCGATTGGCCGCGATAACCTGTTTGCGGTGCAATTCCACACCGAGAAGAGCGGGGCGGTGGGGTTGCGGGTGTTGGAGAATTTCAGTTATCAGTAATCAGTTATCAGTTTTGAGCGCATACTGAGCACTGATTACTGATAACTTCCCCCAAAGGAGCAACCATGTTATCCAAACGCATCATCTCCTGCCTCGACGTGCGCGATGGCAAACTGGCAAAATCC
>CAYLZI010000244.1:0-4026 GCA_964388215.1 uncultured Anaerolinea sp.
ATGGCAGCGGATATCCGCGCGGGCTGAAGGGGGAAGAAATCCCGCTTGTGGCGCGCATCTTCGCCGTTGTCGATGTGTGGGATGCCCTGACCAGCGACCGCCCCTACCGTCCGGCCTGGAAGCAGCAAGCCACTTTGGAGTATTTGAAAAAGAACGCCGGAATCCAATTCGACCCGAAAGTTGTCGAAGCGTTTTTGCAATTATGGCAAGCGGGTAAAATCTCGTAGCGCGGGGTTTACCCGCTTGCCAGGCAGCGGCAGATAGCCAATCCGACTCTGCAACCGGAGGCAACCCATCACTTAAGTTTCTCATGGAGTCGCTATGCAATTACAAGACGACCTTATTCAACGTTACCAAAATGCGCGCGCCAAGATGCTCGCGCATCTCGACAAAATTGACCAAAACCGCGAAATCTACCCGCTCTGGACGGTGCGCGAAATCGTGGCGCACATCTCTGGCTGGGATGACGCCACCATTGCCTTCATCCACACCGTTCTGGAGGGCGGCCAGCCTGGCCTGACCCTGGCTGCGCAAGGCATGGATGTTTACAACGCTGAAACCGTATCCACCCGCGAAGGGCTGGATTACGACCACATCTACCGCGAATACCTTGAAACCAGGCGCGCCCTGCTCGAATTGATTCACCAAATGCCCGAAGAGCAAATTACCCAAAAATATGTATTACCGTGGGGCGGTTACGGCACCTTGGTTGATATGGTCAACATCTTTGCCCCGCACGAAGAAGAACACGCCGAAGATGTGCGAAAAATCATCGCAGGTGCAGCGTAACGCGGAATTCATTCCGCAGCCCAGGGCAATCGTATTTGAGGCTTTCTCTGCCAGATTCGGCGGGGTAAACCCCTGCCTCAGTGCATGGAAGTCGGCCAAAGGCCGACTGTTAGCGCCTGCAGGGCTTTTTTTGCCTTGAGGCAGGGCGCTTGCCCTCGCTAGGGTCAGCCCGCCGAAATGGTGTCGCAAAATCCTTACAGCCTGAATCTTGAGCAGTCATTCTTCACAAAGGAATACACTATGGCAAACGTTCTCGTCACCGGCGCGTTCGGCAACCTCGGTTCGTATGTGACAGCCGCATTGCTGCGCCAGGGTCACATTGTCCGCTGTTTCGACTTGCGCTCCCCAACCACCGAAGCAAATGCTGCTCACTTCCCCGGCCTCGTCGAAGTGGCCTGGGGTGACATCCGCGACGCCAGCCTGGTCAGACAAGTCGCGCGGGGGCAGGATGTCATCCTGCACCTGGCCGCCATCATCCCGCCTGCCAGCGACGAACACCCAGAATTGACCCGCTCTGTCAACGTGGATGGCACGCGCCACCTGCTCGAAGCGGCCAAGACCCAGCCCAAGCCGCCCCGCTTCTTTTACTCATCCACCTTCGACCTGTTCGGTTATACCCAAAAATTGCCCCCGCCGCGCCGCGCCGACGACCCGATTGAAGTCTCGGATGTTTACACCGAAACCAAAGCCGCCGCGGAGCAAATGGTGCGACAATCGGGCCTGCCCTGGCTCATTTTCCGCTTCAGCGACATGCCGCTCATCGCCCTGCGCGAAGCTCACCCCATCATGTTTGAAATTGGGTTAGATAACCGCATGGAAACCATGCACCCCGCCGATGGCGCGCTGGCCGTTGCCAATGCCATTGTCCACCCCGAACTGTGGACAGGCCGCACCTTGCTCGTGGGCGGCGGCAAAGAAAAAGGCTGTCAAATCACCTACCGCGAGTTTTTCAGCAAACTCCTGACAGCTATGGGGATAGGCATGTTGCCCGAAGCAGCCTTCTCGAAAAAAGAATATGTTACCGACTGGTTGGATACCGAAGAGAGTCAGCGGTTGCTCCAATACCAACGCCACACCTTCGACGAGATTGTGGCCGAAGTTGCCGCCTTGCTGGGCTGGAAGCGCTTTTTCGTGCCGCTGGCCCGGCCTTTCGCGCGCCGCTCCATCCTCAAACTGTCACCCTATTGGAAAAATAAGCAAGGAGAACGTCATGAAAAAAGCAGACCGTGATGCGCTGGTCATTTTCCCTATCCTCCTGCTGATTGGCCTGGGCCTGGCCTGGGCTGGCAGCCAGAATGGAGCCGCCGCCTTCGGCCTGCCTCTGTTTGCCCTGGCAGTAGGGCTGGCCTACATCATTCAGTGGATTGTATTCATCCCCGCTTTTGTATTCCAAACCGAGAAATATTTTGACCTGACCGGCAGCCTGACCTACATCTCCATCTCGCTGCTGATAGTTTTCCTCAGCCCAGACAGGGACTCTCGCTCAATCCTGCTGCTGGCCCTGGTGCTTATCTGGGCTGCGCGGCTGGGAACTTTCCTGTTTCGCCGCATCCACAAAGCAGGCAAAGATGACCGCTTCGACGAACTAAAACCCTCCTTTTTTCGATTCCTGAACGTTTGGACCATTCAGGGGCTGTGGGTTTCGTTTACCGCCGCTTCAGCCTGGGTGACGATGACCTCCGCGAACCGGGTCGCGCTGGATGCCTTTGCGGTTGTCGGGTTTCTGGTTTGGGTGGCAGGGTTTGCCATCGAAGTCGGCGCTGATGCGCAAAAAAGCCGCTTCAGCGCCGACCCGGCCAACAAAGGCAAATTCATCCAGAGCGGGTTGTGGAGCCGCTCACGGCATCCCAACTATTTTGGCGAAATCCTGCTCTGGGTTGGAATTGCGATTATCTCGCTCCCGGTTTTGCAGGGCTGGCAGTGGGTCGCGCTAATTTCACCGGTCTTTGTCACCATTTTGTTAACGCGCGTCAGCGGCATCCCGCTGCTCGAGCAAAAAGCCGATAAAAAATGGGGCGGCCAGCCGGACTATGAAGAATACAAAAAGAAAACCCCGGTATTGATTCCGCGACTGTGGCAATGATTATCATCATCAACGGTTCGCTGGGCGTTGGAAAAACAAGCGTTGCAGACCAGATAATGTGGAAATTCGACAAGGCCATCCACCTCGACGGCGATGCGATAGGGAACGTTCACCCCTTTGAGATTTACAACCCGGCGCGTATTGAAAACCTCTACCGCGCGCTCGAACTCCTCGTTCGCTTTCACCGTCAAATCGGCTACCACAACGTTGTCATCAACTACGTCTTTGAGTCCCCCGGCTCATTGCAAAATTTACTCGACCTGTTGCGCCCGCTCGATTCATCCATCCATATCTACTGGTTGACCTGCGAGGCAGGGGAGCAATCTCGCCGGATTCAATCCCGCCGCCGCCCAGACCTGGATTGGGAGTTGAATCGTTTCATCGAACTCCAGCGCATCCAAAGGCAGGCCGCGCAGCGGGGCTTTCTCGGAATCGAAGTGGATACAACCGGTTTAGCCCTGCCCGAAGTGGCCGATAAAATCTGGCAAGACATCTTTGGCTGACAGACCGGCCCGGTAGATTTTTTATATTATTCTGATAAAATTTATCCGAAACCGATGTTATACTTTTTGTGTTCAAACATGTAACGCGGAATGAATTCCGCGCAATTCACACAGAGGAAACCCCATGACCACTCGCACATCATCCGCCGAATGGAAAGGCACGCTCAAAGAAGGCGCCGGGACGATGAAACTCGCCAGCGGCGCGTATGAAGGCCCCTACACCTTTGCTTCGCGCTTTGAATCGGGCAAAGGCACTAATCCTGAAGAACTCATCGGCGCGGCGCACGCCGGATGTTTCTCTATGTTCCTTTCGGCCCTGCTTAGCAAAGAAGGCTTCGCACCGACCCGCATCGCCACCACCGCCACCGTTCACCTGACCGAAGGCCCCACCATCAGCCTGATAGAACTTAACTGCGAGGCTGAAGTGCCGGGGCTGAGCGAGGATGTCTTCCAGGAGAAGGCTGCCGCCGCCAAAGCCGGCTGCCCGGTCTCGAAAGTCCTGGCCGGGGCCGAGATTCGGCTGGCGGCCAAACTCAACTGACACAGGGGCTGCCTAAAAAATAGGCAAAATAACATTTTGCCCTCGCAGCGGGTAATAATAAAAAGGCGACGACCGTCAGGCATGGCAGGTCGTCGCCTGATTTAACAGGC
>CAYLZI010000245.1:0-4024 GCA_964388215.1 uncultured Anaerolinea sp.
GTCACGGGGGTCATCAGCGCTTCGATGGCGCATTTGAACAGGTAGTTGGTCAACGCCAGGGTGATGAACAGGCTCCAGGGGAAGACGCCCAGCAGGGTGGCAATCGCCACGAACGCGAGCGTATCGACCCCTTGCCCGACCAGCGTGCTGCCGATGGTGCGCAGCCACAAGTGGCGGCCCTTCGTCCAGATTTTTAGTTTTGCCAGCACAAAGGAATTGGAAAATCCCCCGCTCCAGTACCCGGCCAGTGAACCGAGCAGGATGCCGCCGCTGGACATGCCGCCCAGGATGGCGCTGTATGCCGCATCCCCGGCGTAGCCCTGCCAGGTGGCCTCGCCCGGCATCCGCTGGATGAGCCAGAAAACAGCCGCCGAAAGCGCCAGGGCGAAGAACCCGGCCCAAATGACGCGCCGCGAACGTTTGTAGCCGTAGACTTCGGTCAGAATATCCCCGAAAATGTACGAGACGGGGAATAAAATTGTCCCGGCGTCGAATGCCATTGGCACGCCGAGCAGGCTGAAGCCCAGGTCGACGATTTTGGCCGAGGAAGCGATGTTCGAGACGACCAGCACGGTCACAAAGGCGACCATGATGAGGTCGAAGTAGCGATAGGCTTTTTTCATTTCTCTTCGTGGGGTGGGATGTTATCCCGTCGGTTTTGTTGACTTTTGCCAAAGATAGGGCAGGTCAGAGACCTGTCCTACAAATTACCAGCGGGTGGGATTCTGCGGGTGCATCTACGCTGTAGCCATGCCCAATTTCACCGGAATTGATAATCTCGAACCCGGCTTCGGCCAGCATGGCGCGGTATTCAGCCATGCCGTAATTGCTCCAATACATCTCCGCGCCGAAGAAGTTATCTTCGGTATAGGCTTCTTCGGCTTCACGAGTCAATGTTGCCAGCAGCAGGCCGCCGGGTTTTAGCCAGCGGCAGATGCTGCGAAACAGGCGCTCATGTTCGCCGCGTGGGATGTGGAAAATGGCATACAGGGCCACCACCGCGTCAAAACTTGCGGCTGGAAAATCGAGCGCCATGATGTCGCTGTGGATAAATTCGGCATGGCGCGCATTCTCCCGCGCGCGGCGGATTTGCTCGGCGGAAATATCCACGCCGGTTACGATAAACCGTTTCGCCAATTCGCGCGCTACCGGCAGGCCGCTGCCGCAGCCGATATCCAGGACATGCGCCCGGTTGGGCAACTGGCTTTTGAGCCATTTAATTTCAGGGTGAACCGTCTCGCGCCGGGCTCGTTCGTAGGCGGCGGCGCAGGTGTTGTATCCTTCAGAGACGAGGCGCTTATAGTCAATGGTGGGGTCTAAAGCAGGTTTCATTGCTCGGGCTGGGCTTTCTCTATCATTCTGCAAAATGAACATTTTCCTTCGTATTGGGTCGGTTGGCCGCAAGACGGGCAATTATACATCGCTTGGGGCGCGTCTTCGGGCTGGATGAACAGGCCGCCAGCGCGCGCCTCCAGGAATTTCAGGTAAAAGGCCAGTTTCGCGCCGGGACGGTCGGTTTCCAAGCGGTTGAGTAGTTCCTTGTAGTAAATCGAGGTCGAGCCGACCGAAAACGGACACTCCTCGTAAATATACTCGATTTCGCGCAATATGGCGTAGGCGGCCATCTCTTTTTCGTAGAATCGGCAGAGCGGTTTGACCTTGCGCGCCAGCCCGTCATGTTCCGGCAGCACCGGCCCCTGGCGCAGCAGGAACTCGGCCTGCCACGAGAGCGTGTTGCCAAACAGTACCGCCGCTTCGTCATCGAGATTGTGGCCGGTCGCCAGCACGTCGTAGCCCAGGTCGCGGGCGATGCGGTTCATCTCGTGGCGTTTGGCGACGCCGCACACCGAGCAGGGCCGGTTCTGGCCGCGATGCGTCAGCGTGGCGAGGGTTGGGATGTTGTGGCCGTATTCCGACTGGATGTCGACGACGTGGAGTTTGAGTCCGCGCTCGCGGGCAAACTGCTCGGTCAGGCGGCGGGATTCGTCCGAATAGGAGATTCCTTTACCCCCTGAAGGGGACAGGTCTATTCCGAGTCCGAGATACAGGCCATCGGCATTGTACCCCAGCCTGCGCAGGATGTCCCACAGCGAGAGCGAATCTTTGCCGCCCGAAACCGCCACCAGCACTTTTTCATCTGGCCCGAACATGCGGTATTTTTTGATGAAGCGCGCCGTTTGTTCGGGAATCCAGTCGAGGAAGTGCGGTTTGCACAAGGCCAGTTTGTGCTGGCGCATGTTGACGGCGGCTTTTGCGCCGCACGCCCGGCATTTCATTGCCCGCCTCCCGAAATGACCGCGACCAGTTTGACCACTTCGCCGTCTTTCAGGATTTCGTCATCGAGAATCATCTCGCCGTCGCGCACCGCTATCACTGATTCAGACAAAACGTCGATTTTTTTGAGCGAGTCGAGCAGGGTCATGCCCGGCCTGACTTCGTATTCCTTGCCGCGTAAGACCAGTTTGACGGTCATGGGAGCTCCTATGCGGCCAAACGGCAAGCCGTTTGACTCCATAATTTGGGCGGTCATTCTACCATAGGAAAGCGGATTGTCATCCGCCTTCCTTTTTGCGGCATGAATGCCGCGTTACGCAAATATGGCGAAATCGAGCGGCGGCAGGCTCAGCCCATGCGCCGCCGAGAGGTGCGTTTGGCCATAGAACGGGCAAAGATTTTGGCTGCCCGCCTGTTCCAAAACATGGGGATGCAGAGCCTGTTCCTGCTCTGAGAAATTGGCAAAGATGATGGCCCGCTGTCCATGATAGACGCGCTCGAAGCCCAAAACATGCTCGTTTTCGGTGGGGATGATGGATAGTTCGCCCCCTGAAAAAGATTCGTGTTCCTTGCGCAGTTCCACCAGCCTTTGCAGCCCCTGGAAGATGCGCCCTTCCACCGTTTCGGGGCTTTTGCGACGCTCAAACTGCTCCCAATTCGCGCGCAGACGGTGCACCCAGCGGCTATCGGCGGCTTTGTGCGGGTCTTCGCGGTAGGCGTAGTCGTTGAGCGTGCCAATTTCATCGCCCAGGTATAAAAGCGGAATTCCGCCCACCAGCAGGATGACGCCATGAATGAGCAAAATGCGGCGGATGGCGAGTTCCACTTCGGCGGGGCCTTCCTCGTTGAGGGCTTTTTCCAGGCCGGCCAGCGAGGCGCAGGTTCCGCTGATGCGGCAGTCGCCGGTCTTGGGGTTTTCCTGGAAGGGCAGGCCGCGCGCAAAACTGCCGGGGAATCGCCCGCGATAAAACTCGTTTAAGAAGCGGCGGTGGTCGTCGCCGTTGACACCCAATTGGGCCGCGTCTTCATCTGAAAACGTCCAACCGATGTCGTCGTGACAGCGCACATAGTTCACCCAGGCTGTGCCGGGGTGAATTTTGAAGCGGGTGGCTAACGCCTGCGATAAAAGCCGCACTTTGCGGGTCGCCAGCGAATTCCACAACAGCGCCATCAGCAGCGGGTTGTACGAAATCTGGCATTCGACGAGGTCAATGTATTTGACGACATCATCCGGGTGGACAATGGCTTCGGATTTGAACAAAAGCGCCGGGGCGGAAATCCGCGCGGTGGCGTTGAAGGCGCGAATCAGGCTGTGGGCCTGGGGCAAATTCTCACAGCTGGTGCCCATTTCCTTCCAAATAAAGGCCACCGCATCCAGCCGAATGACTTCGACGCCCTGGTTGGCGAGGAAGAGCATTTCTTCGGCCATGCGGTTGAAGACGGCCGGGTTGGCGTAGTTCAAATCCCACTGGTATTTGTGGAAGGTTGTCCACACCCAGCCCTCACCCCCGGCCCCTCTCCCAAAGGGAGAGGGGAGAAGAGGGCGTCCAACGCTGGAGCCCCACAATGACTGACGCAATCCTCAAACTCTCCGAAATCCGCGTCTCGGTCGCGGTCGGCGCGGCGCTTTTCCTGCAGACCGCGGTCGCGCTCGTCTGGTCGGGCGCGGCCGCCGAGCGCCTTTCGCAGCTCGAACGGCGGAACGACGCGGCGGCCGAACTCGTCGTCCGCACGGCGCGCCTCGAAGAGC
>CAYLZI010000246.1:0-3995 GCA_964388215.1 uncultured Anaerolinea sp.
ATGAAGTTATCGGGGTCTTCCTCCAGCGCGGCTTTGGCCGAAAGGCGGCCGGCCATCGGAAAGGCGCTGATGCCGCAGGCCCCAATCAGCGGGTTGATTTTTCCGCCGCTGAAGAAGGACATGATTTTGCCGAAGGTCAATCCGGCAATCGTATCCAGGATAAAAGCCAGCAGGCCCAGCACCATAATGCCGAGCGTGCGCACCTGGAAACCGGTCTCCGGGTCATACAGGAACTTTTCGGCGGTCATGGTCGCGCCAATCGCCAGGCCGAGGAACAGGGTGGTGATGTTAATAATCTCGTTCTGGGCGGCCTTGTTCAATCGCTCCACCACGCCCGATTCTTTGAGCAAGTTGCCGAGCATGAGGGCCGCAATCAGCGGGGCCGCCGCCGGGGCCAGCAGGCTGATGGCAATCGTCACCACAATCGGGAAGGCCACCACCGTGCGGTTCGAGACCGGGCGCGGGGCGTAATCCATCCGAATCATGCGCTCTTTGCGGCTGGTCATCAGTTTCATGATGGGCGGCTGGATGATGGGGACCAGGCTCATATATGAGTAGGCCGCCACCGCAATCGGGCCAAGCAGGTCGGGGGCCAGTTTGGAGGTCACGAAAATGGCGGTCGGGCCGTCGATGGCGCCGATAACGCCAATCGAAGCGGCTTCGTTGAGCGGGAAGCCAAGCAGGGTCGCCAGGATGAGCGCGCCAAAGATGCCGAACTGTCCCGCCGCGCCAAGCAGCACCAATTTGGGCTGGGCCAGCAGCGGGCGAAAGTCTATCATCGCGCCCACGCCAATGAAAATCAGCAGGGGGAACAATTCGGTCTGGATGCCCGCGTCATACAACACCTTCAGGAAACTCCCCTCGGTGTAGGCAGACATGCCCAGGTTCGCCAGGATACAGCCAAAGCCAATCGGCAGCAGCAGCACCGGCTCATATTCCTTGACCACCGCCAGGGTCACCAGCAACACGCCAATTGCCAGCATCACCGCATTCCAAACGGTGAACTGCAACCCGCCAAAGACGCTCAGCAACAATTCGCCAATGTTCATGACGCGAACTCCACCAGCGCCTGTTTATGCGCCACCGTCTGCCCGGCGCTGACCAAAACGCTCTTGACCACGCCGCCCCGCACCGAGCGGATGCTGTTTTTCATCTTCATCGCCTCGACGATGAGAACCACCTGTCCCGATTCGACTTCCTCGCCTGGTTTGACGAAGACTTCGACGACGGTTCCGGGCAGCGGGGAGACCAGCGCATTCGAGGCATTTTCCGCGCTGGCAGGAGCGGAGGCCACAACCGCCTTTGTCGCCGTTAAACCAGCAGGCGCCGCATCCTGGGCAGCCGGGAGGGTCTCGCGGCGCTCCACCAGCACCTGGAACACTTCGCCATCAACCCGCGCAATGACGGGACGCTGGTTAATATCATCAATCTCAACTGCGTAGGTTTTATCGCCTACTGTAATGTTGTATTTCATCTGCGTTTGCCTTTCTCGTACATCTGCCGCGAGCGGGTTCCCAACTGCCAGGCGCTAACCAATGCAGTCGGCGGGGCCGGGAGTGGTCGGGCCGAAGAAATCTCCTGCTCGGCCAAGGCCAACGCCACAGCCACGGCAGCGGCCCGGGCTTTGCGTTCGCTCTCCATAACGGAAGCAGGCTGCGGCTCGCCCGCATCTTCCTGTTTGTCGGGAATCGCCGTCAGCCCAGCCATCATCCACCACAGCAAGACAATCGCCGAGAAGGTGATACTCATGCCAATGGCGGTGATGATGAGGGAGTTGAGTAAGTTTTCAGTCATAAGTCTCATCCTGACAGTAGACGATAGACCACAGACAATCGTCCATCGTCTACCGTCCGCTGTCCATCATCAAACAGGAATATTCCCATGCTTGCGCGGCGGGGCGGGCGCGTATTTGTCGCGCAGGGCGGCCAGGGCAGCGATAATCTTGGGGCGGGATTCCTTCGGCTCGATGATGTCATCCACATAGCCGGTGCTGGCAGCATGGTAGGGGTTGTTGAAGCGGGCGCGATAGTCATCGGCCAGGCGTTTGCGCTCGGCAACCGGGTCGGCAGCGGTTTCGATTTGGCGTTTAAACAGTATATTGACCGCGCCCTCCGCGCCCAACACGGCGATTTCGGCGCTCGGCCAGGCGTAGGTTACGTCGGTGCCGAGATATTTGCTCGACATGACGACATACGCGCCGCCGTAGGCTTTGCGGGTGATGATGGTTACTTTCGGCACGGTGGCGTTGGAGTAGGCGTAGAGCAGTTTCGCGCCATGCCGAATGATGCCGCCGTGTTCCTGGGCGATGCCGGGCAGGAAGCCAGGCGAATCGACGAAGGTCACGAGCGGGATGTTGAAGCAGTCGCACATCATCACAAAGCGGGTCATCTTGTCGCTGGCGTCGATGTCGATGACGCCTGCCATGACCGCTGGTTCCTGGGCAACGATGCCGACGCTGTGCCCGCCGATGCGCGCCAGCCCGACGATGGCATTGCGCGCCCAATTGGGCTGGATTTCAAGGAAAGAGCCTTTGTCCACGACCAATTCGATGACCTGGTGCATGACGTAAGGCTCAGTTGGGTCAATCGGCACGATGCCGTTCAGGCGTTCATCCATCCGCGCCGGGTCGTCGCTCGGTTGAATGAAGGGCGGGTTTTCGATGTTGTTGGAGGGCAGGTAGGAAAGGAATTTGCGTACCATCTCCAACGCTTCGCGCTCGCTCTGGACGGCGACATGCGCTACCCCGCTGACCGACATGTGGATGCCGCTGCCGCCCAGCGATTCGGAGTCGATGACTTCGCCGGTTACAGCCCGGATGACATCCGGCCCGGTCAGGAACATGAACGATTGCTTTTCGACCATCACAATCAGGTCGGTCAGGGCCGGGGAATAGGCCGCGCCGCCCGCGCACGGCCCCAGCATGACCGAGACCTGCGGGATGACGCCCGAAAACTGGGCGTTGCGCCGGAAAATCTCGGCGTAGCCGCCCAGGGCCTTGACGCCTTCCTGAATGCGCGCGCCACCCGAATCGAGCAGGCCGATGCAGGGCGTGCCGTTGCGCAGAGCCAAATCCATCACACGGCAAATTTTGTGGCTCTGCGTCTCGGAGAGCGTGCCACCAAAGATAGTGAAATCCTGGGCATAAACGTAGACCGTGCGCCCGTTAATCAGGCCATAGCCGGTAATAACGCCATCACCGAGGAATTTTTCGGTCGCCATGCTCATATCGTCGACATGGCCGGTGATGAACGGCTCCAATTCGTTGAAAGTGCCGGGGTCGAGCAGCGCTTCCACGCGCTCGCGGGCTGTCTGCTTACCCTTGGCGTGCTGTTTGGCAATTCGGTCAGCGCCGCCGCCTTCGCGCACCTTGGCGCGCATTTGGCGCAATTCTAAAATTCTGGGGTCTTCTTCAGGCATAGGAAATCCTCTTGAGTTTTGTGAAATCGGTCACAATAAGTATATATCTAACCGGGGATGGATGCCAGTGATACCCGTCAGGGGAAAGTCACGCTGCGTATGTAAAAAAGAGTGATAAGTGTCAGATTAGCGGTATAATTCGCCGCACGCCCCAGTAGCTCAATGGACAGAGCGCCTGACTTCGGATCAGTAGGTTCCGGGTTCGAATCCTGGCTGGGGCGCTCAATGTGGCGGTCAGTTGACCGCCACATCCCATATATACGGGTAAAAAGGCGTAGCGCAACCTCTTAGAGCCAAAATCGGTGCAAGTGATTCGTTGGAAACTACTCTGCCCGGTTGACCAGACTGGTCGGCATCAGGTGCGCGAAGAGTTCCAGCGTAATGCGGGGCGAAGAGTGATCCAGATAGCGCGATACATCCACGATAGAGTACCCTTGTGCCAGCAGACGTGACGCAGCATTGTGGCGTAGATCATGAAAGCGAATTTTTGGAAGCCCGGCAGAACACAACATTTTGTCGAAACTGACCTGCCTCGGAATTTATACCCAAGTAAAATGAGAGTCAATCGCCCGAAAAAG
>CAYLZI010000247.1:0-3988 GCA_964388215.1 uncultured Anaerolinea sp.
GAGTTCGTTATAAGTCAACATGACCCTATTTTACTATTACCGATAATGTCTATTGTTTATCATTTGGGAATGTGGACGATGAAGGCGGTGCCTTCGCCGACTTTGCTGCGCACTTCGATACGCCCGCCGTGTCCCAGGACGATTTGTTTGCAGATGGAAAGTCCCAGGCCGGTTCCGGTGGCTTTGGTCTCCAGGCCTTTGACGCGGTAGAACTTCTGGAACAGGTTGGGAATCGATTCTTCGGGGATGCCATAGCCGGTATCGGAGATGGAGAAATGCCAGGATTTATCATCCGTATCGGCAGTGATGATGACTTTGCCGCCAGGGCGATTGTATTTGATGGCGTTGCTGACCAGGTTCATGATGACTTGTTTGAGTTTGTCGCGGTCACCGGTAACGATGGGCAGGTCGCTGGGAATTTTGAGTTCGATAGCGATGCGGCTTTCCTCGGCCTTGGAAACCAGCACGCCTTTACATTCTTCACATAATGGTTGGAAGGGGAAACTGGATTTGTTGAACTGGACGCGCCCTGATTCGAGCCGGGCCAGGTCGAGGAAAGATGAGGCCAGGGCGTTGAGCCGGATGGTTTCCTGGTGAATGTTGGTGATGATTTGTTCGGCTTGTTCGCGGGAGATTTCGGGGCGCAGCAGCAGGTAGGTGGCGGTGCTGAGCGAGGCGAGCGGGGTGCGCAGTTCGTGGACAAATTCGGCGATGAGGTCAGATTGTTGGAATAAGCGGGTGTTTTCGATGGCAATGGCGGCCTGCGCGCCGAGGACGGTCAGCATATCTTCATCGGTGTCGCTAAATTCGCCATTGGTTTTGTTGAGGACTTCTAGCACGCCAACGACTTTTTCTTTGGTGATAAGCGGCACGCCAATAATTGACCTGGTGTTGAAACTCAGGGTTTTGGAGACGTTTTTGAAATGGCGGGTGTCTTTTTTTACGTCGCTGATGCGTACCGGTTCGCGGTTGGTGACAATCCACCCGGCGATGCTGTCCATGGGGATGACCATGCCGCGCATCATCGGGTCGGGATTGGTGGCCGCCTGGAAGTAGAGTTCGCGGGCTGTGTCGTCGTAGAGCAGGATGGAGGCGGCTTCGGCGTCGGTGATGTCGCGCGCGGCGTGGATGATGCGGTTGAGCAGCGGGTCGAGTTCGAGGGTGGAGGCCAGGTCGCGGGAAATCTCAATCAGCCGTTTGTAGCGTTCGAGGCGTTTTGGGTAATTTTCAAGCATATCACACCCGTTCTGAAATGGCAGGCAGAACGACGGCCACGTCTTCAGGTAAGACGACATCGGCGCGCACGCTCAGGTAGGTATCGCTGTTGTTAATGATAATCAAATGAGCGCCCCGGTCAATGGCTTGCATGGGCAGGCCGGCCACCGGCAGGACTTCGAGGGAGGAGCCGACCACAATCATCAAGTCACATGCTCGGGCTTCGCGCTGGGCTTCGTGCCAGGCTTTTTGGGGCAGTTGTTCGCCAAACAGGATAACATCGGGTTTTAGGATGGCGCCGCAGTGGGGGCAATGGGGAATTTCGCCCTTTTTAATGAAGGCGGGCAGGTAATCTTCGTATCCCTGCTGGCGGTAGCATTGCGTGCAGGAGAGCGTGCGCAATGTACCGTGCATCTCGATGACCCTGCGCGAACCGGCTTTCTGGTGGAGCATGTCGATGTTCTGGGTGATGACGGCCTGGAGGCGGCCTTTTTGTTCCAGTTCGGCAATGGCGTGGTGGGCCGGGTTGGGAAGGGCGTTGAAAATCTGGCTGGCGAGGGGGTGAAACCAGTGGAAGAACTGTGCCGGGTTGGTGCGAAAGGTCGTCATCGAAGCGACTTCGAGCGGTTCATCGCGCGACCACAGCCCGCTGCCCTCGGAGCGGAAATCGGGAATGCCGGATGGCGTAGAAAGGCCAGCGCCAGTGAGGACGACGGCATGGCGGGCCTTGGCAAGCAATTCGGCGGCGTATTCAATTAACTCCAGGGTTTGTCTGGGAAAGGTTTGTATCATAACGAGGCGGGTTGGGTGGCGCGGGTTTCGATTTTTATTGCCAGGTTGGTATATTGCTGGTTGGTAAGGCTTCCTTGTTGCGCAAGGTAAGCCATTGTTTGCATGCGAACCGCCTGGAGCAGCAGTTCTGGGGCGGGCGTGAAGGTGACATCAACGGTAGACTTCAGCCGTTCTTGTACCTGCGGCACAGAAAGTTGGGCCTCGGAGCGGATGCGATAATTTACAGCAACGTGGATGTGGGTTTTCTCCACTCCTAGCGTGGTCAGGTCGTCAATTAAAGCGCGGGTTTGTTGCAGGGAGTGGCCGAACGGTTCTGCAATAACGAGCAATTCGCTAAATACCGGAACAAGTTTTTGTGACAGGTGACCAAGCCCGCTTCCCAGGTCAACGATGACATATTTTGACATGTAGCGTAGCCGGTTGAGCAACTCATTGAAGTGCTCGATTTTTGATTGTAGAATTCCGTCTCGGGGTTGGGGCGATGCCGCCAGGATATCAACCCCGGAAGGGTGAAGTATTAGGCGCTCTTTGACTTCTTTGCGGGTAATTTGCGCGGGCTGGGGCAGGTTGAGTAGTTCCACCAATCCCGTTGTTTTAGAAAGGTTCAGGTCGTAGGCCAGGGTGCCTTGCCCAGAGCGAAATTCTGCCAGGATGACGGGGAGGTTCAAGGTCTTGCGCATGGACACAGCCAGATTGGCTGAGACTGATGTGACTCCTAGCCCGCCGCGCGCCGCCAGCACGCCAATCAGGTAGGCGGGCGGTTCTGCCGGGGTGGTGGGCGGGTTGGCCTTTATTTTAGATGACCGCGCCAGCAAGGCTTTGACGTGCGCCTGCAACTCAGATGGGTGGGTGGGCTTGGTCAGGTAGTCATCCGCTCCCGCTTCAAAGCCGGTTACTTTATCGTCCAGTTGGCTTTTGGCGGTGAACATCAAGATAGGGATGTTCACGGTCAATCCATTGGCGCGCAACTGCCGCGCCACTTCGTAGCCGTCCATGCCCGGCATCATTACATCCAGCAAGACCAGGTCAGGAGGGCTTTCTAACGCCATCTCTAGCCCTTGTGGGCCTGAACTGGCGACCACAATGCTGTAGCCCTGTTTTTGCAACATGAGACCGACCAGGCGCAGGGTATCGAGGTCGTCATCAATGATGAGAATCTTTTCGGCCATTATGTCTCCACGAAGGGTGCCTATTCAGCCAAATATTTTTTGGGCAAAGGAAATCTATATCAGTTTAGCATTAAGAGAATGTTCAATCAAGCGGTTGTGACGCTGCGCGCAGGGCTTTCTTAAAGTTAATTTGCCGGGGTGCGTCGCGCCAAACAGATAGATGCTCTTTGTTATAACGGCAAAAAGCCCCAGGTACAGCATGATTCTGTCAAAAAAGGTGCGACGCACTCCGACTTTAAAAAAGCCTGGCGCTGTCGCGGCGAACTTGCAAAAAAAATCAGCCTTGATTTTATCCTCATCCTCAATAAAATGTATGTATCATTTTTAACATTGGAGGATATCATGGCATTCCTGGCGGCTTTGTTTTTCGGTTTTGTCCCTATGTTTTTATTTGCTTATATTCTGTATTGGTTAGACCGTTATGAGAAAGAACCCCTGCCGTTACTGGTTGGGGTGTTTTCTTGGGGTATGGTGGTGGCGGCGGGAGGCTCTTATGTCCTCAACACTTTGTTTGGAATAAGCGTGTTTGGGATGACAGGCTCTGAAGCACTCAGCAGCCTCACAACCGGCTCCATCAGCGCGCCGATTGTTGAGGAAACCCTGAAAGGATTGGCCGTACTGCTGGTATTCCTGGTCTTTCGGCGCGAGTTTGATTCGATTCTCGATGGGATTGTTTATGCAGGCATCGCAGCCCTGGGGTTTGCCGCAACCGAAAACACGCTCTACATTTGGCGCGGGTACGAATCGGGTGGTTGGGGGTGATCGTTCCAGAATTGGTAACAATGGAAAAGTGAGCAATAGCTGACGCAAAG
>CAYLZI010000248.1:0-3947 GCA_964388215.1 uncultured Anaerolinea sp.
CGGGAATACTCTATGCTATACCACTAAAGACCCTTTTCTGCCAAGATGTACTAGGCTGTTTTTTTGCGAGGCCGCGAGGGGCGTTTCCTCGGCCCGGGGCGGGCGGTGATAACGAAAAACGGGCCAAAAACCGGCACGAGCAGGGCCAACGCTCCCCAAAAGGCAAACTCGGCGCGGGTCAGGCGGCGATGGCGCATGTAGAAGAGCGCAAGCACAAACGCCGCTACCGCATAAATTGCGAGCAAGGTCAACAGGATGGTTTGTATCATAGCGAATTTGCGTAGATGAATGGGTTAAGTTATTCAAAGATAAACAACATCCCGCCCGCTTCGAGCCAGGGCGGCAGGCGCGCGGGCAGGGCTTCGGCGCTGTTCCAGTTCCACAGACCGAGCCGGTCGCATTCGGACAGGTAGATGCCGAAGGGCAGTTTGGGCGATTTACAAATAAGCGGGAGTTCTTCCATGCCGATGCGCTCGGTGGATGCCAGTTCGTTGGGTTTGCCGGGCGAGGGCTGGCAGCCAAAGGCCCAGTTGGATTGCCCGGCGACGGTGAATTTGCCATCGGGGAAGCGGCACCAGGAGCGGTCGAGTTGTTTGAGCACGCCGTATGTAAACGCATCGGCCAGCCGACCATTGGATTTATACAAGCGCGCGCTGTCGCCGCCGTTGCTGAGCAGAAGGCCGGTTTGGGAGGCGAAGAAGGCAACCCGCGTGCCCGGCTGAATGGTAACATCGGTGATGGTGTAGGGGGTCGAATCGCCATCCTGGTCGTCGAGCCGGTAATTTTTGAGCGAGACGGCAACGCTGCCCAGGTTGATGAGTTCGATAAATTCATCGCCGCTGTCAATCACGCCATCGCCGTTATAGTCGGCGCGTGCATGAGGCAGGAATTCGTTAATTACAACCGGTTCGGGCGTGGCGCGGTTGGGGGTGGGCGTGCGGGTGAGGGTGGGGTTACGGGTGGAAGTAGGCGAGTTGGCCGGGGATGGCGTGGGGGTGACATCGTAAGCCCAGTTGCGATAGCCAGGCGTGCCGCAAATCCAATTCCCGTCATCGTCTTGCGCCACTTTTGGCGTGCCGGTATTTGTTATCCAGGCTGTTTTACTATCCACAAATGTTGCGCCGCGCCGCTCCATGCTGCATTTCGTTGTAGCGGTGTTAGTTCCCGCCGGCCAGACGCCGCCGCTTATGTTGGCGCTATCAATAAGTTGATTCGACAGGGAGATGAGTCTCATTTTCTTGCCGTCATTGGAAATTGGCCCGCTAAAGAGTTGCTCTTCTTCGACTGAGGTCGCGTTGCTATTGCGCTCCAACAAGAAGTATTGCCCTGCGCCAATCTTTTTACCTGCTGAAATCGTGATAAAGGCAGCATCGTCCAGCGTAATTCTCCAACCGCTTAAATTAACCTCAGCGCTGCCGGGGTTATATAGTTCAATCCACTCATGGTCAGAATCTGCAAGGGTACCCATCCAGGCGACTTCGTTAATGATAATAGACATGCTCGCGCTGGGCGTTAGCGTCATGGTGAGCGTCGGTGTCATGGTAATCGTCGGCGTTGAGGTAACAGTGGCCGTGCTGGTGCGGGTGACAGTAGGCGTGCGAGTAACGGTGGGCGTGCGGGTAGGAGTACGGGTAACGGTTGGTGTAGGCGTCGTTGTAATAGTAGCCGTAGATGTGACAGTAGCCGTAGAAGTTGGCGTGGGTGTAAGGGTGGGCGTGCTTACCAGGCCCGGCGATGAATTGGGCTGGCCTGGAGAACCGTTGATTGGGTTATTGAGGCGGTCGAGCGCGATAGAGCCTGGATAACCCGCCGGGTTAAAGGTCAACCAGGCATCGTCTATATCGGCCTCGTTCGAGCGGCGCTCCATGCTGGAGTATGAGAAGAAGCGGTTGCCCGCCGGCCAGGGGCCGCCGCTGGCATTCGCGGAATCGACCAGGATGCCGCCGGGGGCATAAAAAAGATAGAGGCTGTCACCGGTCGGGTTGAGAAATGGGAAAGCCACCACCAAGCTGGCGGTGACGTTGGTATCGGTCTCGTTGCGTTCAATCAGGTAATAACCACCGGCCGGTAAAGTCACCGAAGGCAGGAGAATATCGCCCCTGCCAGGGATGTTCAGGTACAGACCGGTCAGGTCAACCGCGCCAGTGCCGGGGTTGTACAGTTCAATCCACTGCGCCAGGGTGTCATCGGCCTGTGTGCCGCCCCAGGCGACTTCGTTAATGAGGATGCGCCGCTGCCATTCGGGGACAGTGGGCGTGACCGTTGGGGTTGGAGTAATGGTAGGTAGGATGAATTGAGAATTTTGGGCCTTTGGAGAGCCGCAGATGGGAGCATTATTTGCATTAAGCCCAATAGTTGTTATATTTGATGTTGTCCACGCAGCATCTTCATCCAGCAAAGGGCCAATTCTTTCCATACTACAATAACTTATATTTGGTGGTGTGGTGGTTGTTGTTCCTGCTGGCCATCCACCACCATTATTATTCACTGTATCAATTAATACACCAGCGTTGGATATTAACTCTACCACCATTCCACCATTACTGATATTGCCCATTGGATAAAGTAAATCAGCAGCGATATTAGATACAGCATTGTCATCAATTGGTGATGCTGGGGTTCTCTCAATCAGAAAATAATTTCCGGCAGGTAAAGTATTGCCTGGGTAGTTGTTCGGAGACAAAGGAATAACAATGGATGCAGGAGAAGCGGGATCTGGCTTAAACCTTAGTTCCCACCCTGTTAAATTGATATCGGATGTTCCTGGATTATATAGTTCAATCCATTCATCATTTGGAAGTACGCCCGCACCTCCAGTCCCCATCCACGCTACTTCGTTGATAATAATGGTCTGCGTTCCCAAACTCGCCGGCCTCGCCCCGGCAGGCGGGACGAGCAGAACGACCAGCCCGCACAGGGCCAGGAAAGCCAGCCCCAACCCGCTGGTTAAACAACGAAACCAGACCTGGCGGTCTGGGCGCGCGCGCGTGAAAGAAGTTGTTTCAGGCGTCATCACCTATCCATGAAGAAAAACCGGGATTGGCATCCCGGCCAAAGCAAGGGGGCAAACCAGGGTTTAGCGTGGCTCAACGACCATTTTAATGGCGGTGCGCACCTTCCCGTCAATATCTACATCCACAAATTCGGGGACGCAGACGACATGGATACCGTCGCCTTCCAGGTATCCTTTAGCAAGCACAAGCGCCTTCACGGCCTGGTTGACCGCGCCCGCGCCAATGGCCTGCACCTCGGCGCGTTTGTGTTCGCGGACCACTCCGGCTATCGCACCGGCCACGGCGGAAGTACGGGAGTTGGCTGAGACTTTAATCATATCCATTGTGATGCTCCCTTCTGGGTTGAAAGAGGGGCCAGCCTTGCTTCTAAAAAGATTGTACAGGATTCCATGAATCAATACAAGCGTTCTGGGGAATCGGGCAGGGTTTTCTCAGCTAGACTTTATCCATTTGAACATAAATAGATGCGCATTTGTTCTCCAAAAGAATATGGGAACGGGTACAGCTTTTGCTGGCAGGCGCCATTCTGTCACCCGCGGAACGGACTGTGACATCGGCATTACGGGCGGTTGGTCTGAGCGGAGAGAAGCACTTTCAAAACTATCTCGTGTACTCAACCGAGCCATCTGGTCAAGTCGGGGAGCCAGCCGCATCTTGCTGATGCTGTTGGTGAACGCTTTTACCCTGGCAGGGCCGCTCGTGTTTGGCCTGGACGATACCATTGAACGGCGGCGCGGCGCAAACATCAAAGCGAAGGGCATTTACCGCGACCCGGTACGGTCCAGCCATAGCCACATGGTCAAAGCGAGCGGCCTGCGCTGGTTGAGTTTGATGTTATTGGGCGCTGCCAGTTCTGACCGTTTTAGCGCCTTCAGAAGGGTCTTACGAAAAGAAAGTGCGTGCGTACAAAAAGCTGACCGACTGGGCGCGTCA
>CAYLZI010000249.1:0-3942 GCA_964388215.1 uncultured Anaerolinea sp.
GGCATCGTGGAATGCCTTTTTTAGGTTAATGGTGAAGTCAGAGAATCGCCCAAAATGCGTGTTTTTTGCCCGATTCCGGTTTCTTGGGAAGCCTTGTGGCCTGGAGAAGATATAGGTGGATTTACACATTTTTTTGTAGTACAATCCAAATCAACGACCTTGCAGAATCATTACAACTTTGCCCCAGTGCTTTCACCATACCCGATGCAATTTTTTCCCAGGTATCAAAATCAAACTTGATGTCTGATTGTTGTGCGCGGCGCGAAAGAGCCGGCCAATCTGACGACAGACGCGCGTGCGAGGTCATTGATGCGTTAACTGCCTGTTTGCCTGGGCAGCGGGTGGTTGATGAAGTGGGCAACAATTTATTACAAGGAGGTGTGCATCAGTATAAAAAGATAGCATTTAGTTTTTTTGAGCACTCCCTGTCGTATTCGTTGTAAGCCAACTATTCAGAGGAAACCATGAAGAAAAGTTTGTTTTTAACTTTCGTGCTCGTTGCGAGCATGTTGCTGGGGCAATTCGCGCCAGCCGCTGCCGCTCCGGTTCCTTCGGACCGCATTCCGCCTGTCGCTTCTGTATCTTTGGATGAAGTGACCGACTTCTATGGCCGCCTGGGCGATATTCAAGGCCCTATCGGCGTTGTGGTTGAGTTTTCAGGCAAGCCTGCGACCTTAGCCTATGCTGATGCCAAAGAAAAGTCCTTCTCTACCCAAGCCCTGGCCTCCGTCACCAAGACGCAGGTCAACCTGCTCCAGGCTGAGCAAGATAAGTTTGCCAGCGCCCTGAAGAGCAAGGGCATTCCGGTTACGGAACTGTTCCGCGCCCAGCGTGCTTACAACGGCATTTGGCTGTATGTAGATGCCAGCCAGGTGGCTGAACTGGCAAAGATGCCCGGCGTGAAGGCCCTGCACCCGATTACCCCCAAGGAAATCGACCACACCACCAGCGTTCCGTTGGTTGGCGCTTTGCAGGCCTGGGCCGGCTCTGGGAATTACCAGGGCGAAACCATCAAGGTCGGCATCATTGACACCGGCGTTGACTACATCCACACCAACTTCGGCGGCGATGGCGGCTACGCCGGGCAAGACTTCACCAGCCTCACCGAACCCGGCAACCTCTTCCCGACTGCCAAAGTGGTGGGCGGCTATGACTTTGTCGGTGACGCTTACAATGCCGCTGGCAGCGGCGCCGCGCTCGTCCCCGTCCCCGACCCCGACCCGATGGACTGCAACGGGCATGGTTCGCATGTGGCCGGCACCGCAGCCGGTTATGGCGTCCTCCCCAATGGCTCGACGTTCGTTGAAGGCGTGGGCGATACCTACGCTGACCTGGCTGCGCTGAGCCCCAACGACTATATCGCCAAATTCCGCATTGGCCCAGGCGTTGCTCCCAAGTCTGACCTGTATGCCCTGCGCGTCTTCGGCTGCACAGGTTCGACTGCCGTGACCGAACAGGCGATTGAATGGGCGATGGACCCCGATGGCGATGGCAACTTCTCAGACCGCCTGGATGTCATCAACATGTCGCTGGGTTCCTCCTTCGGCTCTGAAGCCGACACCAGCGCGATTGCCTCCAACAATGCCGCCGCCGCAGGCGTCATCGTTGTCGCTTCGGCTGGCAATAGCGGCGACCTGTATTATGTGACCGGCGCCCCTGGCGTTGCGCACCGCGCTATCAGCGTTGCCAACAGCATGGATGCCGGCGCAGTGGTGGGCGCATTCGAGCTGATTTCTACTGCCGGCACAATGACCCCCGGCACATACTTCGCCGTGGAAGCCGCGTTTGGCCCCACCACGTTCAACGTAACCGGTGACCTGGCATACGGCACTCCGGCCAACGGCTGCGGCGCAGGCACGCCGATTGCTGGCGTCAGCGGTAAAATCGCGCTAATTGACCGCGGGGTGTGTGCCTTTGTCGAGAAATACCAGAACGCGGTTTTGGGCGGGGCCACGGGCGTCTTGGTGGCCAACAACCAGCCAGGCGGGCCTTTTGGCATGGGCGGTACCCCAACCGGCTCCACCACCATCCCCGCCATGATGACCACCCAGCTCATCGGCAACGACCTCAAGGCCGATTTGCTGGCTGGCACGGTCAATGTGCGCCTGACCACCGATTACGCCAATCAGTTCGTTTACCTCGACCCTGCCCTGCAAGATACCCTCACGGCTTCTTCCTCGCGCGGCATTGCCCGGGTCACCAACTACCTCAAGCCCGATATTGCCGCGCCTGGCGACACGATTTTCTCGACCGCCACCAACACAGGCAATAAAGGCCTAAGCCTTGGCGGCACCTCCATGGCTGCCCCGCATGTGGCCGGCGCCATGGCGCTTTTGCGCGAACAGAACCCCACCTGGACAGTGGCCGAACTTAAGGCCCTGGTCATGAACACCGCCACCCAGAACATCACCCAGGGTGCGAACCCCAGCACGCCTTCGCGCGTGGGCGCCGGGCGCATGGTTATCCCCAATGCCCTCAGCACAGACGTGATTGCCTACAACACCGATATTCCCGAAATGGTCAGCGTGCCGTTTGGCGTTGTCAAAGTGGAAGATACGGTCGCCGCTGGCCCCGACCAGACCCTGACCAAGAGCATCACCATAGAAAACAAAGGCGCGGCATCTGAAACCTACGGTGTGGCCTTTGTTCTGCGCTACCAACCCAACGCGGGCATCGTCTTCAGCCTGGTGGATGATTCCGACAACCCGCTGACCTCGGTCACCGTCCCGGCGGGCGGAACTGAAACCGTTGTTGTCAAGGTCGAAATTGATGCGAACGTGCTGATAAAAACACTCGACCCAACGGTTGCCCTGGGCAATCGCTCTCGCATGGCAGAAAGCGGCGGCCTGGTGGTCTTCACCTCCACCGGCAGCGCGCCCACCCTGCGCGTTCCCGTCCATATTTCGGCCCGCGCGGCCTCCGATATGGAAGTGGCAGAAACCAGCCTGCCGCTGCCCGCGGCCGCCTCTGGCACCCTGGCCCTGACCCCCAGCGGCGCGACGTTTGACTTCCCGTCTGATTTCCCGCTGGCTACCCTCTTCGAACTGCTTGGAGAAAGCCCCGAAGAACCAGCCATCACCGGCTCGGTCAAGAGCGCCGACCTGCAATACATTGGCGCCATGAGCAACTATGGCCTGACAGGCAGCCCGGCTGTTTACTTCGGCCTCTCCACCTACGGAGACTGGGACACCCTCCGCTCGACGGAATTCGGCATTTACGTTGATGTGAACGAAGATGGCGTTGAAGACTACGTCATCTACAACACTGCTCAGAGCGGAACCGACACTTTTGTGACAGTGGTTTTGAACCTGACAACCTTTGCTGCTACACAGAGTCACTTTATCAACGCATTCAGTGGAGGTACGAGCACCAATCCCTTCAACAACAACGTGGTGATGATGCCAGCGGCTGCTGTGCTGCTTGGTCTGAGCGCCAGCAATACCGATTTCGACTTCTACGTCGTCACCTTCCACCGCGACGCCCCTGATTACGTTGACATGACCGATTGGTACAGTTACGATATTGCCAAGCGGGCCTTCACGACCACCAATCCTGGCATCTCGAACATCCCAATCTGGTTCGACGATGCAGACTATACTCCCACGTTCAATATTGGCTACAACAAAGCCTATATGAACGAGTACACTCAGGGCTTGCTCGTCTTGCACCACCACAACGCCGTAAACACGGCTGAAGTTGTTCCGTTCAGCCATGCTGGCGTCGTTCCTTCCCCCTGGGTTGGCGGCGTGGCAGTCTTTGCCGACCAGCCAGTGTTGGCCGTTGGCCGCCCGCACCTGGGGGCTGAAGTGGCCTCCTATGTTGGTCAAGGCGCAGGCAGCCTCACTCAGTATGTGCCAATGCTCTTTAAGGGCGCCTTTGGCGGCGGTTACAATGCCGCGCTCTACGTCCAAAACGTGAGCGACGAAGCGGCTGACCTCGAGA
>CAYLZI010000250.1:0-3901 GCA_964388215.1 uncultured Anaerolinea sp.
TGAGTTCGGCTTTGCTGACGGTGAGCGTTCCCTTGACGTGGATTACGTTGTAGTTGTCAGCCACACCACCTGAAATATTGATGTCGTGCGTTCCGTAGGTGGCAGCAGCGCCGGTGGCGGTGTTCATGCTTACTCCGGTAATCACAGCGTAGGTGTCACTGTAGTAAAGCGTCCCGCTTGGCGTGTAACTCAGCGTCGGGTCAGTTGCACCGTAAACTTTGGACTTGTCGTCGGCTGTAACGGTGAGTTCGGCTTTGCTGACAGTGAGGTTAGCGCCTGTGTAGCTAAGAATGTAGTTGCTGCTCAAAGCAAGCACTCCCTGATTGATGGCATAATCTCCCACATTTTCGCCAGCCACCCTGGACAATGCGCCGGTGAAGGCATCTCCCGTAACCAGGCTACCGCTTGTAATCTGGTATGTGAGCAGCGGGTCAGCCTCGCCGTAAACTTTTGATTTAGCATTGGCAGTGATGGTGATTGGGCGTGTGTTAATGGTAACTGTCACCTGTGTCCGTGTAGCACTTTTACAACCAGTAGTTGTATTTCGGGCTTCTGCCCAGGCTGTATAAGTTCCTGCGTTAATGCCAGAAGGGGCTGTAGTTGAGGTGCTACCGGTAGCATCGGTGTACCAGTCAACTGTTACTCCGGCAGGAACAGTAGCAGAACCTGTTTTAGCAGTCCCATCGTATGTGGCTGTTACATTACCGGCAGTTGGGGCAGCAGGTAAAGGGTTAACTGTTATTTGGGCTGTTGCATCCCCAAACCCGCTGGTTCGTACACATCCCGCACCATTGGTAATCGATACCAGCGTATAGGTTGTTGTTGAGGTTGGGTTTACTGCCACATTAAAAGTAGTAGCCGAAGCACTTGAAATTACCTGGCTCCATTGCGTGGTACCATTTGTATATACTATGGTATATGGCGTACTAAAAGTAGCGTCGATAGCATCAAATGTTAATGTGCCTATGGCGCCGGCGCAAATGGTGTTCCCTGTAAAACCATTTCCGGTAACGTTGTTTGGCTGGGTGCAAGCTCCGATTGTTAAATTGATATTCTGGACTTTTTCATCTTGGTTTGGTAAACCAGCTACTGCACCAAACAGATCGAATTGTTGGTTAGAAGTATTCAGGGCAGTTGCTATTGAGAGTGTTGCAGTACGGGTTTGATTTTTAGATGTAAATTCAAAACTGCTTGAAGAAAATGTTGGAGTTGCGTTTGTTAGGGCCGACGTTGAAAGGTTTACAGTAAAAGGATACCCGCTGTTAGCCTGCGACACCATTGTTACTGTATAAGTTGCCGTATTTCCGGCAGGAACCGGATTAGGGCTTTGGGCGCTAATGGTAAGGTTATAATAATTGCCATCAGTAAATTTGGTTATTGCTTTCCACCCCGAAGTTAACCCCAGCGCAGTAAGTTCAAAGGCTGTTCCCAGCTCCTGTTCCTCAACAAAGAAGAATTCTTCCATAAAAAAGTTTCCATCGCTGTCGGCCTGTACTTCCCATACGTCATCATGCGTATGGTCAGGAATGTTGGGTTCAACGTGTATCAGGGTAAGCTGTACCATTTCGCCGGGCAACCAGCCGGTTCCGGAAATCATTACCCACTCGCCGGGCCAGTAGTCGTCTTTATCGGTTGCAATAGTAACCGTTTGCGCAATACCGGCCTGTGCGGTCAGCATCAGTAGCCCCGCAAAAAGCATAAAAAGCGCTGCGCGGGATGTTCGGATTGTTTCGTAAATTTTTTTCATTTTGTAGAATTTGAGTTAAAAACTTGTGTTTAGAATAAATATATCGTTCCAATGCATGCCACATTCAATACATTGTTATATCAGAAAATAAAACCACTGGGATTTGTAACCATTTGCATTACACTGGCGTCCACTCCAGGGCAATGCAAACTATTTTCCGGAAGCCTGCTTTCAGCGCTCCAGAAATTAAAAACTATATGCACAAGGAAAAATAAGTATCTGGTTTTCCATAAGTGCCGGTTAAAAAGTTTAATGGTGATGCTTTAAATAAAACCCTTATTTTTTATCTTCACAAAACCGGATGAAAGGTAAGCCAATTTATTTCAGGTTGTATATATTGCTGTCCCACAGTGAAAAAAACACCGGTATTTCTAAGACACCATATTTTAATGATATTTCAACAGATAAAATCTGGCACGTGTCGCATTTTTTTCCTGTTTTTCCCATTTCGGGATTAATGTACTGTTATACAGCATGTTTATAAATGCGCTGAGTTTCCCAAAAAGGGCGTTTTGGTTAACTAATGTGTAAAAAAGTGGGGGGTGTACGTGTTGCAGGTTGCGTGTTGCGTGTT
Organism: uncultured Anaerolinea sp.; assembly: GCA_964388215.1. GTDB lineage: Bacteria > Chloroflexota > Anaerolineae > Anaerolineales > Villigracilaceae > UBA5195. The sequence continues at coordinate 2,322 of CAYLZI010000250.1, forward strand.
GCGGGCTGCGGGTTACGGGTTGTGGGTTACGGGTTGCGGGTTGCGGGATACTGCCTGCCCGACTGCGTCAGTCAGGCGGGGATGCTGGCTACTGCTACTGGCTAGTTACTAGCTCTTAGCCTTAGCCTTAGCCTTAGCCTTTGTCTTTGTCTCTGCCTTTGCCTATTGTTCTTTGTTTTTTGCTTCCATTGTAGCTCCAAAAAAAAAATCAGTTAGCTGAAACTAACTGATTTTTTAAAAGTCGGGGTGACAAGATTTGAACTTGCGACCCCCCGCCCCCCAGACGGATACGCTACCAGGCTGCGCTACACCCCGAACTTGTTTGCTAATTTTTTAGCGGTGGCAAAGGTAATAGTTGATTTTGCTTTTTCAAAACTTTTTTTCATTTTCAAATCAATAAAAACCTTTTGATAGTTTTTAACTATTCCATTTCACTATTATCGATTGGATTTTTTATGTTCCCTGAAAGATGTTTCGTACTTTTGTTCAACTAAAAATTTTAATAATATGTTTAAACCACTTGATATTAACGATGACGGGAATGCATGCGGCCAACCTGTCGGTTCAGAAAAAGTAAAATGTCTGATAATTGGTTCGGGGCCTGCCGGATATACAGCTGCAATTTATGCGGCCCGCGCAAACCTGAACCCTGTTATGTATGAAGGGCTTCAACCCGGCGGCCAGCTAACAACCACCACCGAAGTTGAAAACTACCCTGGTTATCCGGAGGGAGTTACCGGGCCTGAAATGATGGAAGATTTAAAAAAGCAGGCCCAACGGTTTGGAACTGATGTTCGATGGGGAATGGCAACTAAAACCGATTTTTCGGGTACAGTGCATAAGGTTTGGATCGACGACAACAAATTAATTGAAGCCGAAACTGTGATTATAGCCACCGGTGCAACAGCAAAATACCTTGGCCTCGATGATGAGAAGAAGTATGCCGGCGGGGGGGTTTCTGCCTGTGCAACCTGCGATGGTTTTTTCTATCGCGGAAAGGATGTGGCTGTGGTTGGCGGAGGCGATACGGCAGCCGAGGAAGCCATGTACCTCGCCGGTTTATGCCGGAAAGTCTACCTGATTGTCCGGCGTGATGAGTTAAGGGCATCGAAGGTTATGGCCGAAAGGGTAATGAAAACAGCCAATGTCGAAATTCTTTGGAAACACCAGGTAAAAGGTCTGTTTGGCGATGGAGTTGTAGAAGGCGCTACTTTATACAAGAATAAAGGCGAAAAGGGCGAAGAGGAAGTAAAAATAAAAATCGATGGGTTTTTTCTGGCTATCGGCCACAAACCCAATTCAGATATTTTTAAGGAATACCTGGAAACCGATGGAGTAGGATATATCAAAACCATTCCCGGAACATCAAAAACAAAAATAGCGGGTGTTTTTGCCTGTGGCGATGTTCAGGATTCGCACTACCGGCAGGCGGTTACAGCGGCCGGTTCGGGTTGTATGGCGGCTATCGATGCCGAAAGGTATTTATCGGAAAAAAATTCGTAATGGAAATTCATACATAAAAAAATCGAGTATCCGTATTTATACCTAAATAATGAATCTTTTTTCTGAATATCCCCGCC
>CAYLZI010000251.1:0-3849 GCA_964388215.1 uncultured Anaerolinea sp.
GCGGCGCAGACCGCATCGGTAAAAACCAGCACACAGACGCTGCAAAACCCGCCCGGCGCGCAGGCCGTTGATTCTGCGCGCCGGGCGGGTTGATTTGGGGACAACGGGACCCTATGTCCCCACCACAATCCCGCCATCCACGCTGATGGTTGCGCCAGTGACAAAAGCCGCCTCGTCGCTGGATAGCCACAGGTAGGCGTTGGCAATATCGCGCGGGTCGCCGAGACGCCCCAGCGGGGTGTGCGATTTCATGTCGTTGAGGATGTTTTCGGGCATTTGCTGCACCATTTCGGTCATGATGAAGCCCGGCGCCACCGCGTTGACGCGGATGTTGTGGCGGCCCAGTTCGCGCGCCCAGACTTTGGTCATGCCAATCACCCCGGACTTGGAGGCAACGTAGTTGGTCTGGCCGAAGTTGCCATACAAGCCGACAACCGAAGATGCGTTGACAATCACGCCGCCGCCCTGCTTAATCATGATTGGGGTCACGGCCTGGGTGCAGTTGAAGACGCCCTTCAGGTTGACGTTGATGACGGCATCCCAGGCGGCTTCTTCCATTTGTTTAACCACCACGCCGTCTTTAACGCGCACAAACAAGCCATCACGCAAGATACCGGCGTTGTTAATCAAAACGTCCACCCGGCCATAGTGGGCAGCCACATCGTCCACCCAGGTTTGCGCTTCCTGGCGGTCGGCGACGTTGACTTTGTAGAAGCGCGCTTCGGGGCCGAGTTCGGTCAGCAGGGCCTTTCCGGTTTCTTCGTTCAGGTCACAAATGACGACTTTTGCGCCTTCTTCGGCGAAACGCAAGGCGGTGGCTTTGCCAATTCCGGCAGCGCCGCCGGTGACGAGAGTGACTTTATCTTTCAAACGCATGTTGATAACTCCTTCTTGGTTTGGGCTGGAAAACCTGAGAGTAAACGCTTTCTCATTGCAGCCAATCGGGTTACGGGCCAGTTACAAGCCGGTCAATCTTCGGGCAGAGATTCCCGCCGTTCGAGCGGCACATAACGGCGGATAAACTCGGCGGCTTCTTCCCAGGCGATGAAGTGGATTTCCTCGCTGGTCTGGATGCGCCGAATCTCGCCCCGATAGGCTTTCGAGCCGGGGCCAGTATCTCGGCGTGGCTCGAAAGCCATCACAAAGCGGATGACAAATGATGAAGTGGAGGGGGATTTGGGGCATCCATTAGCAAATCCCTTTGTCAGGATGTGCCTGCCGGTATCCAAGGTAGATTCCAGTGCCGAAGGCGTAAAGAATGTCTATGGAATACTGCTCGCACAGTTTGGCAAGTTGCTGGATGGGGTTCATGCTTTTATTATACAACACCTGGGTTTAGAGAGTTCCCGGCCAAGTCAGGGCAAGCATGGCGTTCTCAAGAAAGCGAGTTTCGCCCTCACCCCTGCCCCTCTACCCTTTCACCACTTGCAACGCGCCCGGCAGAATCTCAAAGGCCAGTCCGCGCAGGTTGCTGCCGAAACTGGTGTAGATTTCCCCGTCAGCGTGGATGTATAGGGGCCGGTCAGACGTGAGCGAAAGCCGCTTACATTCCCCCTGCCTGACCTGTTTGAATCGCCCATGCGTGCCTTTCATCACTTCTGGCACCAGCCGGAGCATGGTGAGACGGCTGCATTGGGTAACAGTGGCATAGTTCAGGGAGCCATCCGAATTTTTGGCATCTGGCGCCACCAGGAAACCGCCACCCTCGCGCGGTCCGTTGCAAACCGTTAGCATGATTGTTCCTTGCTCCCAGGATTCTGTATCGGTTTGGATTTCGAGATGCGCCGGGTTGTGATTCAGGATGATAGTCTGGATGACGGCTGTCAGGTACATCAAAAATCCACGCACGATGGGGAGTTTATGCGAGCGGATGGTGACAACCGCGTCGAACCCGATTCCAACCGTGTTGTCGAAATACTCGCGGCGGCCATTTTCGTCAGTCATCAGGCCAATATCCACGCTCGAAGGTTCTCCCTGAAGCGCGCGCAACAGGGCATGGCCCGCTTTCATGGGGACGTTGATGGAGTGAGCGAAATCATTCCCCGACCCAACCGGCACCACACCCAGAATGGGACGCTTCTCCGCTGGAGCCTGCATCAAACCATTGACCACTTCATGCACCGTGCCATCGCCGCCAACCGCCACAACCATTTCGTAGCCATCCAGCGCGGCCTGACGTGCCAGTTCCACCGCATGACCAGGGTAGACCGTGCCGCCCCAATCGGCATGACCATATTCTGCTACGATGGGGCGCAGGTCATTGGCGACCTTCCAGGCGCGGCCCATATCAGCAATCGGGTTCAAGATGAGTTTGGCTTTACGCAACACGGTATTTCTCCTTAACTCGGGCAAGCCGAAATCAAACAGAATTAAAATATGAAGAACTCCGAGGAAAACCCTCAGGGGCGAACCTACCCCGCAATTCCACCAAAAGCGGGAGAACTGTAAGAATTTAACTGTAACAGGGATAACACCAAACTTTACGTCAAGTTTTTTAGAGGAGGAAGTTCGCCTGTGCCAATGCGGGCGGGAAGGAAAGAGCCACGCGCGTGCCGTTTGGCGCGGTACAGGGCTTCGTCGGAAGCGCGCAACAAATCGGCGGCAGTTTTGGCGTGGTGTGGGTAGATGGCAATGCCACCCGAAATGCCCAGGCGGGGCTTTGAGTCATCGGGCAAAACAAGCTCGAACTTTTCCATGCGCCTGGTGATGTTTCCGGCCAGTTGCGCGGCAGAGTTTCCATCGGTTTCTGGCATAATCATCGTCATTTCATCGCCACCGTAGCGAGCCAGGAAATCGCTGGAACGCATGCCCTCGGACAGGAAACGGGCAAAGTCATGTAGTACCCGGTCGCCCACATCGTGACCGTAGGTGTCGTTGATGGACTTAAACCCGTCCAGGTCCATCATCAGCACGGCAAACTGGTGCCCGTAGCGCTCTGCCCGATGGACTTCGTTTTCCAGCCGCGCATCCAGCGCTCGGCGATTGGGCAGGCCGGTCAACATATCACTCATGGCTTCTTTCGCGATGGATTGGTGCAGGCGGGCGTTGATAATGGCAACCGCCGCCTGGCTTGCCAGCAGGTCGAGCAGGCGCAATTCGGCAGCGGAAAACTTTCGCCCAGGCCAAAGCGACATATTCATCACCCCGACCACAGAATCGGCGCTTTTGAGCGGAATACCCACAATGGCGCCTTGCCAGGAGGCGGGTGCGGTCTTGAATAGAGGGTGCTCGCGCATTTCATCAACCACGATGGTTTCTCTCGCGCGCGCAACGGTATATGTCAACCCTTCGGGGCGCGGAAAGGAATTGACCTGATTGCGGTTGCCCTCGCAATCGAGCGCGGCCCCAAACTGAAGGGTTTCATTTTCATATAAGAAAATATTTACATCGTGGGAACTCTTGATAAGCCGCATGGCCTCAGTGGCTACCCGGTCTAACACCGACTGAAGTTGCAGGCTGGAGGTCAGATTAACACTAATGCGCTTAAGCGCTTCTAGCTCGGCGGCCTGCTGTTGGATGATGGCAAACAGGTTGTGATGGCGGGTGACATTTGACAGCAATTTGGCCGTCGCGCGGGCAGAGTCCTCACTTTTTCCGTCTGCGGCGGCAAGTTCTAACAGCAAATCTAAAAGGCGCAGGGTTAGTTCCCGCTGTTCAGGGCTGTAATGAGCATTCAACAGCTTCGTACGGGCAATTTGGAGAATTGTCTGGCGAGAAATATTCATTATTCCTCCTTATCCCGTATCTGCGCTCTTGCTTCCCTATTATCTTACGCTATTTTCCAGATTTGCCAATAGTATAACGTCAGTTCGGGTTAGGGCAGTAAGACAATTGGCGAATGAAAGCCAA
>CAYLZI010000252.1:0-3766 GCA_964388215.1 uncultured Anaerolinea sp.
GTCAGAATCGGGCGGGGGAATTGTTCTCGCCGCCTCGAACGCCCGGACGGATGAATCCGCCGCGGCGGAGATTAAAATCCGAATCGAAAAAATGATGGATGAGTCGGCGGCGTATCGCCGTTTTTTCAGTAAAAATCCAAACCCAATCGAGGAATAATGAGACAACTCCCCGGGCATGGCGCGTGTTTTGTGTGCGGCGCGGATAATCTGCGCAGTATTGGGCTGACCTGGTTCCAGCAGGAAGATGGCGAGATTTTCGCCGAGTTCACCTTCGACGAGGGCCAGCAGGGGCCGCCCGCGCACCTGCACGGCGGGGCTTCGGCGGCGGTGCTGGACGAGGCGATGGGCGCGGCGGTCTGGACGGCGGGGCTGCGGGTGGTGGCGGTCAACCTGGAAATCAATTACAAACAGCCAGTGCCGCTCGGTCAAAAAGTGACCATAAGGGCGCGGGTGCGGGAGCGGCGCGAGCGCAAGGTGCTGACGACGAGTGAGATTTTGCTGCCGGATGGTGCGGTGGCGGTAACGGGGCGCGGAATTTATGTGCCAGCGCCGCATTTGGTGGGGGTGGAGAAGGTGAAGTTCGAGTAAGGTAAATTGGCTCTGCCGTTTTTAACGGCAAAACCCGCAGGGGCGACCCGCCCAGCGCGAAAAATCATCCTTTTATGCCAGGATTCTCCGCGAAAACGTATCAGGTTATGCCCTGACGGGTCGCCCCTAATAAGGAGAGAGTCAAAAACGGCGCGATTTGATTCGCGCCGTTTTTTGGGTATAGGGGGCGATTAACGGGTGAGAAGGGAGAGCAGTAAGCCCTGGCCGTTGTTGAAGGCGACGATGAGTCCGGCAAAAACCACCGAAACCATAGACATTAATTTGATGAGAATGTTGAGTGACGGCCCAGCAGTGTCTTTGAATGGGTCGCCAACGGTGTCGCCGACGACTGCGGCTTTGTGGGCGTCGGAGCCTTTGCCGCCATGTTCGCCGCTTTCGATGTATTTTTTGGCATTGTCCCAGGCGCCGCCTGCGTTGGACATCATAATTGCCAGCGAAAATCCTGCTGCCAGGCCGCCAACCAGCAAGCCGAGAACGCCTGCCACGCCAAATATGATGCCGGTTAGGACAGGGATGACAAGTGCCAGGAGCGCGGGGTCTATCATTTCGCGTTGGGCTGCAACAGTGCTAATTTCGACGCAGCGCGCGTAATCGGGTTTGGCTTTCCCTTCGAGAATGCCCGGAATTTCGCGGAATTGGCGGCGGACTTCATCTACCATGCCGCCTGCGGCGCGCCCAACCGCGCTCATGGTCATGGCCGAGAAGTAGAAGGCTGTAGCGACACCGGTGAAGACGCCTACCAGGACGGCCGGGTTGAGCAGGGTTACGCCGTAAAAGGTCATAAAGTGTTGCATGGTCATTTCAGTTACTTTGACGGCTTGCCCATCCACCATGAGGGACTCGACGCCGCGCAGTTCGTGCAGAACCAGGCGAATCTCTTCAAGATAGGCCGCCAGCAGCGCCATGGCGGTCAGCGCGGCGGAGCCAATGGCAAAGCCTTTGCCAATTGCCGCGGTGGTGTTGCCAACCGCGTCCAATTGGTCGGTGCGGTGGCGGACGATGGGGTCGAGTTTGGACATTTCAGCGTTGCCGCCCGCGTTATCGGCGATGGGGCCGTAGGCGTCTGTTGCCAGGGTAAAGCCCAGAGTGGAGAGCATACTGACTGCTGCCAGGCCGACGCCGTACAAACCCAGCAAGATGTTGGTTGCGCCGCCGGAAACGTAAAAGCTGACCACAATGCCAATGACAACCGCTGCAACCGGCAGGCCGCCTGAACGCATCCCAACCGCCAGGCCTTCAATCATGGCAGTTGCGGTGCTGGTGCTGGCGTGGCTGGCGATATTGCGGGTTGGCCCAAAGGCGTGCGAGGTGTAGTATTCCGTCAGTTTGCCGACCGCGATGCCGACGACCAGGCCGGTGATGACGACAACCCACAGGTTGATTGGGTTGGGAATCCCCAGGACAAAGAAGAGCGGCAGGGAAAGCACCGCAATTCCGGCGGAACTGATATACAGCCCGCGGCTAAGCGCGCCAATCAATTCGGATTGAGTGGCGTCTTCTTTGGAGCGCACTACGAAAATCGCCAGGATGGAAAGCAGGATGCCCAGGGCAGCCAGGGCAATCGGGACGGCGATGTAAATCATGCCCATCTCCAGCGGGGTCTTCCCGCCGAGCATTTCGGCGCCTTTGAACCCAACTGCCGCCACGCCAAGCGCCGAGGTGGCCAGAATGGAACCGGCATAGGATTCGTATAAGTCTGCGCCCATGCCGGCCACATCGCCGACATTGTCGCCTACGTTATCGGCGATGGTGGCGGGGTTGCGTGGGTCATCTTCGGGGATGTTGGCTTCAACTTTGCCGACCAGGTCCGCGCCGACATCGGCGGCTTTGGTGTAGATGCCGCCGCCCACGCGGGCAAACAAGGCCTGGGTGGAGGCGCCCATGCCAAAGCTGAGCATGATGGCTGTAATTTGAGGAAGTGGGTTTTCGGCCAGGCTGATGAAGTTATCTGGAAATATAATGGGGAAGACGTTATATAGGAGCAGGAACCAGGCTGTGATGTCTAGCAAGGCAAAACCAACCACAACAAGACCCATTACTGCCCCGCCGCGCAGGGCAACCTGCAAGGCACTGTTGAGACTTTTGGTAGCGGCAAAGGCCGTGCGCGCTGAGGCATTGGTGGCCGTTTTCATGCCAATGAAGCCGCAAATGCCAGAAAAAAGCCCTCCGGTAATGAAGGCAAATGGCACAATCGGGTTTTGCAGGTTGAAAAAGGATAGCAGAAAGAAAATGACGAACAGAATGACAAAAACTATCGTCACCATCTTATACTGCCGCCGCAGATAGGCCATTGCGCCTTCGCGCACGGCCTGGGCAATTTCTTTCATGCGCTCGGTACCTTCGCTCATCTGTAGCAGTTGCCTGTACAGAATATAAGCGAATACGAGCGCCACCAGCGCCATAATCGGCCCAAGCCACCACATGAGCGGCAGTGGCGGCCTGGCAACATTACTGGCAATTTCAAGCGGATACGAAAAAGCGACGTGCATAACAGCCCTCCCAATTTGGCGAATGAATGAGAAGCGACGGGTGTCCAATACCCTGCGCTTGTGCGGACGCCGTATTTTACGGGTTCGGCGGATTTGCGTCAAGTTTGGTGAGTCGGCTCTAACGGGTTTCTTAAAGTCTTGCAACCTGACCGTTTCACAAAGACAAAGGCTATCCTCCCACTACCGGAACTACGAAGCGCGCCGAAGGCGGGGTGGGTGAAAATGCGCTATTTAAATCCGCGTCCCAATTCGCTTGCTTTGGCTTAAGATTCGGAATCGCTAGCAAGAGTCGGGGTTTTCTTAAAGTCGTAGTGCGTCGCGCCTTTTTGACGGAATCATGCTGTACCTGGGGCTTTTTGCCGTTATAAAGGAAAAACCAATACAATGCTGTAAAATGGGATGATATGCCGCAGACGCATTCCAAACCATGCGCTACGCTTGATTTTGAAAACTTTTGGATGCCGACAAGCCATGTTTGACCACTTCGATTTGCTCGCCCCGCTCTATGACCGCGCGATTCCCTTTTCTCGGCTGGATTTAATGCTGCGGGTGGTGAACCTGCCCATCGACGGGCTGCTGCTCGACGCGGGCGGCGGCACCGGGCGGGTGGCGGCTGCCCTGAAACCGTACACCCGCGATGTGGTGGCAGCGGATGTCTCCGCCGGGAT
>CAYLZI010000253.1:0-3765 GCA_964388215.1 uncultured Anaerolinea sp.
ACGCGCTCCACTTCGCCGGTCACGGCGGCTTCCAGCGTTGCCAGCCATTTATCCTCCACCACCAGGGTCTTAATTTCGTCCACGCTCAGTTTGGGGTATTGGGCATAGGCGTTGGCATCCAGCGCGGCTTCGGCATCTTTCACTTTGCCCTTCAACCCGCTTTCCTGCTCGTTCAGTTTCAGCCACTCCTCCAGCGCCGCCCGTTCATCCGCCACTGATGACTGATCACTGATCACTTTGATTTCTTTCAAACGCGCCGCCACACTGGCCTTGTTCACCTTCTCCAGCTCGGCAAAGGCGCCCTCCTCGCCGCCCTGCTCTTCTTCCAATTCCGCCAGGCGGGCGCTCACGGCTTCCAGTTCGGCGCTCAGGGCCTCCAGCGCGGCCTGCTCGGCGGCAAAGTAGCGCGCCACAATCAGCGCCTTGGGAATCAGGTCGCAGGTCCAGCCTTTGTCGCGTTCCTTGCCCTTTTTATCCACCTCGATGACGCGGGTGGTCTCGGCTTTCCAGCCATCGGCGGCAATCAGGTAGCAATCGTCCTGCATTGCGCCCGCCCAGTAATCCATCAGGTGCTGGTAAATGTCATAGGCGTCAATCAGCGCCTGCCCGCTGTAATGCGCCAGCAGGTCTTCGCCCAGGCGGGCAATCAGGCTCTTCGGACTGAATCCCGGCGCGAGGGTCGTCAGTTCTGCACGTTGGCGCGCCTTCCAGGTTGCAAAGTGCGCGCTTTGGGTGCGCAAAAAGTCCACAAATTCAGGATGCTGGTAAATGGCGGCTTTGATGCCCGATTTTTCGACCGCCAAATCGAAATATTCTCCCCTCGCCCGTTGGGAGAGGGGCTGGGGGTGAGGGCGGGGCTGGAACAGACCGCCCCTCAGCCGGGGGCAAACATCCCAATAAGGAGCCAACGCCTCCACATCCTCCGCCGGAATGCCGCCCCGCAGGTGGCCCTCGATGTCCTGAACATCTTCCACTTCCTGGCTGTCAATGTAGCGCGGCAGGTTCAGGTTGAACTCGTTGCGCTCAATTTCATCGAAAGGCACCAGGCGCGCATACTTGTCCACATCCACCTGGCGGGTAAAGACATCCACAATTTTGTGAATATCCTGGGCGCGCAGGCGGTTTTTGGGGCCGTCTTTCATAAAGCCGCGGCTGGCATCCACCATAAAAATGCCGCGCCGCGCCTGGGCGTTTTCCTTGTCAATCACCACAATACAAGCCGGGATGCCGGTGCCATAAAACAGGTTGGCGGGCAAGCCAATAATGGCTTTGATGTAGCCCTTGCGCACCAGCGCCCGGCGAATATCGGCCTCGGCGTTGCCGCGAAAGAGCACGCCATGCGGCAAAATGCAGGCGCCCTTGCCGGTGGGTTTCAGCGAGCGCACGATGTGCAAAAGATAGGCATAATCGCCCTGCTTGGCGGGCGGCGCGCCAAAGGCTTTGAAGCGCTCAAAGGGGTCGTTGGCCGGGTCGAGACCGGTGCTCCAGCGCTTGTCGGAAAAAGGCGGGTTGGCAACCACAAAATCGAAGGTCTTGAGCAGGTCGCCATCTTTAAATTTGGGGTCGGTCAGCGTGTTGCCCTGGGCAATCAGCGCGGTCGGGTTGTTGTGCAAAATCATATTCATGCGCGCCAGGCCGCTGGTGGCCGCGTCTTTTTCCTGGCCATACAGCGTCACCGGCGTCCCGGCTTCATCGCCCACCTTGAGCAACAGCGAGCCGGAGCCACAGGTCGGGTCATAGACCGTGGTCGCCGCGCTGGTCTGCGCCTGCCCAATGCCGATAATTTTTGCCATAATCTGGCTCACTTCGCTGGGCGTGTAAAACTGTCCCTTGCTCTTGCCGCTCTCGGTGGCAAAGTGGCGCATCAGGTACTCGTAAGCATCCCCCAAAATATCATCGCCCTCGGCGCGATTCTTCGAAAAGTCGAGTCGCTTGTCCTCGAAGATGGCAATGAGATTGGTCAGTTTCTTGACCATCTCCTCCCCGGAGCCAAGCTTGGTGGGGTCGTTGAAATCGGGAAAATCGGACTGTGAAAGTTGCTGGTTGGCTTTCACCAGCGGCGCGATGATTTTCTTATTCACCTGGTCGCCGATGTCGCTCTTACCCTTCAACGCGACCATGTCCTTGAAGCTGGCCCCCGCCGGAATATTAATCGGCGCAAACGGCTGACCGGCGTATTTATCGCTGATGTATTTAATGAACAAAAGCACCAGCACATAATCCTTATACTGGCTGGCATCCATCCCCCCGCGCAGCTCGTCACACGACGCCCACAGCGAGGAGTACAGTTCCGACTTTTTGATGGCCATGATGATGTTCCCTGTTGGAGATAAAAAAACGCCGCCCACGCGGGTTGGCGTTTATCCCCGTAGGGGCAGCGGCGGGATGTTCATTCTTCCCTGGGGCATGGTATCATTTCCCCAACCGCTACGCGCTTCTACCGCGTAGTTTGTGCAGAAGCCTCGCCGGCGCGCAAAACCGCGCGGGGTTTCGTCATTTTTGCGAATTTGATTTTACTATGAACTGACGTTGAATCGGCGAGAGGAGAATCGGGGTACTATATTTTTCGTTCAGGAAATTCCAGGACGGTTTCGGTGAGTGCTCCGAGTAATACTTACCTATCTGGCTTCGCCGGGGGATACCACTGCGTGGCACGCGTAAATCCCTCCGACTATATGGCAACGCCCTGTAAACAGGGCTTTTATTGCCCCAACCACCGCCAAAAAGCGCGAAAGTCGGATTTATCCCCTCTCGGGGACTTTCCGACGCTGCTCATAGCCCCGGCGAAGCAGGCGATGTTTTTACGAATTTCCTGAACGAAGGATACTCTATCGGAATCGGAATGGCTATCTCCTCTGCTCTTGCGCGCCTACCAGGGGGGTTTTTTGGGCAGCAAAGCCTGGCTGCTGGCAAAAGAGGCAAGTTTGAGCTGGTTTTGCGCATTTGCCAGCGCGAACCAAGGAGAGAATGTGAAGGAAGGGATGAAATCCCCTTGCAGACGCTTTTTTTGGACAGGATACCCGCTTGAACTCAACCTGCCCAGGTTTCTGGCTTCGTCTCTACAGACCATCAGGCCGCGTTTGTTGTAGGAGCGTTCCAGTTTTTCCAACTCCTGATTGCTTTTTGTTGGGTCTGATATAAACCGGGCGGTCAAAATCTCAGAACGCCAGGATGTGACATTAAGTTTTTGTTCGCCTTCCTTCAGGTAGCTCAATATGCTTTGCGCCTCATCAAAAAGGCCGATGCGCCAGGCCAGGCTTGCATATTTGTAGAGATGGTCGAGCGCATAAATCCAGGGCAGCCAAAGAGCCAAACGCGTCACCTCGCGCTGCATCCAAAACGCCAAATTGCCCAGGTCAGAGATGAACAAAGCATCCGCAAATTCCCAGGTGGTTTCCAGGGCAGCGACAAACAAAGGATAGAACATAAAAAGTGTTGGCTCTTCCTGGACAATTTGCCAAAATAGTTGCAAAGAATCCACATAGGTTCTCGTCGTTTCATTGGTCATTAAAAGCAGAAGCACTCGTTCTGCAAAACGAGTGCTTCTTCAGACAAACTTTCTCAACCCACTCTAAGAAAGAAAATTTGTCTTTGCCGCGGAGAGGGCGGGATTTGAAAAGTCCCCTCGACGGGGGCGCGCGTTCCCCGCAAAGCAAAAAACACCCCTGCATGAGGAGTGTTTTTTAGCGGAGAGGGCGGAATTTGAAAAATCCCCTCGACGGGGGCGCGCGTTCCCCGCAAAGCAAAAAACACCCCTGCATGAGG
>CAYLZI010000254.1:0-2050 GCA_964388215.1 uncultured Anaerolinea sp.
CCCGCCGAGGGTCTTGCGAACCTCGTCCGCGCCCACGCCTACGACAAGCACAGGCGTCTCGGTGCTGACAGCACGCGCAGCATCCAGTCCATAGAGTGCCATCGGCCTGCCGCAAACAGGGTGCAAAACTTTTGGCAAATCCGATTTCATACGGGTGCCTTGCCCGGCGGCGAGCAAGATAGCAGTCGTTTTGGTCATAGAGAACCTCCCAGATAAAAATAATGCAGAATGAGGAAGGCAGTTTGCAGAATTTTTTGATTCTGCATTCCACATTCTACATTCCGCATTGGTGAAGAGGCTGGGGCGCCTGGATTCGAACCAAGATCCACGGCTCCAAAGGCCGGTGTGCTGCCGTTGCACCACGCCCCAAAAACTCGCCCTAATCGTACCGATGGATTGAGCGGGGCAAATTGTATCACAACTTTTTTACTGCGCCGAGTCAGGGGTCAATCCCAGTTTAGATGCCTGTTCATACGTCAATTTATCCGGCTCTGCGTATGTAGTTCCTTTTTCAACCACTGTGTCCCAAAAAGCGTCGGCATCAACAGACTTTTGTCCGATTTGGCTGAAAATGTCCAGGAAATCGCGCGACAGGTTTTCGGGTTGGGTAAAGGGTTCTTCGATGGCGGTACGCTGGGACATTTTTTCTTCCGAGCCGATTGGTTCAACCGGAATTCCAATGCTTTTGAGGGTATTCAAAAGTTGCGCGCGGGCAGTAAAAACACGCTCGAGCCTGTCGGCCAATTGGCGGGGGTCTGCCAGTTTTTTCCCAATCAATAAGAGTGCATGGGCAGGGCCAACCGGAACAAAAACCCCATCCAGGTCGTCGCTGTCGAACAGGTGCAGGTGACTCCCGGCGTGGTTGAGCAGGCTGGCAACCTTCTGGGCGGCATTGAACAGACCCATCAGGGAAGAAATTAACGAAACCGTTTTGTTCGGGTCAGGAATCTGCCCGGCTTCGGCCTGGACATGTCCCAGGTTGTCGATGAAAATCGCCGCTTGGGCGCCCAAATCTTTGCGCAAACCCGCCAAAATACTGCTTAATGTTGTATCCGCATCTTCAATTGGGGGTTCAAAAGGCGGTTTTGTCTCTGCTTTGACGATGGTGCGCGCCATCCCCAGCAAACGCTCCACCGTGTCTAAAAAGTCCGCTATCGAGACCGGTTTTTGGAAGAAAGCATCGGCCCCGGCAGATTCGACATCCCTGAGCAAGCGCTGGTCGGAGATGCCAGAGACGAGGATGATTTTTACCTGTGGGTTGATGGCGCGAAATTTTTTCATCAACTCCACGCCAGTCATACCCGGCAGGCGAAAGTCGGCGACCAGCAAATCTACCTGCTTGCGCCTGGCATCCAACAGGGCTTCCTCGCCCGAAGGGGCTTCGGCGACATCCAGCCCTTGTTCAATCGTCTCAAGCGCCGATTTCAACAGGCGGCTGACTTCTCGTTGGTCATCGACAATCAAAATGCGGAAGGTCACAGGTTAACTCCGGCACAATTGATTAAGCTTATAGGTGTGTTTCATTCCAAGTAAAACCGTCCCGAAGGCTCCTGAAAAAGGCAAAACTCCCGTTTGAAAACCTTCGGGACGTTGCGTCATTTTACCATCCAGCAAGCCACAAAGTGGTCAGGCAAGGCTTCGCGGAACTCGGGTTCCTGTTCAGAGCAGATTTTGTCGGCAATCGGGCAGCGCGGATGGAAGCGGCAGCCCTTGGGCGGGTTGAGCGGGCTGGGAACGTCACCTTTAAGGATGATTCGTTCGCGCTTGAGAGTCGGGTCGGGGATGGGGATGGCCGACATGAGTGCCTTGGTGTACGGATGCAGGGCGTTGGCGAACAATTCATCGCGCCTGGTCAATTCAACCATTTTGCCCAGGTACATGACTGCCACGCGGTCTGAAATATGCTCGACGACGCTCAAGTTGTGGGCAATGAACAGGTAAGTCAGGCCAAATTCAGCCTGTAAATCTTTCAGGATGTTAAGCACCTGGGATTGAATAGACACATCCAGCGCCGAAACCGGCTCATCGCAAACGATGAATTTGGGGCGCA